>NZ_CP072827.1:3130000-3495000 GCF_017916255.1 Streptomyces mobaraensis NBRC 13819 = DSM 40847
GCGCCCCGGCGGTCGTCGGCCGGTTTGCGGTCGAGGGAAGGGCCGGCGGTACTGGAGCGGGCGGCGCTCCAAGTGTCCGGGGTGCCGAGGTCGGCGGAGTCGCCGGCGCGGGGGGCGACGGGGGCCGTGACGTAGGTGGGCAGCGGGACGGGCACGGGCTCCCAGCCGTCGCCCTCGGTGCCGCGGTCGCGCTGCTGGTCCACCCACTCCGCGTGGTCGGTCTGCTCGACCAGGGCGCGGCGGCCCGCGCTGGGCGAGGGCGCCGACGGGGCGGCCGGAGCGGCCGGGGGCTCAGTCGCGGCGGCGGGGGCTGGTCGGCGGACGGTGTCCGCGGGGACGGGGGCGGCGACGGTCGTGGGGTCCGCCGCCTGCTGAGGGCGCGGGCGGCCCTCGCGCAGCCGCTGGGCGGCCAGTTCGGCCCGGCGCTGGTCCATGACGAAGGCGAACCGCCGCCGTTCCTGGACGCGCAGGTAGCAGATGTACGCGCTGAGAAGCACCGCCGGAACGGCCGGGGCCCACAGGAAGGCGATGCCGCCGACGCCCGCGACGACCGCGCCGAGGGTGAAGGCGAGGAAGAGGAGAACGGTGGTGCGGCGGCGGCGCGCGAGGACCTTGGAGCGGCGGGCGCGTTCGGCCGGGGTGGGGGGAGTCCGGTCGGGCGCGGGTACGCCGGAGGGCCGGGCGGCGACCGGTGCGGTCGCGGCGTCCGGCTCCTGGGGACGCGCCGTCGGGGCGTCCGCCGCCACGCCGGATGCCGACGCGTCCGGTGCCGGCGCGCCGGCGGAGGCGCCGGCGCGTTCGAGCTCCTTGGCGTAACGGCGCTCCATCCCCGCCCGTCCGGACAGCAGCCGGATGGCGGTGCTGAAGCGTTCCGTCGGACGGGCTTCGTTGAGCTCGTCCTGCCTACGGAGCCACATCGGCACCAAGTAGGCGGCCCAGGCCCCGACGATGACTGCGTAGATCAGGCCGCTGCTGCTCACACTGCACACGGTAGAGGGGTCCGCTCGGCGGATTCCGCCAATTGGCGCGGTGTGTCGCACGAACCGGCTGATATCTCGAACTTTTTTTGTGATTGTTGGGTTCGAAACCGAACGTCGACCGTCATTAGACAGCCCAATTCGAACATCTATTTTATTTTGCGAGGCGGGAGCGGTGCCACCGGCTGACGACCCCGTCCACCGCCTCCTCCGCCGTGAGCGCGTAGACCAGGTGGTCCCGCCAGGCGCCGTCGATGTGCAGGTACCGCGGGCGGAGCCCCTCCTCGCGGAAGCCGAGCTTCTCCACCACCCGGCGGCTGGGCGCGTTCTCCGGCCGGATGCACACCTCGACGCGGTGCAGGCCGAGGGTGCGGAAGCAGTGGTCGGTGACCAGGGCGACGGCGGTCGGCATGACGCCCCGGCCGGCCACGGCCTCGTCCACCCAGTAACCGATGTGCGCCGAGCACATCGACCCCCAGGTGATGCCCGCCACCGTCAACTGGCCGGACAGCCGCCCCTGGTACTCGATGACGAAGGGCAGCATGCGTCCGGCGTGCGCCTCCGACCGCAGGTGACGGACCATCTGCCGGTAGGTGGGACGCCGCGCGGGCGGGCCGCCGGGCGGGGGCGGCGGGACGGTGGCCTCCCAGGGGCGCAGCCAGTCGCGGTTGCGCCGGTTGACCTCGCGCCAGGCGCTGTGGTCGCGCATACGGATGGGGCGGAGCAGGACGTCCCCGTCCCGGAGCGCCACCGGCCACATGGTCATGCCGGGTTCCGCGGCGCGGGTCCGGGGTGATCACCGCCGTGCAACTGGTCCACGGCGTGCGCGAGCACCCGGCCGAGGACGGCCAGGCCGTCCCGCACCCCGCCCGTCGAACCGGGCAGGTTGACGATCAGGGTGCGTCCGGCGACGCCGGCCAGGCCGCGGGAGAGCGCGGCCGTCGGCACCTTGGCGAGCCCCTCGGCGCGGACGGCCTCGGCGATGCCGGGCACCTCGTAGTCCAGGACCGCCCGGGTGGCCTCGGGGGTGCGGTCGGTGGGCGAGACGCCCGTACCGCCGGTGGTGACCACCACGTCGTACCCCTCGGCGACGGCCGTCCGCAGCGCGGCCTCGACCGGGTCGCCGTCGGGTACCACCAGGGGTCCTTCCACCGCGCAGCCCAGTTCGGCCAGTCCGGCGACCAGCAGCGGACCGCCTCGGTCCGGATAGACGCCGGCGGCGGCGCGGTTGGAGGCGGTGACGACCAGGGCTCTCACGCGCGCCGCCAGTCGCCGGACGTGCCGCCGGACTTCTCCTCGACCCGGACGTCCGAGATGACGGCGGCCTTGTCGACCGCCTTGACCATGTCGACGACGGTGAGGGCGGCCGTGGTGACGGCGGTCAGCGCCTCCATCTCCACACCGGTGCGGCCGGTGGTGCGGACGGTGGCGGTGATCTCGACGGCCTCGTCGGTCAGCGCGAGGTCGACGGTGACGCCCGAGAGGGCCAGCGGGTGGCAGAGCGGGATGATCTCCGGGGTGCGCTTGGCGCCCATGATCCCGGCGATCCGGGCGGTGGCCAGCACATCGCCCTTGGGCAGGCCCTCGCCGCGCAGCAGCTCCACCACGCGCGGCGCGACCAGCACCCGTCCGCTCGCCCGCGCGGTGCGGGCGGTGACGTCCTTGGCCGTGATGTCGACCATGCGCGCCGCGCCCGCGTCGTCGAGGTGCGTCAGCCGGGCGGGTGGGGGCTGGGTGCTGCTCATCGTTCTCCCGGTCCAAGGCCAAGGCCGTCAGTGGGGTGCCACCGTACCCGGAGGCGGCGGCGGTCAGTCGAGAAGGATGACGTCCACCTCGGCGCCCGCCGGGACGGAGGTGACGTCCTCCGGCACCACGATCAGCGCGTCGGCCCGCGCGAGCGCCCCCACCAGGTGCGATCCCGCGCCCCCGACGGGGGTGACCCGCCCGTCCGCGTACCGGCCGCGCAGGTACTGGCGGCGGCCCCGCGGCGACGGGCCGACGGGCTCGGCGCACTCGGCGCGGACGACGGGGCGCTCCGGCGGTTCGAGGCCCATCATGGCGCGGACGGCGGGCCGGACGAACAGCTCGAAGGAGACGTAGGCGCTGACGGGGTTGCCCGGGAGGGCGAAGAGGGGGGTGCGGCCGGGCCCGAGCCGGCCGAAGCCCTGCGGCTTGCCGGGCTGCATGGCCAGCCTGCGGAACTCGACCCGGCCCTCGTCGCCGGAGAGTCCGGTGAGCGCCGCCTTGACGACGTCGTAGGCGCCGACGCTGACACCGCCGCTGGTGACGATGGCGTCGGCGCGGACGATCTGGTCCTCCAGGGTGGCGCGCAGCGTCGCGGCGTCGTCCTCGACCGCGCCGACGCGGTAGGCGAGGGCCCCGGCGTCGCGGGCGCAGGCGGCGAGGAGGTAGCTGTTCGAATCGTGGATGCGGCCGGGGGCCAGCTCGCCGCCGGGCGGCACCAGCTCGCTGCCGGTGGAGAGGACGACGACGCGGGGGCGCGGGCGGACGGTCACGGTGGCGCGGCCGATCGCGGCCAGCAGCCCGAGCTGGGCGGGGCCGAGGACGGTGCCGGCGGCGAGCGCGAGGTCGCCGGCGGCGACATCGCTGCCGCGGGCGCGCACATGGGCGCCGGCGGTGACGGGGCGGTGCACGCGCACCGCGCCCAGCCCGGCTCCCTCCCCGGAGGCCCCGCCGGCGATGCCGCCCGCGGACATGGTGGTGGCGGGGCCTCCGCCGAGCCCGCCGTCGGTCCACTCGACGGGGACGACCGCCTCGGCGCCGGGCGGCAGCGGCGCCCCGGTCATGATCCGCGCGGCCTGGCCGGGCCCCACGGCGACGAGCGCCCCGTCGCCGCCCGCCGCGACGTCGCCGACGACCGTGAGCACGGTCGGGAACTTCTCGCTCGCGTCCCGGACGTCGGCGGCCCGGACCGCGTAGCCGTCCATGGAGCTGTTGTCGAAGGGCGGCAGGGCGGCGGGCACCGTGACATCCTCGACGAGCACGCAGCCCTGGGCGTCGAGCAGTTGGAGCTCGATGGGCTCCAACGGACGGACCGTGCGCAGGATGTCGGCGAGGTGCTCGTCCACGGACCAGAGGCGGTCCGCGCCCGGCGCGGCCGCGGCGGCGTCGCTCACAAGGCTCACAGGGCTACATCTCCTCGGTGACGTACCTACGAAGCCAGTCCCGGAAGTCCGGTCCCAGGTCTTCACGTTCGCATGCCAGTCTGACAATGGCACGCAGATAGTCACCACGGTCACCGGTGTCATACCGGCGTCCCTTGAACACTACGCCGTGCACCGGTCCGCCGAGGCCCGGCTCGGCGGCGAGGGCCTGCAGGGCGTCGGTGAGCTGGATCTCGCCGCCGCGCCCCGGCGGGGTCTCCCGCAGCACGTCGAAGATCGCGGGGTCGAGGACGTAGCGGCCGATGACCGCGTAATTGCTGGGCGCCTCGGCCGGGTCGGGCTTCTCGACGAGCCCGGTGACCTCGACGACGTCCTCGGCGTCGGTGGGCTTGACCGCCGCGCAGCCGTAGAGGTGGACCTGGGACGGGTCGACCTCCAGCAGGGCGATCACACTGCCGCCGGAGCGCCGCTGGATGTCGACCATGCGGGAGAGCAGGGCGTCCCGCTCGTCGATCAGGTCGTCGCCGAGGAGGACGGCGAACGGCTCGTTGCCCACGTGCGGTGCGGCGCAGAGCACGGCGTGACCGAGGCCCTTGGGATCGCCCTGCCGGACGTAGTGCATCGTCCCCAGGTTGCTGGACTCCTGCACCCGGGCGAGCCGGGAGGCGTCGCCCTTGCGGCGCAGGGCCTCCTCCAGCTCGTAGTTCCGGTCGAAGTGATCTTCCAGGGGGCGCTTGTTGCGGCCGGTGATCATCAGGACGTCCGTGAGGCCCGCGGCGACCGCTTCCTCGACCACGTACTGGATGGCCGGCTTGTCGACGACCGGCAGCATTTCCTTGGGCGTGGCCTTCGTCGCCGGCAGGAACCGGGTTCCCAGGCCGGCGGCGGGAATGACAGCCTTGCTGATCCGAGGTCGCGCGTGAGTCATGGGGCGAACACTATCCGTTGCGAATGAGTGGAAGATGCGGCTCCACCGAGTATGAACCGAGAAAAGGAGTTTGTACGAACAATGGGCACGGCAGATGGCGGCAAGACCGACTTGCGGCGAATTCTCCTGGACCGACGCGCGGCCCTGAGCCCCGGAACGATCGGGGCCGCGCAGGAGGCGCTGGGCCGGCGCGCGCTCGGCCTGCCCGAGCTCGCGGGCGCCGGAACGGTCGCCGCCTACGTCTCCGTCGGCCGCGAACCGGGCACCCGCGCCCTGCTGGAGCGCCTGCGCGACCGCGGCGTCCGGGTCCTGCTGCCCGTCCTGCTGCCCGACAACGATCTCGACTGGGGCCTCTACCGCGGCCCCGGCCACCTCGCCAGGGCCGGCCGCGGACTGCTGGAACCGGACGGGCCCCGGCTCGGCCCCGACGCCGTCACCGAGGCGGACGCCGTGCTGCTGCCCGGCCTGGCGGTGGACGGCAGGGGCATGCGACTGGGGCGCGGGGGCGGCTCGTACGACCGCGTACTGGCGCGCCTGGAGCGCGCGGGCGCGACGCCCGCCCTCGTCGTGCTCCTCTACGACGACGAGGTGGTCGCGCGGGTCCCGGAGGAACCGCACGACCACCCCGTGCACGCGGTGGTCACCCCTGGCGGGGTGCGCCGCTTCGCGCCGGCCTGACCGGCGCCCGTTCACCTGGCGGAGGAGGGCACCGGCCTCACGGCGTGAGCGTGAGCGTGTTCTCCGACGCCTTCTTCACCGCGCCCGGAGTGAAGGCCCACGGCAGCAGCTCGCCCTTGGCCCACTTGTCCGTCTGGTCGTAGTAGTTGGCGTGGTAGGCGTGGCCGGACGCGCCGGTGAGGTTGATCCACCGGGACTTGTCCAGGTCCTCCAGGTTGACGACCATCCGCATGGACGGCACCCAGACCACGTCGTAGCCGCCCGCCGCGTTCCAGCCGGCCGCGTTGACGGCGGCCTCGCCGCCCGCCAGGTTCCAGGGCCCGCGGTTGAGCATCCACCGGACGATGGCGGGGCCCTCCTTGCCGAGCGTCTGGTTCTTCAGGTTGAGCTGGTGCAGCCGGCCCCAGCTCCAGGACGAGACGTCCTTGCCGAGCTTGGAGGTGAGCTCCCAGCGGGCGTCCTTCATGGCGCGGGCCAGCAGATCGTCGCGGTTCTTCGCGCCCTTGCGGCCGCTGGTCTTCCACCAGCCGTCGTCCGGCTTGTCGAGGATCGAGCGGACGACCTCGGTCCAGCGGTCGCCGCCGTCCGGCTGCGCCGCGTCCGGCTCGCGCTCGCCGCACTCGGTGACCAGGCGGGTCCTGCCGTTCAGGTCCTCCTTGGGACCGGAGTCGCGGGCCGGGGGCACCCGCAGGCACTGGCCCTTGACGCGCAGCTCCTTGGGGAGCTTGTTGCCGAAGGCGAGCTTGAGGGTGTTGCGCCAGACCGCGTTGAAGTAGGCGGCGGCGGCCGAGTCGGCGTCCTGCTTGTAGTCCCAGTCCTTCAGCAGGTCCTGGGCCTCGCGCAGGTACTTCGTCTCGCGCTCGTTGGGGCCCTTGAGGTTGATCTTGAGCAGGTAGGGCGTCAGGAGCTTGCCGATCTCGCTGGCGTTGTCCATCTGCATCTTCTGCATGTCCTCGGTCGAGATCTTCCCGCCGTCCTTGATCTTCGACTGGATGAGCTCGGTGATGCGGTGGCTGCGGGTGCCGTAGCCCCAGTCCGTGGTGAGCGGAATCGGGTACTTCGGGTCGACGACGGCCTGGTTGGCGGTCACGATGTAACCGCGCTTGGGGTTGTAGTCCCAGGGCAGCGCGGTGGAGGGGACGAATCCCTTCCACTGGTAGGACGGGTCCCAGCCGGGCGCCGGGAGGCGGCCGTCGTGCTTCTTGTTGCGCACGGGGATCTGCCCGGGGGCCTGGTAACCGATGTTGCCCTTGGTGTCCGCGTAGATCAGGTTCTGCGAGGGGACGGCGAAGTCGAACGCGGCCTTCCGGAACGACTCCCAGTCCGTGGCCCGGTTCAGCTCGAAGACCGCGTCCATCGACTTGCCCGGCTCCAGGGCGGTCCAGCGCAGCGCGACGGCGTAGCCCTCCGCGCGGTCGGGGGCCGCGCCCTTGACCGGTGCGTCCTGGCCGACCTTGCCCAGCTCGTCGTTGCGGTCGGAGACGAGCGGCCCGTTGTTGGTCTCGCGGATCGTGAACTCGCGGTCCTTGCCGCCGGCGACCTTCACGGTCTCCTTGCGGGTGTCGAGCTTCAGCTCCTTGCCGCCGTACTGGTACGTGCCGTCGGGGCTGACCTTCTCCAGGTAGAAGTCGGCGACGTCGGCGCCCAGGTTCGTCATGCCCCAGGCGATGTCCTTGTTGTGGCCGATGACGACGCCGGGCATGCCCGCGAAGGTGTAGCCGGCCACGTCGTACGGGCACTGCTCACTGGTCTTGGTGCAGTGCAGGCCCATCTGGTACCAGACGGACGGCAGCTGCGGCGCGAGGTGCGGGTCGTTGGCCAGCAGCGGCTTGCCGGTGGTCGTGTACCGCCCCGAGACGACCCACGAGTTGGAGCCGATGCCGTTGCCGTTGGGGCCGAGCAGGGCCGGGAGCTTGTCGAGCGTCTTCGACAGCGAGGCCAGGCCGGTGCGCAGGCCACCGGCCGACGCGCCGCCCGTTCCCTTGCCGGGGACGCCGCTGTTGGGAACGCCCTGCGTGCCTTGCGTGCCCTGCGTGCCCTGCGTGCCTCGGTTGCCTTGCGTGCCGGGTGTGCCCTGGGTTCCGGGCGCGCCCTGCGTGCCCCGGCCGCCGGGCGTCCCCTGGGTCCCCTGGGTCCCCTGAGTACCCTGCGTCCCCTGCCCGCTGGTCTGCGACGACGAGGACGGCGTGCCCTTGGGGTCGAAGGTCTTGCCGGCCGCGTCATAGGCGCCGCCCTCGACGATCGGCTTGTTCCGGTCGTACGGGTACGCCGGGTAGAGCTGCTCGATCTGCCGCGGGCTCAGCCGGGTCGCGGCGAGCGAGCGGTCGATCTCGTCGCGCATGTTGGCCCGCAGGTCCCAGGCCATCGCCTTCAGCCAGGCGACGGAGTCGACCGGCGTCCACTTCTCCGGCTTGTAGTCGTTCTCGAACTCCAGGGCCGCGTACTCCACCGACAGCGACTTGCCCTTGTGGTCGGCGAGATAGGCGTTGACACCGTCCGAGTACGCCTGGAGGTACTTCTTGGTCTCCGGCGACAGCTTGCTGTCGTATTCCTTCTGCGCGGTCCTGCGCCAGCCCATCGTGCGGACGAAGGCGTCGGTCTCCACCTGCCCGGAGCCGAACATCTCGGAGAGCCGTCCGGCCGTCAGGTGCCGCCGGACGTCCATCTCCCAGAAGCGGTCCTGCGCCTGGACGAAGCCCTGGGCGCGGAACAGGTCCTCGGCGTTGTCCGCGTAGACCTGAGGGATCCCGTTGCCGTCCCGCTCGACCTTGACCTGACTCTTCAGTCCCTTGAGCGCGAGCGTTCCGGACGTCTCCGGGAACGAGGCGCGCACGGTACTGACGCCCCAGTACGCCCCGAATCCGACACCTGCCACGAGCAGCAGCACGAGGCTGATCACGAGCAGGCGAGCGCGTCGTCCCTTCTTTTTCTTGCCGGAAGGGCCGGTGTTGTTGGGGGGCATCGCTGTCCTTCGCGGGGCCGGGTGGTCCTGGAGTGCTGGAAGCAACCATAGGCGCAGGGCGCCCGGCGACCCGACGCGGAGTCGTCGCGGGGGCCGGGCGTGACCGTTCCGAACAGCCGCCGGGGGTGGTCCGTCCGACGTGCCGAGGTGGTCCCGTGGGGGTTCGCCCACCCTCGTCCCGACCGGACGGCGTTAAGAACCCGTAAAATATTAGGAGAGGCAATGAAGTTCCGGTCGTTCGTAGGAAGGCGTTCGCAGGAACGTTCCTTCAGACAACGGCCGGAGTCCTAGTGATGGGAGCGGCCCCTGACTGTCCACCACCTCAACGAACTCCTGCTCATCTGCTCGCTCGTCCTGCTCGTCGCGGTGGCGGCGGTACGGGTCTCCTCCCGGAGCGGGCTGCCCAGTCTGCTCGTCTACCTCGGCATCGGCGTCGCGATAGGACAGGACGGCATCGGCGTCTCGTTCAATGACGTCGGCCTGACCCAGGTCATCGGTTACGCGGCCCTCGTGGTGATCCTGGCCGAGGGCGGTCTCGGCACCAAGTGGCAGGAGATCAAGCCCGCCCTGCCCGCCGCCGCGGTCCTCTCCACCTTCGGCGTCGCGGTGAGCGTGGGGGTCACCGCGACCGCCGCCCACTACCTCGCCGGAGTGGACTGGCGGCAGTCCCTGATCATCGGTGCGGTGGTGTCGTCGACGGACGCCGCGGCCGTCTTCTCCGTCCTGCGGAACGTTCCCCTCCCCGCCCGGCTCACCGGCGTCCTGGAGGCGGAGTCCGGCTTCAACGACGCTCCCGTCGTCATCCTCGTCGTCGCCTTCTCGGCCGCCGGACCGGTCGAGCACTGGTACCTGCTCCTGGGCGAGATCGCCCTCGAACTGGCCATCGGCGCGGCCGTCGGCCTCGCCATCGGCTTCCTCGGCGCGTACGGCATGCGGCACGTGGCCCTGCCCGCCTCCGGCCTCTACCCGATCGCCGTGATGGCCATCGCCACCATCGCGTACGCCGGCGGCGCGCTGGCCCACGGCTCCGGCTTCCTGGCCGTCTACCTCGCCGCGCTGATACTGGGGAACGCCAAGCTGCCCCACTGGCCGGCCACCCGCGGCTTCGCCGAAGGGCTCGGCTGGATCGCGCAGATCGGGATGTTCGTCCTGCTCGGCCTGCTGGTCACGCCGCACGAACTCGGTGACGACATCGTCCCCGCGCTCGTCGTCGGCCTGGTCCTGACGGTGATCGCGCGGCCGGTCTCCGTCTACCTCAGCACGGCGCCGTTCCGCACTCCCTGGCGGGAGAAGGCGCTCCTCTCCTGGGCCGGGCTGCGCGGTGCGGTGCCGATCGTGCTCGCCACCATCCCGATGGTGGCGGCGGTCCCCGACAGCCGGCGGATCTTCAACATCGTCTTCGTGCTGGTGATCGTCTACACCCTGGTCCAGGGGCCGACGCTGCCCTGGCTGGCCCGCCGCCTCGACCTGGGCGAGACCGAGGCCCTGGACCTGGGGATCGAATCCGCGCCCCTGGAGCGGCTGCGCGGCCACCTGCTGTCGGTGGGCGTCCCCGAGGGCTCGAAGATGCACGGCGTCGAGGTCTCCGAACTGCGGCTGCCGGCCGGCTCGGCCGTCACGCTCGTGGTGCGGGACGGGGCGAGCTTCGTCCCGGCCCCGTCGACCGTCCTGCGGTACGGGGACGAACTGCTGGTCGTGGCCACGGACCCGGTGCGGGACGCGGCCGAGAAGCGGCTGCGCGCGGTCGGCGAGGGCGGCAAGCTGGCCGGGTGGCTGGGGACGGGGTCGGGCACGGCCTCCGTTCCGGCCCCGGCCTCGGCCTCGGCTTCGACCTCCGGGAAGGGGAAGCGGAAGACGGAGGCCGGCCGGAAGGCCGGGGCCCCGGGGAAAGCCGCCGAGCGGAGTCCGGGGGCGGTGGCCCGTACCGGTACCGGCGGAAGCGGCGCCGCCGGAAGCGGAACCGATTCCTCAGGGAAAAGCGTGCGGAAGCGAGCGCCAGGTATGGTAGGGAGGAAGTAGGTTCTTCGTATGATCCTCCGGCTGGTGCCGGAGGCCCCTGCGGGTACGCCCCCACGGGCCGGAGGACCTGCTCTTTTCCGTATCACTACCGAACAACACCGAACCATCTCTGCCTGATGCAGAGCTGGCGCGACCGCACGGCGGCCGTGGCCGCGATTCACGAGGCGGCCGGATCGGCATCTACCACGGTCCTGCGCGAGAGGACAGCTCTCGGCGCGCTCCGTGACGGCTTTCCCCGTACGGGGCGTGCTACCAGGCGGCGGAAAGGCAAGGGCCGTGGAGACCACGGTCAATGACTCCGCCGGGGCCCGTCCCGGGTACGGCAGGCTGCTGCGCACACGCGGCGCCTGGACGTTCCTGCTCCCCGGCTTCCTGGCCCGGCAGCCGTTCGCGATGCTGACCATCGGGATCCTGCTGCTCGTCCAGAACACCACCGGCTCGTACACCACGGCCGGTGCCGTCTCGGCGACGGCCGGCGTCTCGATGGCGCTGTTCGCCCCGCAGAGCGGCAAGCTCGCGGACCGCTTCGGGCAGGCCGCGGTGCTGCTCCCCGGCATCGTGGTGCACGCCGCGGCGATCTCGCTGCTCATCACGTTGGCGCTGTCCCACGCGCCGCTGTGGGCGCTGTTCGTGGCGGCCGTGCCCGCCGGTGCGTCCACCCCGCAGATCGGTCCGATGGTGCGGGCCCGCTGGGCGGCCAAGCTGGAGGGCTCGCCGCTGATGGCGACCTCGGCGGCCTTCGAGTCCGTGACGGACGAGTTCACGTTCGTGATCGGTCCGGTGCTGGCCACCGCGCTCTGCACCGGCGTCCACGCGTCGGCCGGTCTGATCGCCGAGGCGGTCCTCACGGTCGTCGGCGGCGTCCTGTTCGCCACCCAGCGCCGCACCCAGCCGGAGCCCGGCCGCACCGCGGCGGGCAGCCGGCAGAAGGGCTCCTCCGCCCTGTCGGTGCCGGGTGTCCGCGTGCTGATCTTCGCCTTCCTGGGCATCGGCTCGGTCTTCGGCGGCATGCAGATGTCGCTGACCGCCTTCACCAAGGAGATCGGCGAGCCGGGCATCAACGGTCTGCTCTACGGCGCCTTCGCGGCCGGGAACATGATCGCGGGCATCATCTGCGGCACCGTCGCCTGGCGCAGCACCCCGCAGCGCCGGCTGCTCGCCGCGTACCCGCTGCTGGCGCTGGCCACGACGCCCCTGTGGGCGGTGCACGCGGTGCCGCTGCTGGGCGGGCTCGGCCTGGTCGTGGGCCTGTGCATCGCCCCGGCACTGATCACCGGCTACACACTGGTCGAGTCGCTCGTCCCGGCGGGCTCCCGAACGGAGGCGTTCACCTGGCTGACCGGCGCCGTGGGCCTGGGCCAGGCCGCCGGCTCCACGGTGGCCGGGCGCCTGGTGGACTCGCACAGCGCCAGTACCGGCTTCCTGGTCCCGCTGTGCGGCACCACGCTGGCACTGGTGGTGCTGCTGGCGCTGCGCAACCGGCTCGCCCCGGAGGCCGCCGCGTCGCGGATCGTCGAGCGTGGGGTCGGTCACCGCGAGCCCGTCTCGGTGGACTGAGACGCCGGAATACTGCACTATGGAGCATCGTTAGCACTCATTGAGTGAGAGTGCCAGGAGGAGAAGTGCCGACTTACCAGTACCAGTGCACCGAGTGCGGCGAGGGCCTTGAGGCGGTGCAGAAGTTCACCGACGACGCGTTGACCGTGTGCCCCAGCTGCGACGGACGCCTGAAGAAGGTGTTCTCGGCCGTCGGCATCGTGTTCAAGGGCTCCGGCTTCTACCGGAACGACAGCCGCGGCTCGTCGTCCAGCAGCACGCCGGCGTCGTCGTCCTCGAAGACGTCCTCGTCCTCGTCTTCGACCGCCTCGTCCACGTCGTCGACGAGCGGCTCGTCCTCGTCGGGCAGCGGTTCGACGGCCACGACGTCGTCCGCCGCCTGAGGCACTCACTCAACCGGACAGCTCACACGGAGCCCGTCGCCCCCGCAGAGGGGGCGGCGGGCTCCGTGTCGTGTTCCGCCAGGCCCGGTGCGCGCGCGGGGTGCGCGGCTAGGGTGACGCCATGGTCAACATGAGCATGCCCGAGACGGGCGAGACAGGCGGGGCGCGGGCGGCGATAGGGGTCATCGGGGGTTCGGGGTTCTACTCCTTCCTCGACGACGTGACCGAGATCACTGTCGAGACGCCCTACGGGCCGCCGAGCGACTCGCTGTTCCTCGGCGAGGTCGCGGGCCGCCGGGTCGCCTTCCTCCCCCGGCACGGCCGGGACCACCACCTGCCGCCGCACCGCATCAACTACCGGGCCAACCTGTGGGCCCTGCGCTCCGTGGGCGTCCGCCAGGTCCTGGGCCCCTGCGCGGTGGGCGGGCTGCGGCCCGAGTACGGGCCCGGCACCCTGCTGGTGCCCGACCAGCTCGTGGACCGGACGAAGTCCCGGACGCAGACCTACTTCGACGGGGAGCCGCTCCCCGACGGCACCGTCCCCGAGGTCGTCCATCTCGCCTTCGCCGACCCCTACTGCCCCACCGGACGCGCGGCGGCGCTCGCGGCGGCGCGCGGCCGGGACTGGGAGCCGGTGGACGGCGGGACCATGGTCGTGATCGAGGGACCGCGCTTCTCGACCCGGGCGGAGTCGCGCTGGCACGCGGCGCAGGGCTGGTCGGTCGTCGGCATGACCGGCCACCCGGAGGCCGCGCTCGCCCGTGAGCTGGGCCTTTGCTACACGTCGATGGCGCTGGTCACGGACCTCGACGCCGGGGCGGAGACGGGCGACGGCGTGACGCACGAGGAGGTGCTGCGGGTCTTCGCGGCGAACGTGGAGCGGCTGCGCGGTGTGCTCTTCGACGTGGTCGGGGGGCTGCCGGCGACCGCCGACCGGGACTGCCTGTGCGTGCGGGTGCACGACGGGTGGGAGCTGGGGATCAAGCTGCCCTGACGGACGGGGTGGGGGCGCGGAGCGGCCCGTGGGGAGGCCCGTGGGGAGGCCCGTGGGGAGGCCGAGGTTTTCCACAGCCTCGGGATTTGTCCACAGGTCCGAGCGGGCCGTGCGGAAACCCGGGATCGTAGAGGGCGTCGGTGGTCGGAACTCCCCCACGCTAGGCGGTGTTTGCCATGCCCTCTCCCCTTCGCCCTCCCTCTTGCGCCTCCTCACACGTCTCCCCGACCTCGCCCTCCCCACCCGTTCCGCGAAGTGCCCGGCCCAGGCCGTCGTGGGCGCCGCCGCCCGCCTGTGAGGTGCCGCACTTCGCTCCGGTGCGGGTGGGGCGGCGGGTTCGGGGGAAGACTGCGGGACGGGCTGCGGGGCAGGCCCTGCTCACGGCCGGGGTGGTGATCCTGTGCTGGGCCCTGCTCGCGTACGGCGGCCTGCGCTGACGTCCCGGTGGAGGCTCCGGCCGACGCCTCCGGCGCCGCTGATCGAGGCGGCGGATTGGACAGACCGGCCGGACCGTCTCGTATGTTATGGAACCCACCATTCCGGTACAGAGGCGCACAGAGAAGGGCCGTTCGGTGAGCGAGAAGAAGACAGGGATCCTTGGAGGCTTCAAGGCGTTCCTGATGCGGGGCAACGTGATCGACCTGGCGGTCGCCGTTGTCATCGGCGCGGCGTTCACCAACATCGTGAACTCGGTCGTCAAGGGCGTGATCAACCCCATCGTCGGCGCGTTCGGCACCAAGGACCTGGACCGCTACGCGGCCTGTCTCAAGGGCCCGTGCGCCAGGAAGGCCTCGGGCGAGGTCACCCAGGGGGTCTACATCCAGTGGGGCGCGGTGCTCAGCGCCTCGCTCACCTTCCTGATCACCGCCGCGGTGGTCTACTTCCTGATGCTGCTGCCGATGAAGCGCTGGCAGGACCGCCAGGCGGCCCGCCGTCCGGACGAGAACGGCCCGGCGGAGCCCACTGAGATCGAACTGCTCGCACAGATCAGGGACACCCTGGTCGAGCAGCGGCGCGGCCCGGGCTCGGACTCCGTACCGGCGCAGCGGTAGGCGACCGGGCCTCCCACGCGGCACGGCCGCCGCGGTCAGATGTGGTGCGGCGGCTTCTCGTCCAGGAAACGGGCGAGGTCGGCGGCGGAGTCCCGGCCCGTGGAGCTCTCGCCCCAGCCGCGGTCGGTGTCGTCCGTCGACTGCCGGTCCAGCGGATCGTCGAAGATCAGGGCCGCGGGCTTCGGTTCGGGGGCGGTGCTGCTCATGACACCAGGGTACGGGCGGCCCCGGTCGCGGCGCCCGTCGCGAGCGGTGACAATCGCCGCATGAGCGATACGCCGCGTCGGCGGCTCGCGGCGGGCTCGGGCGTACTGCGCCGGATGACCACCCGGGGCCGGGACGAGGAGCACCGCGTCGCCACCCCCCTGGAGCTGTTCTTCGACCTCTGTTTCGTGGTCGCCGTGGCCCAGGCGGGCGGGCAGCTGGTGCACGCGCTGGTCGAGGCGCATCCGGGTCACGGCGTCCAGGGCTACCTGATGATGTTCTTCGCCATCTGGTGGGCCTGGATGAACTTCACCTGGTTCGCCTCCGCCTACGACACGGACGACGTGCTGTTCCGCGGCATGACGCTGGTCCAGATCGCGGGGGTGCTGGTGTTCGCCGCGGGGATCCCGCGCGCCTTCGACTCCGGCGACTTCCGGGTGATCTGGTTCGGCTACCTGGTGATGCGGCTGGCCATGGTGGCCCAGTGGCTGCGCGCCGGCCTCTCCACGACCGGACGCGAGCGCCGGACCGCGCTGCGGTACGCCGCGGGGGTGTCCGCCTGCCAAGTGGGCTGGCTGGGGCTGCTGTTCCTGCCCGACGGCGCCAGATCCTGGCTGTTCCTGGGGATGGCGATATGCGAGATGGCCGTCCCGGTCTGGGCCGAGCGCGACTACCAGACCGGCTGGCACCCGCACCACATCGCGGAACGCTACGGCCTGTTCACCATCATCGTGCTCGGTGAGACGGTGTCGGCCGCCACCGTGGCCGTCCAGTCCGCGGTCGACGAACACCGGGCGCTGGGTGTCCTGTTGCCCATCGCCGCGGGCGGCCTCCTGATCATCTTCGCCGCCTACTGGATCTACTTCGCGGTCCCCATCCACCTGCATCTGATCTCCAACCGCCAGGCGTTCCTCTGGGGTTACGGGCACTACCTCGTCTTCGGCTCGGTCGCGGCGATCGGGGCCGGTATCGAGGTGGCGATCGAGGAGGCCACCGGCAAGGCCCACGTCTCGACGTTCGCGGCCTCCGGGACGGTGACGCTCGCCGCGGCGCTCTTCATGTTCACGGTGTGGCTGATCCACTCCCGGCACCAGAAACGCGGCCCGCTCCAGCAGGCGGTGCTCCCCGTCTCGGCGGTGCTGGTCCTGGCCTGCACCTTCGCGGGGCGCTGGGCCGTCCTGCTGGCCGGGGCGGTGGCCACCGCCACCGTCGCCGTGGGCGTCACCCTGACGGCGCGGGGCGGAACCGCGCTGGGGCAGGAGGAGGAGCGAGGGGGTGGGCCGCGACAGAGGGTGAGATGAGGAAGCAGGGGCGGGACCGAAGACCGGGAAGAGGCCGGCGAAAGCCGGGTGCGGTCCGGGGCCGTCGTGGTACGCAGGGCCCATGACCGACACCGACAGCACACGGGACGCCGTACGGACCGGACCGCTGGACGCGCTCACCGACGTGCCGGGGCTCCGGGTGGGGCACGCCGAACTGGCCGGGCCGGGGGCTCTCACCGGGACGACGGTGGTGCTCACCGAACCGGGTGGCGCGGTCGCGGCCGTCGACGTCCGGGGCGGCGGCCCCGGCACCCGGGAGACGGACGCGCTCGATCCCCGGAACCTCGTACAGCGGGTCGAAGCCGTCGTCCTCACCGGTGGCAGCGCCTTCGGCCTGGACGCCGCGTCCGGCGCGGTGGCCTGGCTGGAGGAGGCCGGCCGCGGCGTACCGGTCGGCCCCGACCCGGCCCAGGTCGTGCCCGTCGTTCCCGCCGCCGCCCTCTTCGACCTCGGCCGCGGCGGCGCCTGGCGCGCCCGCCCCGACGCGGCCCTCGGCCGGGCGGCGATCGAGGCGGCGGCGGGAACGGCCCCGGGTACGCCGGTGGTGGAGGGCAACGTGGGAGCGGGCCGGGGTGCCGTCGTCGGAGGCATGAAGGGGGGCATCGGCACGGCGAGCCTCGTGCTCCCCTCGGGGGTCACCGTCGCGGCGCTCGCGGCCGTCAACGCGGTGGGTTCGGTGGCCGATCCGGCGACGGGGGTGCTGTACGGGCGGCTGTACGCCGGCGAGCGGGTCGGCTACCCCGACCCCGCGCGGCACGCGGCGGCGCGGCGCGCCCTGGCCGCGGCCCGGGAGGAGACGGCCCGGCGGACGGCGGGTGCGGTCCGGCAGCCGCTGAACACGACGCTCGCCGTCGTCGCCACGGACGCCGCCCTCACCCGCGCCCAGGCGCACAAGCTTGCCGGTACGGCCCACGACGGGCTGGCCCGCGCGGTCCGGCCGGTCCACCTCCTCACCGACGGCGACACGGTCTTCACCCTGGCGACGGGCGCCCGCCCCGTGCTCGCCGGCCAGAGCGCGGATCCCGCCGGCGTCTCCGCCCTCATGGCCTTCAACGACATCCTCGCCGCCGGCGCGGACGCCCTGACCCGAGCCGTGGCCAAGGCCGCCCTCGCGGCCGAGAGCGTGGACGGCCCGGGCGGGGTGTTCCCGTCCTACCGGGAGCTGTACGAGGGCTAGTGCGCGGCGCCGCGGGCCGTCGCGCTCTTCAGCAGGACGACCAGTCCGGCGCTCAGCGCCGTGCCGGCGGCGATGGCGAGGAGGTAGAGGAAGGGGGCGCCGATCAGAGGGACGACGAAGGCACCGCCGTGGGGCGCGCGGAGGGTGCAGCCGAAGGCCATGGAGAGGGCGCCGGTGACGGCGCCGCCTGCCATCGCCGACGGGATGACGCGCAGCGGGTCGGCCGCCGCGAACGGGATGGCGCCCTCGGTGATGAAGGAGGCGCCGAGCACCCAGGCGGCCTTGCCGTTCTCCCGTTCGGCCGGGGTGAAGAGCCGGCCGCGCACGGTCGTCGCGAGGGCCAGGGCGAGCGGGGGCACCATGCCGGCGGCCATGACGGCGGCCATCACCTTGAGGCTGCCGTCGTTGGGGTCGGCGAGGCCGCCGACGGCGAAGGCGTAGGCGACCTTGTTGAGCGGGCCGCCGAGGTCGAAGCACATCATCAGGCCGAGCAGCGCGCCGAGGAACACGGCGTTGGTGCCGTCCAGCCCGCTCAGCCAGTCCGTCAGCGCGGTCTGAAGCGCGGCGAGCGGCTTCCCCACCACCAGGAACATCAGGAAACCGACGACCGCCGAGGACACCAGGGGGATGACGACCACCGGCATGATCCCGCGCAGCACGGCCGGCACCCGCGCCCGCTGCACGGCCAGCACCGTCCCGCCCGCGAGGAGACCGGCGATCAGTCCGCCCAGGAAGCCCGCGCTGACCGTCACCGCGATGGCTCCGCCGACGAAACCGGGGACGAGCCCGGGGCGGTCGGCCATCCCGTACGCGATGAAACCGGCCAGGACCGCCACCAGGAAGCCGAACGCGACGCCTCCGGTCTGGAAGAGGAGCGCGGCCCAGCTCGCGGACTCGGTCCAGACGAAGTGCTTGGCCACCGACGGGGCCTTGTCGACCTCGTAGCCGCCGATGGCGAAGCCCAGGGCGATCAGCAGACCGCCCGCCGCGACGAAGGGCACCATATAACTCACGCCCGTCATCAGCCACTTGCGGAGCCGCGTCCCGAAGCCGTCGCCGCCCTCGGCGCCGGAGTCCATGGGCACGGCGGGCCGGGGCGCGCGGACGTCCCCGCGGGCGGCCTTCTCCCGTACCTCCGCCACCAGTTCGGCGGCGCGGTTCACCCCCGCCTTGACGCCGACGTCCACGACCGGCTTGCCCACGAAGCGGTCCCGGTCGCGGACCTCGACGTCGTGCGCGAGGATCACGCCGTCCGCGGCGACGATCACGCCCGGGTCGAGGCGGGTGAACCCCGCCGACCCCTGCGTCTCGACGGCTATCTCCACACCCGCGTCCCGCGCGGCGCGCTCCAGCGCCTCGGCGGCCATGTACGTGTGCGCGATACCGGTGGGGCAGGAGGTGACGGCGACGAGGCGGAACGCCCGCTCGGGTGCCGGTTCGGGCTCCGATTCGGGTTCCGGTCCCGGTTCCGGTTCGGGCGCGGGCGCAGGCTCGGACGCAAGCCCAGGCTCGGGTCCAGGCTCAGGCTCCGGCTCAGGCGCGGGTCCAGGATCGGGGTCGGCGGTGGGGGCCGGAGCGGGTGCCGGTGCGTCGCCCCGGATCAGCGCCGCGGCCTCCCCCGCGTCCCCCACCGTGCGCAGCGCCCCCGTGAACTCCTCGTTCATCAGCCGCCGCGCGAGACCCGAGAGGATCGTCAGGTGGTCGCTGTCCGCCCCGGCCGGGGCGGCGATCAGGAAGATCAGGTCGGCCGGGCCGTCGGGGGCGCCGAAGTCGACGCGGGCGGCGGAGCGGCCGAAGGCGAGGGTCGGCGCGGTGACATGGGCACTGCGGCAGTGGGGGATGCCGATGCCGCCGTCGAGGCCGGTCGGCATCTGGGCCTCGCGCGCCGCCACGTCGGCCAGGAAACCCTCCAGGTCCGTGACGCGGCCGAGGTCCCGCATGCGGACGGCGAGGGACCGGGCGGCCGCCTCCTTGGTGTCGGCGGTCAGGTCCAGGTCGACCAGGTCCGCCGTGATCAGTTCACTCGTCGCATCGCTCGTCGCGTCGCTCGTCGCATTGCTCATCGCGGGCTCCCTTGCTCGCGGTAGCGCCTTGCCGGCTGTCGGGTGGGGGGAAGGTGTGGGGGAAAGAGTGGGGAGTGAGAGGGCCGGTGGGGCGGCGGCGTCAGACGCCGGGCGCCGGTTCGGTCAGGACGCGGTCGCCGGGGACGTCCCGGGTGACCGTCACCGTGGACGGTTCGAGGTCGCCCGGGGCGGGCATCGCGCTGCCGGGCAGCCGGACGGCCGCCGCGCCGTGGGCCAGGGCCGACGCGAGGGCGTCCGGACCGTCGCCGCCGGCGGCGAGGAAGCCGGCCAGGGAGGCGTCGCCCGCACCGACGTTGCTGCGGACGCGCGTCACCGGGGCCGTCCCGTAGTACGTGCCGGAGCCGTCGACGAGGAGCTGGCCGTCCGCGCCGAGGCTGGCGAGGACGGCCCGCGCGCCGAGGCCCCGCAGTTCCTCCGCCGCCCGGACGGCGTCCCCGACCGTCGCCAGGGGGCGGCCGACGGCCTGGGCCAGTTCCTCGGTGTTGGGTTTGACGACGTCGGGGCGTTCGCGCAGGGCGGCGGTGAGGGACGGTCCCGAGGTGTCGAGCGCGATCCGGGCCCCGGCGGCGTGGGCGCGGGCCACCAGCCGCCCGTACCACTCGGGCGCGAGTCCGCGCGGCAGGCTGCCGCAGCAGGCGATCCAGTCGGCGCCCGCCGACCGGTCCCCCACGCTGCCCAGCAGTGCCTCGGCCTCGGCGGCCGTCAGTGCGGGGCCGGCGGCGTTGACCTTGGTGAGCGTGCCGTCGGGTTCGGCGACGGCCACGTTGACCCGCGTCGCACCGGACACGGGGACGCCCGCGACGTCGATGCCCTGCTCGCGGAGGAGGCGTTCCAGCAGCGTGCCCTCCGCGCCGCCGAGCGGCAGCACGGCCGTGGTGGCGCGCCCCGCCGCGGCGACCGCGCGCGAGACGTTGACGCCCTTGCCGCCCGGGTCGACCCGGTCGGCCGCCGCGCGCAGGACGGCACCGCGCCGCAGCGCGGGAACCTCGTAGGTGCGGTCGAGGCTGGGGTTGGGGGTGACGGTGAGGATCACGCGCGGATCACCGCCGGCCCGCGGCGTTCGATCTCCCGGGCGTCCTCGGGGCTCAGCCCGGTGTCGGTGATCAGCAGGTCGACGTCGGAGAGGTCGCCGAAGCGGGCGAAGTGCCGCTGCGCGAACTTGCCGGAGTCGGCGAGCAGGACGACGCGCCGGGCGGCGGCGATCGTCGCCCGCTTCACCGCCGCCTCGGCGAGGTCGGGGGTGGTCAGCCCGCCGTCCGCCGAGAAGCCGTTGGTGGCGACGAAGGCGACGTCCGCCGCGACCTCGCCGTACGCGCGCAGCGCCCAGGCGTCGACGGCCGCCCGGGTACGGTGCCGTACCCGGCCCCCGACCAGGTGCAGGGCGATGCCCGGATGGTCCGCCAGCCGGGCGGCGACGGGCAGCGCGTGCGTGACGACCGTCAGCTCGGCGGCCGGGTCGACGTCCAGCGGGAAGAGCGCGGCGAGCCGGGCGACCGTGGTCCCGGCGTCCAGGATCACGCTGCCGCCGGCGGGCAGTTCGGCCAGGGCCGCCCTGGCGATGGCGTCCTTCTCGTCCGCCGCCGTGGCCTCGCGTTCCGCCAGGTCCGGTTCGAAGTCCAGCCGGCCGACGGGGATCGCGCCGCCGTGCACGCGCCGGAGCAGCCCCGCCCGGTCCAGCACCTTGAGGTCGCGGCGCACGGTCTCGGCGGTGACCTGGAACGTCTCCGCCAGCGACAGCACGTCCACCCGCCCGTCCTCGCGCGCGAGCCGCAGGATCTCCTGCTGGCGTTCCGGTCCGTACATGTGGGATCGCTTCCGTTCCTGGGCCCGTTTGTGTGGGATCAGCGGCAGAATACGGGCGGCTTGAACGCGAAGTAAACACTCCCGGAAGCCGTCCGGGCAGAAACAGACACGACTTTACGCACTAGTGCGAATCCGCCTTGCTCCTAGTGCGACATGCCCCTACGTTCCTGAGCCATGATCGCGAAGCTGCCCACCCGCACCACAGCCCTGACCGGCCGGCACGTCCGGCTGGAACCCCTCGATCACACGCACGTCCCCGACCTGTTCCGCGCGCTCGGCGGCGACGACGAGGTCTGGCGCTGGACGTTCCACCTCACCCCGCGCACAGAGGACGAGCTCGACAGCATCGTCGAGGACAGGCTCGCCGACCCCGCCTGCGTCCCGTTCGCCGTCGTCCACCTCGCGAGCGGGCGGACCGCAGGCATCACCTGCTACTTCGGAGCGAGCGGCCTCCACGAGGAGGTCGAGATCGGCGGAACCTGGTACGGGCGGGAGTACTGGCGCACCGCCGTCAACACGGAGAGCAAGCTCCTGCTGCTCACGCACGCCTACGAGGAGCTGGGCATGGGCCGCGTCTACTGGAAGATCGACCACCTGAACGAGCGGTCCCAGGCGGCGGTACGGCGGCTCGGGGCCGTGCACGAGGGAACGCTCAGGCGGCACCGGCAGCGGCCGGACGGGAGCTGGCGGGACAGCGTCCAGTTCTCGATGCTGCAGGAGGAGTGGCCGTCGGTGCGGGAGCGGCTCGTGAGGCGCCTCGACCGCGGGTGAGCCACGGGAGCACGGAAAACGCGCCGGCCTCCGCCCGGGCCACCCCCCCCTCACGGTGGCGGCCCTGGCGGAGGCCGGCGCGTCGATACCCGTCCCCGAGGCCGTTACGCGGCTATCGGCTCGCCCTTCTCCGCGGGCGCCGCGTCCGCCACCGGAGCCTCGGTGCGGGAGTGGCGCGGGAGCGCGAAGACGAGCAGGAAGACGAGGACGAGCAGGCCCGTGACCCACCACAGGGCGTTGCCGTACGCGTCGCCGAAGGCCGTGGCGGCCCGGCCCCTCGCGACCGCGTCCTCGTCCAGGACGCCGAAGAAGACCACCGACACCAGGCCCAGGCCGATCGCGTTGCCCAGCTGCTGCGTGGTGTTTATCAGGCCGGACGCCGAGCCCGCGTGCTCGCGGGGCACCTCGGAGAGGACGGCGTCGGTGAGCGGGGCGACGACGAAACCCATGCCCGCGCCCATCACCGTCAGCGGCAGGGCCATCTGCCAGGAGGTGATGTCGGCGCCGTAGCGGTCGGCCTCCCAGATGTAGAGCAGCACTCCGGCGGCCATGACCAGCGCGCCCGCCTGGAGGACCTTGCGGCCGAAGCGCGGGACGAGCTTCTGGACGGACATGCCGGCCGTGACCGACACGGCGATGGAGAACGGGATGCCCGTCAGACCGGCCCGCAGCGCGCTCCAGCCCAGGCCGAGCTGCATGTACAGGGTCCAGCAGAGGAAGTAGATGCCGGTGAGGACGCCGAAGGCCAGCTGGACGCCGATACCGGCGGCGAAGCTCTTCACGGAGAACAGTGAGAGCTCGACCAGCGGCGAGCCGTCCTTCCGCTTCTTGTACCGCTCGTAGACGACGAACAGGCCCAGCACCACGGCGCTGCCGCCCATCAGCAGGAAGCCCCAGAGCGGCCAGCCCAGTTCCCGGCCCTGGGTGAGCGGGTAGAGGAACATCACGATGCCGAGGGTCGCGAGGGCGACGCCGACGAGGTCGAGCTTCAGCGCGTTCTCGGCCTTGGACTCGGCGATGAAACGGCGGCCGAGGATCAGGCCGGCGATGCCGACGGGCAGGTTGACCAGGAAGATCGGCCGCCACTCCAGGCCGAGGATGTTCCACTCGGTGAGCAGCGCGCCCAGGATCGGGCCCGAGACGGCGCCCAGTCCGACGATGGCGCCGAACATGCCGAAGACCTTGCCGCGCTCGTGCGCCGGGAAGGTGGAGTGCACGATCGCCAGCACCTGGGGCACCATCAGCGCGGCGGTGCCGCCCTGGAGGACGCGGGCCGCGACCAGCAGGTGCGGGTCACCGGCGAGACCGCAGAGCATCGAGGCGAGGGTGAAGCCGCCCATGCCGAGCAGGAAGACCCGCCGGCGTCCGTATATGTCGCCGAGTCGGCCGCCGGTGATCAGACCGGCGGCGAACGCGAGGGCGTAACCCTCGGTGATCCACTGGAGGACGCTGAACGAGGCGCCGAGGTCGTGGCTGATGCTGGGCATCGCGATGTTGACGATCGTCACGTCGACGAGGTCCATGAAGGACGCGGTCAGCACGACGGCCAGCGCGATCCAGCGGCGGCGGTCGACGGGCGCATCCGCACCGGGACCGGTACTCGGTTCGATACTCGGATCAGTGCTCGGATCGGTGCTCGGGGAGCTCACGGGGTATTGCCTTCCACTTCGGGTTCCGGGTGTCCCACGCTAGATCCCGTCTAGGTCAAGCTGTGTCCTAGATGCCTGGCACGCTGGCGTTATGACCGACACACCCGTACGGCTTCTGAATCTGCTCTCCCTTCTGCAGACCCCACGCGAATGGCCGGGCAGCGAACTCGCCGAGCGGCTCGGTGTGAGCCCGCGGACGATCCGGCGGGACATCGAGCGGCTGCGCGACCTCGGCTACCCCGTACAGGCAACGATGGGAGCCGTCGGTGGGTACCGGCTGGCCGCCGGGGCGGCGATGCCGCCGCTGGTCCTGGACGACGAGGAGGCGGTGGCCATCGCGGTGGGCCTGCGGGCCGGGGCCGGGCACGCCGTGGAGGGCATCGAGGAGGCGTCCGTACGGGCGCTCGCCAAGCTCGAACAGGTGCTGCCGTCCCGGCTCCGCCACCGCGTGACCGCCCTGCAGGCCGCCACCGTGCCGCTCACCTGGGGCGACGGCGCGACGGTCGACCCGCGCACGCTCACCGTGATGGCCGCCGCGACGACGGGCAACGAGCGGCTGCGCTTCTCGTACCGCACCGGCGAGGGCGTGGAGACCAAGCGGCTGGTGGAGCCGAACCGGCTGGTGAGCACCGGCCGCCGCTGGTACCTGGTCGCCTACGACAACGACCGCGAGGACTGGCGCACCTTCCGGGTGGACCGGGTCAGCGACCCCTTCCCGACGGGCGCCCGCTTCGAGCCCCGCGAGCTGCCCGCGGAGAACGCGGCGGAGTTCGTCAGCGGCCCCACGTCCCGGCGGCAGCCGGAGCTGCGGATGGTGGTGACGCTGCACGCGCCCGTGTCGGCCGTCGCGGGCCGGCTGCCGCACTGGATGGGGGCGCCCCGGCCGGTCGACGACGAGACCTGCCGGCTGGACACGGAGTGCGCCGACTCCGTCGAGTGGGTGGCCATCCACCTGGCGATGCTCGGCTGCGAGTTCGAAGTGCACGAGCCGGAGAAGCTGATCACGTGCACCCGGCTGCTCGGGGAGCGGATCACGCGGGCGGCGGGCGGGACCGCCGGGCGTTAGCGGGGCGGGCGACACGGGCCCGAGCGGGGGCGCGACCGCCGGGGACGAGCGCGGGGACGAGCGGGAAAGCCCGGGGCAAGAGAAGGACCCCGGCGCAGGGGGGGAGGCGCCGGGGTCCGATCTATAAGGATATGCCCTTTTAGGCCGCCGCGTCGAACCCGGTGTCGTGGGCCATCTTCTTCAGCTCCAGAAGCGCGTGCTTCTCGATCTGCCGGATCCGCTCCCGGGTGAGCCCGTGCTGCTTGCCGACCTCCGTCAGCGTGCGCTCCCGCCCGTCCTCGATCCCGTAGCGCGCCTTGATGATCGACGCGGTCCGGTGGTCGAGCCGGCCGATGAGGGTCTCCAGTTCCTCGCTGCGCAGCAGCGCGATGACCGACTGCTCCGGCGACACGGCGGAGGTGTCCTCCAGCAGGTCGCCGAACTGGGTCTCGCCCTCGTCGTCCACCGACATGTTCAGGCTGACCGGGTCCCGGGCCCAGTCGAGGACGTCGCCCACGCGCTCGGGCGTGGTGCCCAGCTCCGCGGCGATCTCGGCGTGCTCGGGGTCGCGGCCGTTCTCCCGGTTGAACTCGCGCTGCACCCGGCGGATGCGGCCCAGCTCCTCGACGAGGTGGACGGGGAGCCGGATGGTGCGCGACTGGTCGGCGATCGAGCGGGTGATCGCCTGGCGGATCCACCAGGTCGCGTACGTGGAGAACTTGAATCCCTTGGTGTAGTCGAACTTCTCCACCGCGCGGACCAGGCCGGCGTTGCCCTCCTGGATCAGGTCGAGCAGCGGCAGCCCGCTGCGCGGGTACCGGCGGGCGACGGCGACCACGAGCCGCAGGTTCGACTTGATGAAGACGTCCTTGGCGCGGGCGCCCTCGTCGGCTATCGCCTCCAGCTCCTCGCGCGAGGCGCCCCCCGCCTCGCCGGACTCCAGACCGTCCAGGATCTGCCGGGCGTACACGCCCGCCTCGATGGCCTGCGACAGCTCGACCTCCTTCGCGGCGTCGAGCAGGGGCGTCCGCGCGATCTCGTCCAGGTACATGCCGACCAGGTCGCGATCGGCGATCTCCCCGCTCGAGGCGCGAACACTGCTTGCCTCGTCGGCGCCCTTGGCTGCGGGCTGACGACGGGCGACGGCACGGGTTGCCATGCGTACTCCCTTGCGATGAGACGGTCGCGGGATGGTGGGGGCTCGCACTCAGCGAACCCGTCCGAAGGAAAGAACGACTGGAATCCGGACAGAATTCCCAGGAGTCGCCTTCTTTTTTACGATCATGCAGTACCCTGTCCCGCCACACGCGGGCACGCATGCCGGACGGACCGGTGGACGTCCTGGTCAGGCCCTGGTCAGAGCAGGGCCGACGGCCGTGGAGGATCCTCATCCGGGCCGTGACCATCGCGTCCACTGAGACGGCCGTCACCTTTGACGCCTTCCCCGCGGCCTCGGAAGAACGCCCCGGGCACCTCGGGGCGCGTCCGACACCTCCAAGGACGGCCCGGGGCGCCTGACGGTTGCGCGGACGGGCGGGGCCGGGAGGGCACACGACAGAGGTGACAGAGTGCGAGCGTCGTCGGGCCGCGTCACGCGGGCCCGGCGGAGGTGGCGGAACGCGTCGTTCCGCTGATCCACTTGCCGCCGCGCGGGCGCGGGTGTGCGCTGGTTCTCAGGGGCCGGTTCCCCCGGACGGACGCGACCGGTTCCCCGGACGGACGAGAGGAGCCCTGCCATGCCGGCGCACGCGATCCTGCCTTCCCACCACACCCCGGAGGGCCCCGGCCCGGTGCCCAGGGGCGCCCGCCTCCCGGTGCGCGGGACGCGGGCGGGCCCGGTGCCCGACCGGAGCCGTCCCGCCTGGGCCGTACCCGCCTGCCTGGGGTTCGTCCTCTTCCTGTACACCACGTTCCTCGCGCACGAGAACGGCTTCTCCGAGCTGGGCGGCTGGCTGCTGGGCCTGGCCACCGCCGCGGTCGCCACCGGCATCGGGTACCTGCTGGTGCGGGACCGCAACGCGATGATCACCGAGGTGCGCGCGGCGGCGTACGGCGCGCTCGCCGGCAGCACCCTCGGGTTCCTGCACAGCGTGGCCGGCGGGTCCTGGCTGCGCTCCCTCGGCATCGGGCTCGGCTTCGCCGTCCTCGTCGGGTTGACGTCGTACTACCTCTTCCACTGGAACGAGCGCCACGTCCGCCGATAGCCCGTCAACTCCCTTCCTGGAAGAGCACGTTCGGGCGCCGGTCGAAGGTGGCCGAAGTCCGGAGGCGTACGTCCGCAGGCCGTTACCGGTGTGACGGGAGAGGCTTAGCGTGGCGTCATGACCGACACCACCGGAACATTCGACGAGGCCCTCGAACGCCTTCACGCCAAGGGTCCGGAGTTCGAGGGGTGGCTGACCAACCACGCCCCCATGACCGTCGAGGCGCTGGTCCGGCACGGGCACGCGCCACGCGTCCACCGCTGGCTCGACGCGTACCGGCACCGGCTGGAGGACATGCCGGGCCGCACCGGCGTCCGGATCGACGGGACGGCCGACGCCTCGTGGCGCACGGCACTCGGCGACCCCGCCCGGCTCGGGGACTGGATCGACCACTTCACCCGGACCCTGGCCGAACGGCCGTGGCGGGACGTACTCGCCGAGTGGTGGCCGCGGCTGCTGCCCGGCATCACGGGCGGCTCGACGCACCCCGTCATCCGCACCGGTCACGCCGTCCGCGCGCTGCTCGACGGGGACCGGACCGGGCCGCGGCTGGCCGAGCTGGGGCACGCGCTCGGCTACTGGGCCGCCCGCCACCAGCCGCTCGCCGCGCCGGTGACGCCGTCGGGGACAGCCGGGATCGGTGCCGCGCTGGCGGGCGTCCCGGGCGTCCCCGACCCCTCGCGGGGCATCCGCGCCCGCTTCGCGCAGCTGCCGGAGACCCCCGGCTGGCCCGCCGCCGCGAACGCGGTGCGCCCGCCCGCCGGTCCCGGCGAGGTGCCAGGGATGCTGGCGGAGCTGGTCCGGGAGGCGGTGCTGCGCTACGGGGAGCGGGCCCATGGTTCGCCGGTCATGCTCATCCACGCGGCGACCGCGCCCAACGCCGTCCTGCGCGCCCTCCCCGCACTCCCCCGCGAGCTCTGGGTGCCCGGCTTCCGGGCGGCCTGGGAGGCCAGTGCGTCGGTGACGGCCGCCTATCCGGCGCCGGGGCCGTCGGAGCCGGTCGCCTCGGCGCCCGCCACGGCCGCCGAGGCGTTCGCGCGGGCGGCGGAGCACGGCGACGAGCACGCGATCAAGTTCACGGACACGGCGCTGGACGTCGCCGCGGCCGACCCGGAGGCGGCGCCGGGGGCGCTGGCCGCCACGGCCCGCGCCGTCGAGTTGATCGCGCCGCTGGGCGCGTGAGGGTGCGCCTCACGGCTGCCGGGCGGCCGTCAGCCGAACTGCACCGACCGCTTGGCCAGCCCCAGCCAGAACCCGTCGATCACACTGCGCTGGCTGCCGAGTTGCCCCTCGGCCGCCCCCAACGTGACGAAGAGGGGGGCAAAGTGCTCCGTACGCGGATGCGCCAGATGTGCCGCGGGCGACTTGCTCGTGAAGTCCAGCAGGGCGTCGACGTCCTGCGCCTCCAGGGCCTCCCGCCCCCAGTGGTCGAACTCGGCGGACCAGGCGGGCGTGCCGCCCTGGTGCCGCAGGGCGGCCAGGTTGTGGGTGAAGAAGCCGCTGCCGACGATCAGCACGCCCTCGTCGCGCAGCGGCGCGAGCCGGCGTCCGATCTCCATGAGGCGCACCGGGTCGAGCGACGGCATCGACATCTGGAGTACCGGAATGTCGGCGTCCGGGTACATCTCGACCAGCGGTACGTACGCGCCGTGGTCCAGCCCGCGTTCCGGCATGTCGCGCACGGGCAGTCCGGCGCCGCGCAGCGTGGAGCGGACCCGCTCCGCCAGCGCGGGGGCACCCGGGGCGGCGTACCGGACGCGGTAGTAGTGCTCCGGGAAGCCCCAGAAGTCGTAGACGAGCGGGACGGTCCGGGTCGCGCCGAGCGCGAGCGGCGCCTCCTCCCAGTGCGCCGAGACCATGAGGATCGCGCGGGGCCTGGGCAGCTCGGCCGACCAGGCCGCGAGCTGGCCCGGCCAGAGCGCGTCGTCGGCGAGGGGTGGGGCGCCATGGGAGAGGTAGAGGGCGGGCATCCGCCCGGCAGAGGCGCCGTCCCGCATGCCCTGCGTGTCCTGCATGTCCCGCATGGTCGCTCCTGAGCTCGCCCGATCGACTTGATCAACTTGCTTGAACTTTCAAGCTCTACAGCTTCACTTTAGAACGACTTTATTTAGACTTCAAGAATCGCTGCGGGGCCGCCCGGCCGACCGACGAGTGGAACAGTGGATGCCATGAGGAAAGAACCCGCAACGGACCCGGCGGAGCCCCGCTGGCTCTCCGCCGAGGAGCAGGCGACCTGGCAGGCGTACCTGCACGCCACCACGCTCCTGGAGGACCATCTCGACCGCCAGCTCCAGCGTGACGCGGGGATGCCGCACATCTACTACGCGCTGCTCGTCCAGCTCTCCGAAGCCCCGCGGCGCCGGATGCGGATGACCGAACTGGCCCAGCAGGTCAAGATCACCCGGTCCCGGCTGTCGCACGCCGTGGCGCGCCTGGAGAAGAACGGCTGGATGCGGCGCGAGGACTGCCCCTCCGACCGGCGCGGGCAGGTGGCGGTGCTCACGGACGAGGGGTTCGAGGTGCTGCGGAGGACGGCGCCCGGCCATGTCGCCGCGGTCCGGGCCGCGATCTTCGACCGGCTCACGCCCGAGCAGGTCGCCGAGCTGGGCGCGATCTGCTCGACCATCGCGAGCGGCCTGCAACCGGCCGGCGCGGACCTGCCCTGGCTGCGCTGAGCGGGGGCCTTCGGGGTGCGCGCCCCTCGGGAACGGCCCTTCCCGGCACGGCTGTTCCGGAGGCGACCACTCCGGTACGGCCGCCGCGAGCACGGCGAAGCCCCCGCGCGGATCGGCGGTTTCTAGGGGTCGTTGCAACACGTGGTCGTGTTGATCAGGCCGCAAGCAGTTTATGCAGGCGCTCGGCTGGGGTTTCCCAGCCGAGCGTTTTGCGTGGGCGGCCGTTGAGTTCGGCTGCGACGGCGTCGAGGTCTTCACGGCTGTGGGCGGACAGGTCGGTGCCCTTGGGGAAGTACTGCCGCAGGAGGCCGTTGGTGTTCTCGTTCGAGCCGCGCTGCCAGGGGCTGGCGGGATCGCAGAAGTAGACCGGGACATCAGTGGCGATGGTGAAAGCGTGGTGGGCGGCCATCTCGCTGCCCTGGTCCCAGGTCAGGGACCGTTTCAGGTGGGTGGGAAGCCGCTGCACGGTCTCCTGGAGCGCGTCGCGGACCTGCTCGGCACCGCGGCCGTCCGGCAGATGGACCAGCATCACGTAGCGGGTGGCGCGCTCGACCAGGGTGCCGATCGCGGAACCGCTGTCCTTGCCGATGATCAGGTCGCCTTCCCAGTGGCCGGGCACCGCCCGGTCCTCGGCCTCGGCGGGGCGTTCGCTGATCATGACCATGGGGTGGGTGAAGCGCGGCTGGCGCGAGGCGGCCTGGCGCTGTGGCCTGCGCATGGCCCGGCCGCTTCGCAGGGAGCGGGCCACTTCGCGGCGCAGTTCGCCGCGTCCTTGGATGTAGAGGGCCTGGTAGACGGTTTCGTGGACCACGTGCATCTCCGGCCGGTTCGGGAACTGTGCCCGCAGAGCGTTGCAGATCTGTTCCGGGCTCCACCGCCGTCTCAGGTGGCGCTGGATGAAGTCCCGGAGTGCCGGGTTGCGGGCGATCTTCCCCTGCTTGGGGCGGGGCCGGCGGGCATCGGCGCGGGCCTGGGCAGCGTGGGGACGGTACTGCCCGCCCACGGGGTGGCGGTTGCGGCGGATCTCGCGGCTGACCGTGGAGGGGCTGCGGCCCAGCTCGGCCGCGATCGCCCGCACCGATGCCTTCTCCCGCAGCCGGTCGGCGATGTGGATCCGGTCGGTCTCGGTCAGGTACCGGGACGACAGCGAGGGCGCCCGCACAGCGTGTGCGGGCAGCCTCGGCGGCTTCCTGCGGCCCTCGGGCCGGCCGTTGCGCCACTCACGGCCGGTCCGAGGGTTGACACCTACGCGTCGGCTCGCCTCCGCGTTACCGAATCCCAGCTGCATGAGCCGGAAGTATTCCTCCCGTTCCCGGTGCAGCTTCCGTGGGCCCTGTTCCCTGCGGCTCTCACGGATCTTGAAGTCCATCGCATCCCCTGAGCTGGGGTGTTGCGACGACCACTAGAACCCAAGATCGCTCCGTGCGGGGGCTTCGCCTCGGGCCTCGTTCAGCCCCATGCCCACCCCGAGGGGCCGCGGCCGCCGGGCGGCGCGGGCCTCGGCGGGGCCGGCGGACTCAGTGGGCCATCACCGGAACCGCGTCCTCGACGGCACCCTCGCCGTCGCCCGCGCCCGCCGCGGCCGCGGCGTTCGGCCGGCCGGCGTTGACGAAGACCACGGCCACCAGGGCGGCCAGCGTCAGGATGCCGGTGGCCCAGGCGATGCCCACCTGGAAGCTGTGCACCGTCGCCTTGATGCCCAGCACCTGGATGGCCTCCTTCGTCGTGGCACCCGCGCGGTGGGACGCGACGTAGTCGTCCTTGGCGCTGTTGGCCAGCGTGTTCAGCAGGGCCGTGCCGATCGCGCCGCCGACCTGCTGCGAGGTGTTGACCATCGCGGAGGCGACACCGGCGTCACGGGCCTGGACACCGTGCGTGGCGAGGCTCATGGCCGGCATGAACGCCGTGCCCATGCCGATGCCCATCAGCAGCAGGCCCGGCAGGATGCCCGTCACGTACGAGGTGTCGGTGTCGATCTGGGTCAGCCACGCCATGCCGAGGGCGGCGGTCAGGAAGCCCGGGCCCATCAGCCAGCGGGCCGGGACCCGGGTCATCAGCCGGGCGCCGATCTGGGTCGAGCCGGTGATCATGGTGGCGATCATCGGGAGGAACGCCAGGCCGTTGGTGATCGGGCTGTAGCCCTTGATGCCCTGGAGGTAGAAGACCAGGAAGAGGAACAGGCCGAACATGCCGATCGAGGCCAGGCCCAGCGCGCCGTACACGCCGCCCCGGTTGCGGTCGGCGACGACGCGCAGCGGCAGCAGCGGCGACTTGACCTTGCCCTCGACGAGGACGAACGCCCCCAGCAGCAGCACCGCGGCGGCGAACAGGGCGAGCGTCAGACCGGCGGTCCAGCCGTCGGACTCGGCGCGGGTGAAGCCGTACACCAGCGAGACCAGGCCGAGGGTGGCCAGGATGACGCCGGGGATGTCGAGCTTCGACGGGTTGCGGCTGCCCTCGGGCTCGTGGATGACGGCGATGGCACCGGCGGCGGCCACGGCGGCGAAGGGGATGTTCACGAAGAACGTCCAGCGCCAGTTGAGGTATTCGGTGAACACGCCGCCGAGCAGCAGGCCGACGGCGCCGCCGCCACCGGCGATGGCACCGAAGATGCCGAACGCCTTGGCGCGCTCCTTCGCCTCGGTGAAGCTGACCGCGAGCAGCGACAGCGCAGACGGCGCGAGCAGCGCGCCGAAGACGCCCTGGAGGGCGCGGGAGGCCAGCAGCATGCCGGTGTTGACGGCCATGCCACCGAGCGCGGAGGCCGCGGCGAAGCCGATGAGGCCGGTGACGAAGGTCTGCTTACGGCCCCACAGGTCGGCTATTCGGCCGCCGAAGAGGAGCAGTCCGCCGAACGCGAGGGCGTAGGCGGTGATGACCCACTGCCGGTTGCCGTCCGAGATGCCGAGGTCGGCCTGGGCGGACGGCAGCGCGATGTTCACGATGGTCGCGTCGAGGACGACCATCAGCTGGGCCAGGGCGATGAAGATCAGCGCTTTCCAGCGCCGGGGATCCGGGGTGGTGGTGTCGGGCATGGAAGGGCCTGCCTAGTGATGCGAGAGGTGAACGAGAACCGAAGGGATGACGGAGCACCGAGGGCGGATGTGACGTGACGCGCGTTACGCGCCCGGCGCGGCCGGCACGGCCGATGAAGCGAATGGTGCGAAGGACTCGGACCGTTGGGGGGAGAAGAGAGGAACCGGTGGGGTCGGACGGGTCGAACGATAGGTCGGGGCGGACGGTGTGGAGGACGTACAGGTCGGACTATGGCAGGTGGGTCTGACAACGGGGCCGGACCTACCGCCGGTTGTGGCGCAGTTCGTCGAGGGTCGCCGCCGAACCGGGCAGTTCGGAACGGGCCGGGGTCATCAGGCCGTCCAGGAACAGCTGGAGGTGCCGGTGGACGAACCGGTCGAAGTCCAGACAGCCCTTGCCCGGCAGCGGTCTGGTCAGTTGGGTGAGCGCCACCATGAGGTCACCGACGTCGATGTCGGAACGCAACTGCCCCGCCGCGCGGGCGGCGGCCATCAACTCCCGGATGTTCCGGTCGAGCCGGTCGCGCGCCTCGACGAGATCCGGATGGCCGTGATCCACATCGGAGTCGAGCAACGGGCACAGCGCGCCCACCCGTTCGTCTGCCGCGGCGTGGACGAACCGCCTCAGCGCACGGAAAGCATCGGGCTCCTCGGCTCGTGCTGTCTCGGCGCGGTCCGCGATGCGGTCCATCACCGAGAGGGTGACATGGTGGATCAACTCGCGGCGGTCCGCGAAGTGACGGTACAGCGTCGCATTGCCGACCCCGACGCGTCGAGCGATTTTGTCGAAGGAGAACTCGGCCCCGTGCTCGACCAGCGCTTCGCGCGCGGCGGCGATGATGCGCTCCCTGTTGCGCTGGGCATCGGCGCGCAGCCGCGGCTGGGGTGTGGTCACGACGGGTCTCCTCTCTCTTCTGTCGCCGGTCTCCGTCCTGCGGGAAACGGGGAAGGCTTCCCCGTTTGCGCGGGGACGAGAGCTTAAACGGGGAGAGGCTCCCCGGATATTTCCCCTCCGCCGAGATCTCCGACGTGGCGTGCGTCACGTTTGAAGCGGCCGGCATCCCCCGCTTGCCGTACCCCCGGAAGCGCACGGACGTACGACCACCCAAGGTGTTAGTCACCCCGGCAGGAGGTGACAGGCATGAAAACCCTGGCCATCCCCGTGGTGGCGGCCGCGCTGTTCGCCCTCACCGCACCGGTGGCGGGCCGGGCGGGCGCCCACGAGCCGGCGGCGGTACCCGCCGCCGGACCGGATCCCACCGGCCGCCCCCCGTCCGGTCCCTGCGCCCTGCGCTCGGGCACCCGCTCGGTCTCGGAGAGCGCCCGCACCCCGCGCGGCTACGCCCGCTCCCGGGGGACCGTACGGGCGATCACCCTCTTCATCGACTTCCCCGACGCCCCGGGCAGGGGCAGCCCGCGCGAGCGGTACGCCGAGTTCTTCCCGGCCGTCCCCGACTACTACCGGGCCAGCTCCTACGGGCGCCTCGACTACCGCTCCACGCCGCTGCTGCGCTGGATCCGCATGTCGCGCCCGTACGCCGCGTACGGCATCCGGCGCGGCACGCCGTTCGACACCCGCAGCGACAGCGGCTACCACGGGCTCGCCAAGGAGATCGTCGCCGCGATCGACGGCACGGTGGACCTGCGCCGCTACGACCTGGTCAACGTCCTGGCCAGCCCGGACGCCGGGCCGCCGGCCACCGAGGACGTCCGCTCGGTGACCTTCGCGGGGGCCCCGACGGGGCTGCGGACCCGCCACGGCGCCGCCCTGAAGAACATCTCCTTCATATGGAGCCGGCAGACGGGCGACAGCCCGTACCGCGTGCTGGTCCACGAGAACGCCCACAGCTTCGGCCTCCCCGACCTCTACGCCACCGGGCGCGGCGACCGCGTCGTCTCCCCCGTCGGGCACTGGGACCCGATGGACGAGGACTGGGGGCCGTCCAACGACTTCCTCGCCTGGCACAAGTGGAAGCTGGGCTGGCTGGCGCCACGGCAGGTGCAGTGCGTCACCGTCGCCGGCAGCCGCACCTTCACCCTCACCCCCACCGCGACCCCCGGCGGCACCAAGCTGATCGTCGTCCCCCTCTCCCGTCGGCGCGCCGTCACCCTGGAGGCCCGCGTCCGCGGCCCCCTCGACCACGCGGTCTGCCGCCCCGGCGTCCTCGTGACCACCGTCGCCACCGACCGCCCCTCGGGCACCGGACCGATCCGCGCCGCCGACGCCACCCCGCAGGGCCGCGGCTGCTACACCACCGACCCCAACGTCACGGCGAGCCTGAGCGACGCTCCCTACCCGGCCGGTGGCCACTGCACGATCGACGGCGTCACCATCGACGTCCTCGGCCGCGACGCACACGGCAAGTGGCGGGTGCGGGTGACGCGTTCGCGGCGCTGATCCCCGGGAGACCGCGGGGATCGCCCGCCTACGAACGGGGCGGCAGTAACGTGGCGGGGAAGGCGGTGGGCAGTTGCCACCGGCGCCGGGAGTGACGAGGGGGGTCGGGGGTGCGGGACGACGTGCGGGAGCACGTGCCGGGACGGGTGCGGGTGGGGACACCGGGCCGGGTGCGGGTGCCGGTGGGCGCGGACGCCGCGCGGTGGGTGACCCGCGGCCGGGTGAAGCGGGTGCTGTTCGTCGTCCACAACGTCACGTCCGCGACACGGCTGCTCGATGTGAAGCCGCTGTTCGACGGGGACCTGCGGGTGCAGATGGCGGTCACGTGCACCGGGTCGTCGCCGTTTCTCGCGGGAGTACCGGAGCTGCTGGCCGGGGTGGGGCTGCCGGTGCTGCCGTGGGAGCAGGCGAAGGAGGAGGCGCGGGGCTTCGATGTGGTGATCTCGGCGAGTTACGGGGGTGAACTGGAGGCATTCGAGGGGAAGTTGGTGGTTCTCTCGCATGGGGTTGGCTACAATAAGAGGCTGGCCGCACCGGGAGCCGGGAGCCGGGAGCCGGGAGCCGGGAGCCGGGAGCCGGGAGCCGGGAGCCGGGAGCCGGGAGCCGGGAGCCGGGAGCCGGGAGCCGGGAGCCGGGAGCCGAGAGCCGTCGCTCTCGCCGCTCCGGCGGCGGTCGCGCCCGTCTTCGGCCTCGGCCCCGAGTGGCTGCTCCACCAAGGACGTCCCCTCGCGGCGGCGACCGTCCTCTCCCACCCCGAGCAGCTCCGGCGCCTGCGCGCCGCCTGCCCCGAGGCCGCCCCCACGGCCGTCCTCGCGGGTGACCCCTGCTACGACCGCATCCTCGAAGCGCTCCCCCACCGCGACCGCTTCCGCCGCGCGTTCGGCGTCGCACCCGGTCAGCGGCTCGTCGTCCTCAACTCCACCTGGGCGCCGCGCGCGCTGTTCGGTGACGGCGCGGAGGACCGGCTGTCCTGGCTCCTGACCCGGCTGACCTCCGAGCTGCCCGCGGACGAGTACCGGACGGTCGCCGTCCTGCACCCCAACATCTGGTACGGGCACGGGCCCGGCCAGGTCCGCGCCTGGCTGGAGCGGGCCCGGCGGGCGGGCCTGACGCCGGTCGACCCGCTGGAGGACTGGCGGCAGGCCCTGATCGCCGCCGACTGCGTCATCGGCGACCACGGCAGCGTCACGTACTACGCCGCGGCCATCGGACGGCCGGTTCTCCTCGGCTCCTTCCCCGAAGCCGACCTCGATCCCGAGTCGCCGGTGGCCGCGCTCGGGCGGGCCGCGCCGCGCCTGCGGGCGTCGGACGACCTGCGGCACCGGATACCGGAGGTGATCGAGTCCCACGACCCGCGCGCGTACGCCGCTCTGGCGGAGCTGACGAGCTCGGCGCCGGGGCGTTCGGCCGCACTGCTGCGGAACGTTCTCTACCGGATGATGGACCTTCCCGAGCCGGCCGGCCGCCCGGCGCTCCTCGGCCGGCTGCCCCTCCCCGCGCACCAGCCCGCCGTGCGGACCGCGCCCGTCCGCGTCCTCACGCGGGTCCTGCGCCTCGACCCGCCCGAGGTGGCCGTCGCCCGGTACACCGATCCCGCGTACGAGCCGGAGGACGCGGAGGCGGACGCCGCGCATACGGTGGTGCACGAGGACACGTCCGACGCGTCCCTGCTGGAGAACGCCGATGTCATCCTCCGGGGCGGCGATCCGGACGACCCGCGGCTCGGGCCGCCCGGTGCCTGGGCCGACGAGGTCGCCTCGCGGTATCCGCGGTGCGGGCTCGCCGCGTACCTCACCGGGGTCGACCGCGGGATCGTGCGGACGCGCGGGGGTGAGGTGCTGCGGCTGGCCGCCGTACCCGGCGGGGACGGGCGGGTCGATCTTTGTGATCCGGCCGCGTATGCGTCGGGGTTGTACGCGTGGTTGGGGGATGGTCATGGTGTGCCGGGGGAGCTGACGGTCGTCACGGGGGCGGTGCGGCATCGTGTGGTGGTGGAGCGGGTGGTCGCTTCGCGGTGAGGGTGCCCCGGGCCCTCCCCCAGAGGGGGCACCCCCATTCACCGTTTCTTGCAGGGGCTCCGCCCCCGCACCCCCGAAACCGCGCTCCGCGCGGTTGTCCTCAAGCGCCGGACGGGCCAGAGGGGGCGCCCGGGCGCACTATCCGGCCTGTCCGGCGCTTGAGGACGAGCGGCGAAGCCGCGACAAGGGGGTCTGGGGCGCAGCCCCAGGAAACGGCGAAGGGGCGGGACCGGGGCTCACCCCCCGCCCAACCCCTCCCGCACCCGCGCCAACCCCACCGCATCCCCACCCCGCTCGTACAACTCCTCCGCCCGCCGCAGGAACGACACCCTGCGCTCCTCGTCCTCCGCGCAGCGGGCCCGTAGTTCGGCCGCGTCCGCCTCCTGGAGTTCGGCGCCTTCGCTCTCCATGACGGCCAGGGCCTCGTCGAGGCAGAGGCGGGCGGCGGCGGGGTCGGCGGCGGCGAGGTGGGTTTCGCCGAGGTTCATATAGACGCGGCCCTCGTTGTAGAGGTCGCGGTCGGGCAGGGCCCGGAAGAGGGCCAGGGCCGTGTACAGCGTGCGAACGGCCTCCGCGTACCGTCCCGCGCCGCGCAGGGCGCGGCCGATGTGGTCCTCCAGGAGGGCCAGCCCGCGGGGGACGTCCGTCGCACCCGCCTCTCCGGCCCCGATGCTTCGCAGGAGCCCCTGGGCCGTCGTGAAGCAGTCCCGCGCCTCCTGCCACCGCCGTTGCCGCAGGCGCAGCAGGCCCAGCGATTCGACGGCGGTGGCCTGGCCCCGGAGGTGGCCGGCGGCCCGGTCGGCGTCGGTGGCCTCGTGCAGCGCCGTCTCGGCCTCGTCCCACCGGCCCCGGCCCATGTACGCGAAGGCGAGTTGGGCCTGCATGCGCCCCACCGCCCGTGCGTCGCCGAGCTCCTGGGCCTGGCGGCGGGCGGCGGCCACGCCGCGCCGGTGGGTGTCGATCCACTGGTCGTGGAAGCCGAGGCGCAGGTGCAGCGCCCAGGTGGCCTCGCACAACTGCCAGACCAGGTCGTCGAAATGGCACGTCTCGGCGGCGCGTACGGCCGCCGCGAGGTTCGCGCGCTCGCGGCGCAGTGCGGCGAGGGCGGCCCGGCCGTCGTGCGGATCGCGGTCGGCGGGAAGCGTCAGGCCCTGGTAGGCGGGGCCCAGGTGCCAGCGGCCGGGCATCACCCGGTGGTCGGCCGCGGCGGCGAACCGCAGGTACCAGACGGCCGCGCGCCGGACGGAGGCGGCGAGCTCGGCGGGATCGTCCTCCGCGCGGGCCCGCCGCTCGGCGTCCGCGCGGACGAGGTCGTGGAAGCGGTACCGCTCCTCCCCGACCTCCTGGAGGAGGTGGACGCCCGCCAGTTCCTCCAGCAGGACGCGGGCCGCGCCCTCGGTGGTGTCGGCCACCCGCGCGGCGGCCGCCACGCCGGTCTCCGGCCCCGGCCAGTGGCCCAACAGCCGGTAGAGCCGGGCTGCTTCGGCGCTCAGCTCGCGGTAGGCCAGGTCGTGGGCGCGGCGGACGGCGTCCGTCCCGTTCCTGTCGTCCATCCCCTCAGGGTTCCCCGGAACGGGTCCGGCGAGCCGCCGTTCCACGGTCTCCCAGCTGAGGTGCGCGCGGGAGGCGACCAGCGCTCCCGTCTCGCAGAGCGCCAGGGGCACCCTGCCGCACCCCCGCGCGACCGCCGCCATGCGCGCCGCGTCGCGCGCCTCGCTCCGCCGTCCGCTCGTCGCCGCCACCCGCTCCAGCAGCAGGACGGCGTCGGCCTCCGGCAGGGGGTCCAGGGTGAGGAAGCGCGCCCCCGGGTCACCGGCGAGGCCGGCCAGCCGGTAGCGGCTGGTAACGATCACCAACGAGCCGGGCGTGGCCGGGATCAGCGGTCTGACCTGGGCCTCGCTGGACGCGTCGTCGAGGAGGACGAGCAGCCGGCGGTCGGCGGTGAGGTCCCGGTAGAGGTTCTCCTGCCGGCGCGGGTCGGCGGGGACGCGGCCCGCCGCCACCCCGAGGTCTCCCAGGAGCACGGACAGCGCCTCCGCGGGCCGGGCGGCGGACGCGGCCGCCGGGCCGCCCAGCCGGACGAACAACTGCCCGTCCGGGAAGCGGTCCTTGAGCCGGTGGGCGCAGTGCACGGCGGTGGCGGTCTTCCCGATGCCGCCCTGTCCGGTGAGTACGGCGACGTGCGCCGCCGGGGGTTCTTCGCCGTCGAGCAGTTCCTCCAGCGCGGCGAGCACCGGCTCCCGGTCGGTGAACACCCCGCTGGCGGCCGGCAGCACCCGCGGCACGCCCCGGAGCCCGGTCCCGAGGCGCGGCCCTCCCGCCTCCCGCATCCAGGCGAGCAGTTCCCGGGCGAAGCCGGGGTCGGTCCGCGCGCGGGCGTGCAGGGCCTCGGCGAACCGCCGCAGCTCGTCCTCGCCGACCGGCGGCCCGCCCCCGTCGCCGTCCTCCCCGGCCCGCCGTCCGCGGCCGAGCAGCCGCGTCAGGCCCTCGGCGGCCCGGCGGCCCATCTCCCCCGCGGCCCCGCCCAGCGTCCCGGACGCGGCCGTCTCCAGCGCCCCGAGCACGGCCTCCACACTGATCGCCAGGTCCACAGCCCCTCCCCGCCCTCCCCGACACGAACCGGTTCGATCCGCCCGGACACGCTATCGGTGCGCCCGCCTCCGTCCCACGCCTTCCGCGCACGCGCCCGGCGCGGCGCCGTGCGGCACGCGCCGTATGAAGCCGATCACAACCCCTACCGTGGACGGGCCCGCCGTTGGATCGTGATCGACGTCATCCCGAAGCTCCGGAGGTATCGCATGGTGGACATCGGCAAGCTCGCGCCGTCCGACAGAGAGGAATGGGAGGCGCTGTTCCGGGCGTACATCGACTTCTACGAGCGCGACGAGCCGCAGGAGATGTACGACACGGCCTGGGCGGCCTTCCAGGAGGACACGACGCTGCACGCGCTCGGCGCGCGGGTGGACGGCCGGCTCGTGGGGATCACCCACTTCTTCATCCACCCCAACACCTCCGGTCCACAGGTCTGTTACCTCCAGGACCTGTTCACCGACCCGTCCGCGCGCCGGCAGGGCGTGGGCGAGGCGCTGATCGCCGCCGTCGTCGACTGGGCGAAGGAGCGCGGCTGTTCGCGCGTGTACTGGAGCACCCACGAGACGAACACCACGGCCCGCGGGCTGTACGACCGGGTGGCCGACTACAAGGGCTTCATCCGCTACCAGATCGAACTGCCGCGCTGACGGCGGACGGACGCGGCCGCATGCCTTCGGGCGCCTTTCAGGAGGCCAGCGGGGTCGCGGTGGCCTCCTGGGCCGCGGCCCGCTCCCCGCGCCCGTCCACCCGGAAGGTCCGCCGGTAGGTGTCCGGGGGCACGCCGAACGCGCGGTTGAAGTGCCGGCGCAGCGTCGCCCCGCTGCCCATCCCTACCTGGGCGGCGATCCGGTCGACGCTGTCGTCGGTGCGCTCCAGGAGCTCCTGCGCCCGGTGCAGCCGTTGGGTCAGCAGCCACTGGAGGGGCGTGGTGCCGGTGACGGCGGCGAAGTGCCGGCCGAGGTTGCGCGGGCTCATATGGGCCCGGCGGGCCAGGTCGGTGACGGTCAGCGGCCGGTGCAGCTCCTCCAGCGCCCAGGCCAGCACGTCGGTGAGGCGGTTGCCGTTCTCCGGCGGTACGGGGGCGGTGATGAACTGGGCCTGCCCGCCGGAGCGGTGCGGCGCGACGACGAGCCTCCGCGCCACGGCGTTGGCGATCGCGGTGCCGTGGTCGGTGCGGACCATGTGCAGGCAGAGGTCGATGCCGGCGGCCCGGCCGGCCGAGGTGAGGACCGAGCCCTCGTCGATGTAGAGCACCCGCGGGTCGACCTCGACCTTGGGATGGCGCCGCGCCAGCGCGTCGGCGTGCAGCCAGTGCGTGGTGGCGCGGCGCCCGTCGAGCAGTCCGGCGGCGGCCAGGGTGAACGCCCCGGTGCAGATGGACGCCACCCGGGCGCCCGCGTCGTGCGCGGCCCGGACGGCCTCGATCAGGTCGGCGGGCTGCGGCTGGTCGACGTCCTGGCAGGCCGGGACGATGACGGTGTCGGCCGCCGCCAGTTCGTCGAGCCCGTGCGGGGTGTCGGCCTGGAGCCAGCCCCCGACCTGGGCGCCCGCCGGGGCGCAGACGGTGAAGTCGTACCAGGAGTCGACGAGGTCCGGCCGGTCCGTTCCGAAGATGGCGCAGGCGGCGGCGAGTTCCAGTAACGGCATGCCGTCGGTGACGGCCAACGCGACAGAAGCCATGTCCGTAACTGTACGCCCCTCGTCGTTCCGGACACTCGTGGCGGAGGCGGCGCGCCGCCAGCATGGGGGCATGACCAAGCATGCGTTGACCAATCGCGCGGCCCCGGCGGCGGTGTCCGGGCCGTCCGCCGGCATCGGCGGCCGGGCGTGGCTGCGGGCCGGCGTCGCGGTGGCGGCGGTGGGCTGGGGAGCCAACCAGTTCGCGCCGCTGCTGCTGCTGTACCGCTCGGAGTTGGGCCTGTCGGCCGCCACGGTGCAGGCCACGTTCGGGCTGTACGCCATCGGCCTGGTCCCCGGGCTGCTGCTCGGCGGCCCCGTGTCGGACCGGTACGGCCGCCGCCGGCTGATGCTGCCGGCGCTGTTCGTCTCGGTGCTGGCCAGCCTGCTGCTGATCGCGGGCGGTTCGCAGGAGGAACTGCTGTTCGCCGGCCGGCTGGTCTCCGGCGTCGCCAGCGGTGCCGCGTTCAGCTCCGGCACCGTCTGGATCAAGGAGCTGTCCCTCGCGGGCTCCACCCGGGAGGCCAACCCGGGCCCGCGCCGGGCGACGATCACCATGACCACCGGCTTCGCCGTGGGCCCCCTGGTGGCGGGCCTGCTCGCCCAGTGGGCGCCGTCGCCCATGACCGTCGCCTACCTGCCGCACCTGGCCCTGGCCCTGGTCTCCATCCCGCTGGTCTGGGGCGCGCCCGAGACCTGCGGCGGCTCGCGGGAGGGCAGCGTGTGGCGGCAGGTGCGGGTGCCCGCCGTGCGCGAACCGCGGTTCCGCAACGTCGTGGCGCCGCTGGCCCCCTGGGTGTTCGGCTCCGCTTCGGTCGCCCTGGCCTACCTGCCCGGCCTGGTGAAGGACCGCGTCGGCGGCAACGCGCTCGTCTTCGGCGCCGTCGTCACCGCCCTGACCGGCTTCGCGGGCATCCTGGTGCAGCCGCTGGCGCGCCGGATGGACGATCCGCGGCGGCCGCGGCTGATCGCGTCCTCGATGGCGATCGTGGTGGCCGGCCTGCTGGTCTCGGCCGCCGCCGCGGAGACGCTCCAGCCGGCACTGGTGGTGCTGGCGGCGCTGGTGCTCGGCGCGGGGTACGGGTGCTGCCAGGTGTGCGGGCTGCTGGAGGTGCAGCGCATGGCCGGTCCGAAGGACCTGGCCGGGCTGACCGCCGTCTACCAGGCGCTCTCGTACATCGGTTTCGCCGCGCCGTTCGTCCTGGCGGCGCTGCAGGACTCCGTCCGGGCGAGCGTACTGCTGTGCTGCGCCGCCGGGTTGGCGGTGCTGACGCTGGTGTACGTCACGCTGCGGGCGGCGCGTGGGGGTGGGCGCGGGGTGGCGACGGCCGCCGCCGGCGTCGGGGCAACTGCGGCTGGTGAGGCGCCGGTTGGGACGGAGGCCGTGGCGTCGGTCCCCGTCACGAGCGCCCCGGTTGCCCCGGAATCCCCTACCGCCCCGGCTACTTCGGCCGCTTCTTCTGCCGCTTCGTCCACCCCGGCCGGCCCGACGCCCGTCGCACCGCAGCCGGAGGACAGCCCGGCCTGACCCGATCGATTCCGGTCCCAGTCCGGTCAGATGCGATCGGATTCAGCCTGTTCCGATCCGCATGAATCCGGACCCACCCCCTCCAGCCGGCCGGGCCGGCGCCGGACGGGAACGCGAACCCCCGTCGCCCCCGTCCCGCCGACCCGGCCTTCCGACCCCCGGCTCCTGTGCCCGCCACCCGGCGGGCACAGGAGTTTCCGGGGGCCTTTCATCCACACCGGAACGCACCCCCGGCCGTGCGCCACGGTGGCCGATATCCATACGCTCCGCTTCCGTGTGGCGCGCACCACGTTTACATAGTTTCCTTACACACCGGATACCGGAATGCAGAATTCCAACCAGCATTCCCGCAGGTGACGCCGGTGAATTCCAAATATGCGGACGTTAACGCCTGTTCAGGGTTGACCCTTCAAGCGCCTTCATGGAGGATTGGGATCGTCCTCAGGACAGAAGTTCACACGCGGACGGACGCGGTGGACGGCTCTCCGGCTTTCACGCCGGGAAGCCGGGAACCGTGCCAGCTACGGGGGGATTGATTATTGAGGCCTGACACGACGCGACCTCGGCCGGCAGGGCCGACGGCTTGCCGCCGCCCGTCCTGCCCCACTTCGGCGTCCGACGCGCGGTAGCGACCGCGGCGACGAGCAGCAGCGCGGCGATCATGGCCGCGGCCACGCCGCGAGCGCCGCCCGACGGGCGGACGGCCGCCCGGTTCCGTAGGGCACCCGTTCCGTAGGGCATCCCCGTTCGGCAGGGCCTCCCGGCTCCCGGGAGACCGTCCGCACGCCATCGCGCATCGCATGGCACCGCGACGACGCCGCCCGGCCCCACCTCACCATCACCCCACCCCCACCTTTCACCGGCTCCGGCGAAGTGCGCTTTCTGCTGCCCGCCACCGGATTCCCGATCGACGGCCACCGGCCGCCTCGACGGCGACACTCCCACCCACACCCTCTTCCCGGATACACCGCTATACCGCGGAGTTTATCCGCGGCTTACCCAGCCTGCGCCACCACGGATTACCGAGGATTTCACCGGAGCCTCCCCCAGGCTTTCCCGGTGCTTTCCGGCGCCCCTTTGCCGGCAGCACCCCGGACGGCATCCCTCGGCATTCCGGCGCGCCCGTCGCCGCCCGCGCACACCAGGGCGGCCCGCCACCAGGAAAGGGATTCCCCATCATGTACGTACGCACCACGGCCGAGGACGGCTATGTGCGCAAGAACAACATCGACGTCCGCCAGCTCTACCCGTGGGACGGCGTCGTCGTGCCGCCGTGGAACAGCACCCTGTGCAGCGTCCACCCGCACGAGTCCAGCACCAAGCACCAGCACGCCACGGACGAGACGTTCATCTTCACGGGCGGCTCCGGCACGGTCCGGGTGGGCGACGAGCAGCGCGACGTCACCGTGGGCGACGTGATCTACATCCCGCACGGCAACGACCACGTCGTCACCAACACCAGCGACGACACCCTGCTCACCTTCGTCAGCATCTACTGGCCGCAGCCCACCGGGCAGCCCACCCCCGAGCCCCAGGCCCAGGCCCAGACTCAGGAGCCGGCCCGTGGCTGAGCGAGCGGACGGCGCCGTGCGCCGCGTCAACGTCAGCTTCTCCCCGCCCACGCCCAACGGGGACTTACACCTCGGCCACCTCGCCGGCCCGGTGCTGGGCAGCGACGTCTGCGCGCGCTCCCAGAAGATCCTGGGCAACGACGTGGTGTACGCGTGCAGCACCGACGACAACCAGACCTACGTGGTCACCACCGCCCAGCGGGTGGGCGTGACCCCCGAGGAACTGATCCGGCAGGCCCTGGACAGCACCCGGCGGTCCCTGGAGCTCGCGGGTGTCGAGGTCGACCTCTACGAACGGCCCGACGAGCGCTACACGACGTTCGTCCGCGACTTCTTCACCCACCTGTGGAAGCACGGCGCCTTCGACCGGCGCGAGGTGCACCTCCCGTACGACGCCGAGGCGGACGAGTACCGCGCCGAGGCGTTCGTCACCGGCCGCTGCCCGACCTGCCTGGCCCACGCCCGGGCGGGCGTCTGCGAGGCCTGCGGCCTGTACAACCTGCCGGGCGCCCTGCTCGCGAGCGACGCCGAGACCGCGCTGCCGACCCGCCCGGTCTCCATCTGGGTACTCGACCTGGAGCGCTACCGCTCCCTCCTCACCCACTGGTACCGGGTCTCCGACGTCCCGCTCCGGCCCGACCTCCAGAAGGTCGTCGACCTGACGCTCGCCGGACGGCTGCCGTACATCCCCATCACCTACCCCTCCACCTGGGGCATCCAGGTGGACTGGGACGGTCCGGACGCGCCCCCGCAGGCGATCAACGCCTGGCCGGAGATCTACGTCGGCCACCTCCACTGGCCGCAGCGCGTCCGCGAGCGCGGCCGGGCCGGCTGCGACGAGTTCGTCCAGTTCATCGGGATCGACAACGGCTTCTACAACGCCTTCGTCTACGTCGCGCTCAAGCTGCTGGCGGTCCGGCACGGGCTCCCCGTCGAGCTCCCCGTCACCCGCACCCTCACCAACCAGTACTACCTGCTGGAGGGACGCAAGTTCTCCACCAGCAAGGGCGACGTGCTGTGGGCGGGCGAGTACCTGGAGAAGGCCGGCCGGGACCGCGCCCGCTTCGTCCTGGCACTGACCAGCCCGGAGCTCCAGCAGTCCGAGTTCACCGAGCAGGTGGCCGAGGGCACGCTCAGCGCCCGCTTCGACACCCCGCTCGCCACCATCGCGCGGACGCTCGGCGAGAAGCTGGCCGGCCGGAGCGTCGACGCCCCGCCGTCCGCCTGGTGGGCCGCCGCCATCGAGGCGTCCCGGCGGCGGTTCGAGGCCGCGTACACCCTGGAGACCTTCAGCATCCGCAAGGCCGCCGAGGCGCTCGCCCTCCACCTGGAGGTCCTGGCCCTGCGGGCCGGGCAGGTCCGGGCCGACGACGCGAGCGACGTCTCCGGCGCCCTCCTGTTCCTGTGGACGCTGCGCACGCTCGCCTGGCCGGTCACCCCCGACCTGGCCGGGGCCGTGGCCGCGGCGTTCGGCGCCGACGCCACCGGCATCCCGCTGCTGCGGGACGCCGCCGAGCCGCCGGCCGGGGAGTTCCGCGCGCTGTCCGTGTGACGACGGCCCGCGCGTCCCCTGGCACCGCCTCCGCACACATCGTTCGACCTCCTTAAGAAGCGCTCGACTTCACCACCTCACTCACCAAGGAGAACGTCATCATGCTGCGCACCTTCATGCGTTCGAAGATCCACCGCGCCACCATCACCGACAGCAACCTCAACTACGTCGGTTCGATCACCATCTCGCCGGAGCTGCTCGACGCCGCCGACATCGGCGTCCACGAGCTGGTCCACGTCGTCAACATCAACAACGGCGCGCGCTTCGAGACGTACACCATCCTGGGCGCCCCGGGTGCCAACGAGGTCATCGTCAACGGCGCCGCCGCCCGCCTGGTGCAGCCCGCCGACAAGGTGATCATCATCGCCTACGGCCAGCTCACCGACGAAGAGGTGGCCGAGCACAAGCCGCGCGTCGTGCACGTGGACGAGAGCAACAAGATCCTCGAGACGGTCACGGTATGAGCCGCGCGCGCCGCTTCCCCCTCTCCGCACGGCGCCTCGCCGGCGCGTTACGTACGACCTGACCAGAAGGTACGAGCCATGACGGAGCACGAGATCCATTCGGTGCTGGGCATCGGTTTCGGCCCGGCCAACCTGTCCCTCGCCGTGACCCTGGAGGAACTCGGCTACACCGGCCGGTCCCGGTTCGTCGAACGGGCCGCGGACTTCCAGTGGCAGGACGAGCAGCTGATCGACGGCGCGGACATCCAGAACAACCCGTTCCGCGACCTGACCATGCCGCGCAACACCGGCAGCGCCTACACCTTCGTCAACTACCTCGCCTCACAGGGCCGGTTGACCGACTACCTGCACCTGAACGCCAAGTTCCCGCTGCGCCGCGAGTACGCCGGCTACCTGCGCTGGGTCGCCGACTCCTTCCGCGACGCGGTCGACTACGGGCGGTCGGCGACCCGGCTGACCGTGGCCGACACGGCGGACGGCGAGGTGTTCCGGCTGGAGACCGACGACGGCCGGGAGTACCTGGGCGAGACGGTCGTCATCGGCACCGGCCGCTCACCGCGGATCCCCCCGGTGTTCCGCCGGAGCCTGGGGCCGACGGTCTTCCACGCCACCCGCTACCTGAGTTCGCTCCGCCGGCTGCGCGGGCGCGCCCTGCGGGTCGCGGTCGTCGGCGGCAGCCAGAGCGCCATCGAGATCGTCCTCGACCTGCTCGGCCGGGACGACGTCGCGCAGGTGGTGTCCGTCCAGCGGGGCATCGGCTTCCGGCTGAAGGACACCAGCCCGTACAGCCGCCGCGTCTTCCTGCCGGAGTTCATCGACTACTTCTATCCGCTCCCCGCCGAGACCAAGCGGCGGATCCGCGCGGAGCTGCGGTCGATCAACTACGCGGCGTGCGACCAGGACGTCATCGACCGGCTGGCGACCGTCCAGCACGAGTACGCGCTGAAGGGCTCCGACCGGCTGCGGCTGATGCCGTTCTCCGAGGTGTCCGAGGTGGCCCCGCACGGAAGCGGCGGCGTGCACCGGCTCGTCGTCCGCGACGTCAACAACGACACGCGCAGCGTGTACGACGCCGACGTCGTCGTCCTGGCGACGGGCTTCCGGGACTTCGGCCTCGGCCCCGACGACGAGCCCTACCACCCGCTGCTGGCGGACGTGGCCGACCGGCTCGCGCTGACCGAGGAGGGCATCCCCGCCGTGGCCCGCGACTACTCGGTCCCGGTCGCCCGGCGCGCGTACGGCTCACGGCCGCTGCGCCTCTACCTCAACGGGCTGTGCGAGGCGAGCCACGGCATGGGCGACGCGGGGGCGCTGGCGGTGCTCTCCGCGCGGTCCACGGACATCGCGGAATCGCTGATGCCGGAGCCGGAGGGGGTGTTGGGGCCGGACGGGGTCCTGGGTTCGGACCGGGCGCTTCAGCCGGACCGGACGCCGGACCGGGTGCTGGGGTCGGGCGCGCTCGTCCCGGACCACGGCATCGGGGACATCGGGGACCTCGTCGTTGACGAGGCCCTCCGGTGACGACTCCCGTCACCGCCACCGGTGGACGCGCCACCACGGACGCCACCGCCGACGTCGCCGTGGTCGGCGCCGGCGTCATCGGCCTGGCCACCGCCGAACGCCTCACCGCCCGGGGCCACTCCGTGATCGTCATCGACGACCGCGGCGTGGCGGGCGGCGTCACCGGCGCGTCCGGCGGACTGGTCCGGGCGCTCGATCCGGCGTCGGCCGGCGTCGACGCCCCCTCCGCCGCTTCGGAATGGGCGGCGGAGGGCCTCGGACGCTACCTGCGGCGGGGCGGCCACGGCCGCTGGCCGGCCGTCCGGGAGCACGGCAGCCTCACCCTGTTCGCCGCGGACGCCGCCGGGCGGGCCGCGGCGGGCGCCGAACGGGTACGGGCCGCCGGCTTCCCGGCGGAGGTCCTCGACGCGCGGGAGATCGCCGCGGCCTTCCCCGGCCTGGCCCCGCCCGAGGGGATGATCGGCGTCCACGAACCCCGCGCCGGCTGGCTGCCGGCGCGGGCCGTGGCCGAGGCGATGCTCCGGGACGCGGACACGGTCACCGTGCTCCGCGCCCGGGCGCTGGAGATCACCACCGCGCGGGCCCGGGTGACCGGCGTCCGCACCACCGACGGCTTCGTCGCGGCCGGGGCCGTGCTGCTGGCCGCGGGGGTCGGCAGCACCGCCCTGGCCCGTACGGCGGGCGTCGAACTCCCGCTGCGCACCCGGTCCGTGAGCTTCTGCGTCTTCGCGCCGCGCGTTCCCGTCCCGGGCGTGCTCCCGGCCGTGCTCGACACCACGACCGGCGGCTGGCTGCGCCGCTGGGACGACGGCTCCGCCGTGCTGGCCGGGGTGCCGTCCCGGGAGTGCGACGTGCCGCCGGTGATCACCCAGGGCGTGCCGGACACGGAGGCGAAGCGCGTCCGCGAGGTCGCGCGGTACCGCTGCCCCGCGCTCGGCGACGCGGACGTCGTCGGCGGCGTCACCGCCTTCGACGCCCTGGCGCCGGAGGGCGAGGGCGCGGTGACGGTCTGGCCGGAGCCGCGGGGTCTGGTCACGGCGGTCGGCTGGAACGGCGGCGGCTTCAAGAAGGCGCCCGCGGCCGGGCGGTACGCGGCGGATCGGATCGGGGAGGTGATCGCGTGAGGGGGGACGCCGGTCAGGTGCAAGCAGGCGATCTCCGGGTGGGCCCGCCCCGCCCGGCCGGGACGGCCCGCACCACCCGTCGTACCACCGCCCCTCCCCCGTCCGCCCGGCTCAACCCCACCGACGAGATGCTGTACCGCGCCGAGCGGGCCCTCGGCTCGTCCCGGATCGTGCAGGTCCTGTGGCGCCTCCCGGAGCCGGTACCGCCGGCGGCCCTGCGCGCGGAGTGGGAGCGGCTGGACCGGGGCCGGCTCAGCCGCCGCCCGGTCGCGGCCCGCGTCCCCGGCGCCCGCCGTGCGTGGGTGCCCGCGCACAACGCGGAGCCCCCGCGCGCGTACTCGACACCTCTGACCGACGACACGGCGTGGGAGTGGATCGACGAGCAGGTTCGCGCCCCTCTCCCGGCGGGCTCGAGGGCCCTCTGGCGGCTGGCGTCGGCGCCGTACGGCCGGGGCGCGCTCGTGTCGCTCACGGTTCCGCACTTCCGCGCGGACGGGATGGGGATCTTCACGGCCCTCACGGAGGACGGGCCGCCGCCCGGCCGCCGCCGGGGACCGCTCGCGGGGACGGCCGACGGCGACCTCGCCGACGCCGTACGGCAGGTGACCCGCGCCGTGACCGCGACGGCGGGCTGGGCGGCACGGACGCTCCCGGACCGGCGGGCCCGCGCGGAGCTGGCGGCGGCCCTGCGGCCGGCGCCGAAACCGCCGGCGTCCGAGCCGCGGTTCTTCTCCACCGCGGTGTTCGACTTCGACGCCGCGGAGTGGGAGGAACGGGCCCGGGCCCGCGGCGGCACGGCCAACAGCCTGTTCGTCGAGATCGCCGCCAACCTCGTCCGCGCCCGCGTACCGCTCGGCGACCGCGCCGGGATCCGGGTCGGCGTCCCGGTGAGCCTGCGGCGCACGGCCGCCGACGCGCGCGCCAACGCCCTCGTCGTCGTCCCGCTGTCCGTACCGGCGGGCCCGGTCCGCCGGACGGACCTGGGGCCGACGCGCCGGAGCACCAAGGCCGCGCTCGACGGGACGGGCGAGCACAGCGCCACGCTGGTGCCCGAGCCGCTGTGGCACCTGCTGCCGCGCCGGTACGCCGACCGGCTCAAGGCGCCCGGCGCCCAGGCGACCGACGTCGTCGCGTCCAACTTCGGCACGCTGCCGGACGGCGTGCGCCGTTTCGCGGGCCTGCGGGCCGACGGCGTGGCCCTGCGCACGATGAACGTGCCCGGCCTGGTACCCGAACGGGCGGGTCTGCGGGTGTCGTTGTGCGCGGTACGCGTCGGCGAACGGCTGACCGTGACCGTGACGGCGATCCCCGACCACTTCGGCGACGCCCGGTCGCTGCGCGAGCTGGCGGCCGAGGAGTTCGCGGCGTGGGGGCTGCGGGCCCGGGAGTGGTGGTCGGAATGAGTGCAAACGAACCACGAGTGGGAGTAAGGAACTTGACGCGGGCCGAGGCACAACCGGAAAGCAGCACCACGGAAAGCGTGACGGCACGGACCCCGGCGGCGGACCGCTGGTTCCGCACCCGCCCGGACTCGTCCTCCCTCGACCGGCCCCGGCTCCTCGCGAGGCTGCTGATCGACCTGGCGGACCTGGACGACCGGATCGCGTTCTACGAGCGCCTCCTCGGCACCCCCGCCGACCTGCGCATGCCGATCCCGGACTTCGGCGGTCTGGAACTGGCCGCCGTGGGCAACGTGCTCCTGATCGCGAGCGAGCGCCCCTTCACGCCCGTGCAGCGGCGGACGGCGTACTCGCTCATCGTGCCGTCCCTGGCCGGCCAGCTGCGGCTGCTGAAGCGGACGGGGACGGAGGTGCTGGAGCCGGTCGAGGTGATCAAGCCGGGTTCACGGGCCCGGGTCCGCTACCCGGACGGATCCCTCGCCGAGCTGGTCGAACACCGCCCGCAGCCCGGCGAACGCCCCCTCCCGCGCCCGGGGATCGCCGTCCGCGAGGCGACGGACACGGGCGTACGGCTGCTGGCCCGGCACGCGGTACCCGAGGGCGGGCTGGACGAGGCCGTCCGCTTCTACCGGACGGCGCTGGAAACGGAGGCGGAAGCGGAGGCTCCCGAGGGCGCGGCGATCGTGGGCAACCTGCTGCTGACGACCGCGGCGGATACGGAACCGATCGCCTTCGCCTTGCTGGCACGGTCACCGGAGGACGTAGCGGAACTGACGGGAACGGCCGGGTCTCCCGAGGGCCCGCCGGGAGCCCCCGCCATCCTGACACTGCCGGACGGAACCAGGGCCGAGCTGAGAACCCCGTCCCACTAACCGCACCACCCATGCCGGACGCCTGAATTCCGCCCCGTTACCTTTTCCGTGGCCCCGCAACGGGGCGCCTGGCCCCCGGGCTCGGTATGGCTGTGTGCCCCCTGTCGAAGTACATGACCTGGGGGGTGTTGCCGCCGGGCTTCGGGGCACCGCTTGACCGCTGATGAGGGGCCTGACGACCACTCTGGTTCGGCGCAATGCCGGACCGCTTCACGGGTGGCATGTCTGCGTAACGTGGTTGCCGGCGTGTGGTGCCGCAGGGACGGCCGGGAGTTGGGGAGACGAGTGGCGAGGGGCACGCGCACATGGTCGACACGACCGCGACAGATCTCTTCCTCGGCCTGGACCTGGGCAAGGAGTTCCACCACGCCCACGGCCGGACCGGGGACGGCAGGACCGTGCACGACAAGCGGCTGCCCAACACCGAGCCGAAACTGCTGGAGCTGTTCACCAAGCTGGTGGCGAAGTTCGGTACCGTCCTGGTGATCGTGGACCAGGTCGCCAACATCGGCGCGCTGCCGCTGACGGTGGCCCGCGCGAGCGGGTGCCGGGTGGCCTACCTGCCGGGACTGTCGATGCGGCGGGCCGCCGACCTGCATCCCGGTGAGGCCAAGACAGACGCCCGCGACGCGTTCGTGATCGCCGAGACCGCCCGGACCATGCCGCACACCTTGCGCGCGGTGGACCGTGACGACGAGGTACTGGCCGAGCTGACCATGCTCACCGGCTACGACAACGACCTGGCCGGCGAGGTGAACCGCACCACCAACCGGCTGCGCGGCCTGCTCTCCCAGATCCACCCCTCCCTGGAACGCGTGCTCGGCCCGCGCCTGGCCTACCCCTACGTCCAAGCCCTCCTGGCCCGGCACGGCTCCCCGGCGAAGCTGAAGAGACTCGGCCGGGCCCGCTGCGAGGCCCTGCTCAAAGCGCACGGCTCGCGCAAGGCGAAGCAGCTGGCCGGGGAGATCTCCGACGCGCTGGCCGAGCAGACTCTCGTCGTTCCCGGCACCGAGGCGTCCGCGCTGATCGTTCCGGGCCTGGCCGCTCAGCTCGCCGCCGCCCACACCCAGCGACAGGCCACCGAGCAGGAGATCGCCGCCCTGCTGGAGGCCCTCCCTCTTTTCCACCTCCTGACGTCCCTGCCCGGCATGGGCGTCAGGACCACCGCCGCGGTGATCGTCGCGATCGGTGACGGCACCGGCTTCCCCACCGCCGGACACCTCGCCTCCTACGCCGGACTCGCCCCCGCAACGAAGTCCTCGGGCACCTCCATCCGCGGCGAGCACGCTCCCCACCGCGGCAACCGGCTCCTCAAACGCGCCCTGTTCCAGGCCGCGTTCGCCGCGACCGGCTGCAAGAGCGACCCGTCCTCGCGGATCTACTACGACCGCCAGCGAACCCGCGGCAAGACTCACACCCAGGCGATCCTCCGCCTGGCCCGGCAACGCGTGAACGTCATCCACGCGATGATCCGCAACGGCACCCTCTACGAACCCCGCGCCCTCGACCTCGCTGCCTGACACCCACCCCACCCCCTGCCTCTTCCAGCCCGCTCCATCCCGTCACCGGCACGGCCACCCCCGCCACGCCGGCCACCGCCCTGCCCGCACCGCACCCGAGCCGCCGGGAACATCCCGCTTCGCGGGACGTTCCCGAAAACCAGCACGAACCCCTACGAACCAGCCCCGCCAGGGTTGACGAAACAGATAGGGGCACCCCCCCCGCCACGCACCACCCGGACGCCACCTGAGACCGTACGCACATCGCCGCAGGAATGGGGCAGAGGGGAGAGCCAAGCCGATGGCACCGGATGAGTCCTTCTACCGGGACGCGGGGGACGGCCGCTACGAGAGCACACCCGCCACCGCGGGCCCATGGAGCCCGGAGGCGCAGCACGCGGGCCCGCCGTCCGCCCTGCTGGGACGGGCGCTGGAACGGCACGAACCCCGGGAGGGCTTCCGGGTGGCCCGCGTGACGCTGGAGATCCCGGCTCCGGTACCGGTGGGCGACCTGCTGGTCCGCGTCCGCACGATCCGCGGCGGCCGCCGCACGGAACTCCTCGAAGGCGAGATCACCGCGAACGGCCGACCGGTCATGCTGGCCCGGGCCTGGCGCACCGCGGCCGCCCCACCGGACACCCCGGCCCTGCGCCACGACCCACCCCCGCCCGCCCTGCCGCAGCCCCAGCCGGAGCACGGCTTCAAGGGCGCGTACACGGACGGTTACGTCTCGGCGATGGAGTGGCGCTTCGCGTCCGGCGGCGGCTTCGACACCCCCGGCCCCGGCGTGGCCTGGGCCCGCCAGCGCATCCCGCTGGTCGCGGGCGAGGAGGACACCCCGCTGACCCGCGCCCTGACCCTGGCCGACAGCAACTGGGCCGTGGGCTTCGAACTCGACCACGTCAACGGCCTGGTGATCAACACCGACATCACCCTCGCCCTGCACCGCGACCCGGTCGGCGAATGGCTCTGCCTGACCTCGTCGACCGCCGCCACCCCCGCCGGCTCGGGTCTGGCCGAAGGCCGCCTGGACGACACCTCGGGCAACTGCGGCAGAATCCTCCAGACCCTCCTCATCGCCCCCCGCTGACCACCCACCCCCGCCGCCCAGCACGGATCCCCTACCATCCGCTAACCTGTCCTCGGCCGCCCCTCCACGGACGGCCGCGCCTCCGTAGCTCAGGGGATAGAGCACCGCTCTCCTAAAGCGGGTGTCGGCAGTTCGAATCTGCCCGGGGGCACCAGCGCGAAGACCCCGGACCGATCACGGAACGGGGCCTTTCGTATGCGCTGGGGAGCGGTCCGGCTATGCCATGAGCACGACAGGCGCCGGCTGACCGGTGGGCCTTCGGGGTGGGGCCTTCAAACGGTGAAGGCGGCGGTTGTTACGTCGCGTTCCAGTGTGGCGCGGTGGTGGTCGTAAGTGTTGATGTCCGAGACGCTGATGAGGATGCAGAAGCGATCCACGGCCCGGATGCGCTTGGTCACTGTTGCGAATTCTCGGCGGAGGTAGTGGATGGCGGCCAGGTTGGAGAGGGCGCTTTGGCCGCAGACGAGGAAGACCGGGCTGGTGGACTCCGTGGGGGTGAACTTGGCGACCAGGACGTGTTCGCGGTTGCCGCGGTCGTAGAGGTACTTCTCGCCGTCGACTTCTATGGCGATCGAGTCGGCGTCCGCGGTGTCGTAGGGGTGGAGGGTGACCCCGGGGAGGTGGGCCGTGAGGTGGCCTCCGGTGCGGGGGTTGGCGCCGCCTGAGGGGCCGCCTACGCAGAACTCGGTGCGGTCGCCGTTGCCGCCGCGGAAGTTGCCCGATTCGACGAGGACCTCGCAGCCCAGCTCACCTGCCAGCAGGGCCAGTTCTACGGCCGCGCGGGTGTCGGGGTAGGCGGTCGTCTTGGGGGCGTTGTACTTGTCGCCCAGCACGACGAGGCACGTCTGACCGGGTCGGACGCCGAAGAAGCGGGCTCTTCTGTTGACCTCGCGCGTCCGTTTGGCCCGCTCCCACAGCCATACGAAGGCGCCTCCGAGGACGCTCGTCACCAAGCCGATGGCTATGTTCTCCAGCACCGATCGCATCGGTCTCCCCCTCCGTGGCATCCCGGCTCCTCAGTATCGCGAGTTGCGCATCGGGCGGCCATCGCGGGCTTTGGGACGTCAACTTCGTGTGCACAGGGGTAGGGTGAGCGGCCGGTGAGTCGCGGCCAGGCGGCAGAGTGGGTCTTTTCGCGGACTCTGTCGGGAGGGCAGGCGCTTGGGTGGGGAAGTCGGGCGGCGGGCGTTGTTGCGGGTCGTCTCGGGGGCGGTCGTCTCGGGGGCGGTCGGGGTGGGGGTTCTCGGGCGGGGCCGGGTGGCTCGGGGTGATGGGCGGGTGTTCGACGGACGGGACTTGACCGTTGTGCCCACCCGGGAGCGGGAGGTCGCCCTCACCTTCGACTGCGGGGGCGGGGACCAAGGTGTCGACGAGGTGCTGGGGGTGCTGGGGGCATGGGGAGTCGCCGCCACGTTCTTCATGACCGGGCGGTTCGCCTCCGTCCATGGCGACGCCGCGCGCCGGATCGCCCGCGCGTACCCCGTCGGCAACCACTCCATGACCCACCCCGCCTTCCCGGGCCTCACCCGGGAACAGCGGGTGGAGGAGGTGCGGTCGGCCGCGGCGGCCGTGGAACGGGCGGTCGGCCGGCCCCCGGTGCGACTGTTCCGCTTCCCCTTCGGCGAGGTGAACCGGGAGTGCGTCGCCGATGTGAACGCCGAGGGATACACCTGCGTCCGCTGGACCGTGGACACCTTGGGGTGGAAGGGCGCCGGCGGAGGCATCACGACGGAGCGGGTCGTCGGGCGGGTGCTCGACGCCCTGGTCCCCGGCGCCATCGTGCTGATGCACGTCGGGCGGACGAGCTCCGCCGATCCGTCCACCGTGGACGCGGCGGCGCTGCCCGAGCTCATCCAGGCCATCAGTGATCGCGGGTACGGGTTTCTCTCACTCGACGGGTTGCTCGGCGGCCGGGTTGGGGGGCCCGCTCCGGTAGCGAACAGTAGGAGGCGGTAGAGAACCGCGGTCCGGGCGGAGGCGAGCCAGCCCTGTCGGCCGGCGATCGGGCCAGTCGGCGGCCGGGCGGCCGGCGGCGAGAGCGGGAACAGGCCCCCCTTCGCCGAGGCGTGCTTTCGTGGAGGACGCGGAGGAATCGCCCGAAATTCGACCAAGCGTCAGGACACACCCAACACTTCCGCCACCGCCGCCCCGCCCCGTACGCTGACGGCCGTCCTCCAGTTGAAGATCGCCTCCCGGGAACCGTCTGATGATGCCGATAACGGAGGCCGTGTCCCTGGGCCTGGCCGCGGGCACGGCCACCGCCGCAGTGATCGCCGCGCCGCTGCTGATCCGCGTCCGGCGCCTGAACGCGCGGCTGCGCGAGGAGCTGGCCGCCGCCACGGAGTACGGGTCCCGGCTGGCCGACCGGCAGCGCGCCTGGTCGGACGAGTTGGAGCGACTCGTCGACGTCCGGCTGCCCGCGGTCCTGGAGGGCGTCCCGGAGGCCGACGTTCCGAAGCCGCTGTACGGCGTTCCCGACGGCGACCCGGAGGCCGCGGCGCTCGCCGCCCGCCACGAGGCGCTGCTGTCGCGAACGGCGGCGGCCATCCGGACCCGGAAGGACCGCGAGGAGTCCGGGCGCGCCGCGTTCCTGGTCATGGCGGACCGCATCCAGGTGATGGCCCTCGCCCAGCAGCAGGGCCTCGACGTGCTGGAACAGAGCGCCGAGGACCCGGTGCTGATGGCCGGTCTGATGCGCGCCGACCACGCGGCGGCGCAGCTCGCCCGGCAGGCGCAGACGATGAAGGTGCTGTGCGGCGCGTGGCCCGGACGGCAGTGGCCCGACGCGGTCTCGCTGCTGGACGTGGTGCGTGGCGCGCAGTCGCGGATCCTGGAGTACCAGCGGGTCCGCGTCCAGGGCGCGCGGGACGCCGCCGTCGAACCGCGCGCGGTCGAGGCGCTGATCCACGCGGTCGCCGAGCTGCTCGACAACGCCACCCGCTACTCGCCGCCGACCGTGACCGTGCTGGTGGGCATCCGCCCGGTGCACAGCGGCGCCGTGATCGAGATCGACGACGGCGGGCTGGGGATGACCGAGCAGGCCCTCGCCGAGGCCGAGGTGCGGCTCGGCGGCGGCGCCGCGGCCCAGGGACGCGGCCTGGGCGCGAAGCCGCAGCTCGGCCTGGCCGCCGTGGGCATGCTGGCCCGGCGGTACGGGTTCTCGGTGAAGCTGGACTCGCCGTCGGCGTACGGCGGCGTACGGGCCGTCGTCCTCGTCCCGTCCGCCCTGCTCACCCAGGGGCCGACGACCCCGGCCACCCCGGCGCCCCCGCGCGCGCCCGGGCTGCGGGAACAGGCCGAACGGGAACAGGCGGAACGGCGCCGGGCGCGGCGGGACGCGCACGGGTACGCGCCGGGGGCGGGGACGGCCGCGCCGGCGGACGCGGGCGTTCCGTCGGCGTCCGCGACACCTTCGGCCTCGCCTGGTGACGCCGCTCCGGCGTGGGACGCGCCGCGCGAGCACATGCCGCCTGAGGCGATGCCGCGTCAGGACGATGCCGGTGGCACCGAGATGCGACACGGGTACGACGCCGGGGTGCCGGGCGGGTACGCGGCCGGGGCGCGCGACGGGTACGCCTCGCGCGCCGTCGCCGGTCCGGAGACGGACGGTGCCGTCGGGCACGGTACGGAACCGCGCCACCCCGGCGTTCCGGCCGCCGGGGCCGCGGAGGCCGCGGAGGCCGCGGCGATGACGCGCGGTGGGCTCCCGCGCCGGCGCAGCCGCCGGGTGGCGGGTCCGGCTCACGCCCACGGGCCCTCGCAGGGGCCGGCACCTCGGCGTTCGGCGGCTTCGGCGTCCGCGACGCGGGGCCCGGAGCCCGTCCGGTCGCCGCAGCAGGCCGCGGCCTTCATGAGCAGCCTGCAGGCCGGTACCCGGCTGGGGCGCGAGGAGGCGGCGGAGGCGGCTGCCGGGAACGGCGTGGGCGGGAGCGCACGGGCGGCGGTGGGCACTCCGGCGGCCGGGCCGTCCTCCGGGGTTCCGGAAGCGGAGCCGGCAGCGAAGACGGCAGCGGAGATCCCCGCCGAGGTGCCCCCACAGGCGCCGCCGGCGGCTCCCGGCGCGGCATCCGCGCAGGCCGTGGCCGGTGGAGAGGTGGAGGCGGCGCCGACCCCCCGGACGCCACAGGCCACAATGGCGGCGGAGGCCACCGGTCCGGTCGGCCCGTCGGATACTGCCGCAGGGGAAGGAGCTGCCGTGCGAGCGGGAGCGGATTCCGCCCTGTGGGCGGATGTTGACGCCTCGGCGGATGCCGGCGTTTCGGCGGGCGCTGACGCCTCGGCCGTTGCTGACGCATCGGCCTGCGCTGGCGCTTCGGCGGATGGTGTGAGGGCGGAGACTCCCGCCGGAGCATGGGGGCTCGACGACCCGGCGGATCCCGCCGAGCTGCCGGGCACCCCCGGGAAGCCGAACGCCGTCGGACTGCCGGACGCTCTCGGGCAGCCGGACTCCGTCGCGCAGCCGGACACCATCGACCTGCCGGACTCAGCAAGCCCGCCGGACTCCGTCGGCTCGACCGATCCGGCCCGCCCGACAGCCCCCGCCCGCCCGGCGGAAGCGGCGGCTCCGGTGGGGCGGGCGCGTCCGGCGCCCCCGGCGAACGCCGCAGACCCGGCAAACGCCACGGACCCAGCGGACGCCACGGACCCAGCGGATGTGGAAGCGGAAGCGGAAGCGGCAGAGCCGGCGCGGCCCCGTGAGCCGAACGACAGCGAAAGGGAATCGCGTTGAGTACGAACGGGAATCTGGAGTGGCTGCTCGCCGACATCCTGCGGGTGCCCGCGGTGCGGCACGCGCTCGTGGTGTCCCGCGACGGGCTGCGGCTGGCCGGTTCGCCCGACATATCCACCGATGACGCGGACCGCCTCTCGGCGATCTGTTCCGGCCTGCTCTCGCTCGGCCACGAGGCCGCCGCGCAGCTCGCCGGCGACGGGAGCGCGCCGCGGCAGGTGATGGTGGAGTTCGACGGCGGTTTCCTGTTCCTGGTGGCCGCCGGGCCGGGCGCCTCGCTGGCCGTGGCCACGGCGGCGGACGTGGACGCCGGGCTGGTCGCGCGGGAGATGCAGCACATGGTGGTGCGCATAGGGCAGCACCTCAGCAGCCCGCCCCGCACCCGTACCGCCACTCCGTGAGCGGCGCGACCGGCGCGGGGCCGGTACGCCCCTATGTGATCACCGGCGGCCGAGTGGCCCCTTCCCGGGACACCCTCGCGCTGGAGACCCTGGTGGTGGCCGCCGGAAGCACCGGGGCGGAAAGCACCGGAGCCACTGAGGCCACCACGGCAACCGGCGCCGCCGCAGCCGCCGGTGAGCACGCGGCCGACCTCAGTCCGGAGTGCGCCGCGATCCTGGACCTCTGCGTCCGGCTGCTGTCCGTGGCGGAGGTCGCCGCCCATCTGCGCCAGCCGGTCGCGGTGATCAAGGTGCTGCTCGCCGACCTGCTCGACGCCGGCCTGGTCGTCGCCCGTCCCCCGGTCACGGCCGCCGACCGGCACGATCCCGCCCTGCTGAAAGAGGTACTCGATGGACTCCGCCAACTCTGAGGGCGGCCGCTACCTTCCCCCGACCGTGCGCACGTCCGTGAAGATCGTCATCGCCGGCCCGCTGGGCGTCGGCAAGACGACGCTCATCGGCTCGCTCAGCGAGATCCCGCCGCTGCGCACCGAGGAGACCATGACGCAGGCCGGGCAGGGCGTGGACGACGTGCTGCCGGGCAAGGCCACCACCACCGTGGCCATGGACTTCGGGCGGATCACCCTCAACCGGCGACGGGTCCTCTACCTCTTCGGCACCCCCGGCCAGCCGCGTTTCTTCCCGCTGTGGCGGCATCTGACGCACGGCGCGCTCGGGGCGCTCGCGCTGATCGACACGCGCCGGCTGGAGGCGAGTTTCGACGTGCTCGGGCACCTGGAGGACCTGGGCGTCCCGTTCGCCGTCGCCGCCAACGCGTTCCCGGACGCGCCGGTGTACCCGGCGGAGGAACTGCGGGAAGCGCTGGACCTGCTGCCGGACACCCCGGTGATGCTCTGCGACGCCCGCGACCGGGCGTCGAGCGCGCGGGCGCTGGTCACGCTCGTCGACCACCTGTACACGGCCGCCGCCGCGTCGCTGGAGGCACCGGCGTCATGACCGCACCGATACCGAACACACCCAACACACCGAATACGCCGAACACACCGGGTGCCCAACAGCACCAGCAGCACCGACAGCCCCACCACCACGCCGGGGACGCCCAGTCAGCCTCGGGCATCCCCGGCGCCCCGCCCCCTCCGGCGCACCCCCCGTCCGTCCCACCGCCCCCGCCCGGCTGCCCGGCCCACCAGGCCGCAGCCGGGAGCCCGTCCCCCGCCGCCGCCCTCTACGGCGAGGTCCTCACCGGCGACACCCACGCCCTCTACGAGCGCCTTCGCCGCGAGCACGGCCCGGTCGTCCCCGTCGAGTTGGAACCGGGTGTCCCGGCCTGGCTGGTGATCGGCTACCGGGAGCTGCTGGAGGTCACCCGCAACGAGGAGTGCTTCTCGCACGACTCGCGCCGCTGGCGGGCGTTGCGCGAGGGGCTGGTGCGGCCCGACTCGCCGCTGCTGCCGATGATGGGCTACCGGCCGACCGTGCTGTTCGCCGACGGGCCCGAGCACCGCCGGCTCTACCGCGCGGTGAACGACGGCTTCGCCCGCCTCGACCAGCACCGGCTGCGCCGCAGCATCGCCCAGCTTTCGAACATGCTCCTGGACGCGATCGCCCCGCGCGGCGAGGCCGACCTCCTGGCCGAGTACGCGATGCAGCTGCCGCTGTGGGCCGCCTCCCGGATGCTCGGACTGTCCGACGACGTCGCGCCCGAACTGATCGCCGCCGTGCGCGGAATGGTGGACAGCGGCCCGGAGGCGACCGCCGCCAACCAGGCACTCCAGCGGATCCTCGGCGACCTGGTGCACCGCAAGCTGGCCGAGCCGGGCGACGACCTCACCTCCTGGCTGCTCGCGCACCCCGAGGGCCTGTCGCCCGAGGAGGTCCTGCACCACCTGGCCGTCATCATCGTCGCGGGCAACGGACCCGCCGCCAACTGGACGGCGGCGACGATCCGGCTGCTGCTCACCGACGCCCGCTTCCGCACCCATGTCACCGGCGGCCGGCTCACCGTGGACGCGGCCCTCGACGAGGTGCTGTGGCGGGACGCGCCGGTGCAGAACTTCCCGGGCCGGTACGCCACCCGCGACCTGCGCTTCGGCGGGCGGTACGTACGCGAGGGCGACGCGCTGCTGCTCGGCCTCGCCGCCGCCAACCACGATCCCGCCGTACTGCCGCCGGACGGGCAGATCGTTCCGGGCAACCGTTCCCACCTGGCGTTCGGCGCGGGCCCGCACACCTGCCCGGCCCGCGACCAGGCCCGGGTGATCGCCCACACCGCCGTCGACACCCTCGTCCACCGCCTGCCCGACATCCGGCTCGCGGTGCCCGCCGGGGAGCTGTCCTACCGGCCGTCCCCCTGGGCCCGCGCCCTCACCGCCCTGCCCGTGCGCTTCAGCCCGGTCGCACCGGGCCCCGCGGCGCCGGGCCCGGCCGTACCGAGCACCGCCACACCAAGTCCCGTCACGCAAAGCCCCGTCGCACCAAGCACCGCCCCACCAAGTCCCTTCACGTAACCCCCCGTCGTACCGAGCACCGCCGTCACACACCCCACAGCCGCCGCTGGAGGCACGCCATGGACGACACCCGCACCGACGACGCACCGCCCTTCCGCCTGGACGTGACCGGAGCCGACCTCCACGGGGAGATCCGGCGGCTGCGTGACGCCGGACCCGTCGTCCGCGTCGAGCTGCCGGACGGGATACCCGCCTGGGTGGTCACCCGCCACCGGCTGCTGCGCGAGCTGCTCACCGACCCGCGCGTCGTCAAGGACCCGGTCAACTGGACGCTGTTGCGCGACGGTTCGGTGCACGAGGGGTGGCCGCTGATCAACTTCGTGGCGCCGGCGGGCATGGTGACCGCCGACGGCGACGACCACCGGCGGCTGCGCACCCTGGTCACGCAGGCGTTCACGCCCCGGCGCATCGCCGGGATGCGCGCGCCCGTCGAGGCGAACGTGGAGCGGCTGCTGGACCGGCTCGCCGCGCAGCCGCCCGGCCCGGTGGACGTACGAGCGCTGTTCGCCTACCCGCTGGCCATGCGGACAATCGGCGACCTGCTCGGCGTCCCGGAGGAGCGGTACGACGAGTTCCGGGCCCTCTCCGCCAGCCTGACCAGCAGCGCGACCGGGCCCGACGAGGTCGTCGCGACCCGCCGCCGCCTGCTCGCGCTGCTCGCCGCGCTGGTGGCCGAGAAGCGGGCGGCGCCCGGCGAGGACATCATCAGCGACCTGATCGCCGCCCGCGAGGACGCCGACCGGCTCTCCGAAGAGGAGCTCATCGGCACCCTCCTGCTCATGCTCGTCGCGGGCCACGGCACCACCCTCAACCTCGTCACCAACGCGGTGCGCGCCCTGCTCACCCACCCCGAGCAACTGGCCCGCGTCCGCGCCGGCGAGCTGCCCTGGTCGTCGGTGGTCGAGGAGACGCTGCGCTGGGACTCGCCCGTCGGCCACTTCCCGATGCGCTACGCCAAGGAGGACATCCCGCTGGAGGGCGCGGTGATCCGGCGCGGCGACGCGATCCTCGCCTCGTACGTGGCGGCGGGCCGGGACCCGGAGCAGTACGGGCCGACGGCGGAGGACTTCGACACCGGGCGCGAGAACAAGCGCCACCTCACCTTCGGGCACGGCGCCCACTTCTGCGTCGGCGCCGCGCTGGCCCGGCTGCAGGCCGAGACCGCCCTCCCGGCCCTCTTCACCCGCTTCCCCGGCCTCTCCCTGGCCACCGCCCCGGAGGAGCTCCGACCGCTTCCGTCCTTCATCAGCAACAGCGTCGGAACCCTGCCGGTCCTGCGCGGCTGAGCAGCCCCAGGGGGTGAGGCGCGGGGCCTACCCATGACATTCGTCCTGCCCGATCCCCCACACCCGGCCCTGCCGCCGGGCACCCCCGTTCCGCGAGGCTGTGATCAGCACCCCGGGAACGTCCCGGGACCAGCCCAGGAGCAGCAAGCATGTCGCAGGCAACGGCCCAGCCCGCCACCGCCACCGCCACCACCCCCGTGACCGCGACCGCGACCGCGGCCCCGGCGCGCGAGGAGCACCCGCTCGTCACCGCCTTCAAGCCGCTGCTGCTGGACGTCGCCGTGCCGCTGGGCGGCTACTACCTGCTGCACGACGGCTTCGGGCTGGGCCTCGTCCTCTCCCTGGCCCTCAGCAGCGTGGTGCCCGCCGTCCGCACCGTCGTCGGCGTGGTGCGCGAGCGGACGGTGAACGGGCTGGCCGGTGTGATGCTGGTGGTCAACGTCCTCTCCATGGTGCTGAGTTTCGCCACCGGTGACGCCCGACTGATGATCGCCAAGGACTCGGTCATCAGCAGCTTCGTCGGCGGCGCGATCCTCTGGTCCGCCGTCCGGGGCACGTCCCTGATGACGGCCGGCCTCAAGCCCATGCTGGTCAAGGGCAGTTCGGCGAAGGCCGCCGCCTGGGACCGCCTGACGTCGCGGAACGCCCGCTTCCGGACCCTGGAGCGCCGCTACAGCGCCGTCTGGGGCGTGGCACTCCTCACCGAGTGCGCGGCCCGCGTGATCGGCGCCTACACGCTGCCCGTCGACGTCATGGCCTCCTGGGGTTCGACGGTGATGCTGCTGGGCGCCATCGCGGTGGGCATCGTGGTGGGCGGCGCGGTGGGCGTGGGCCCGATGGAGGAGCTGCTGGACGCCGAGGCGGCGGAGCTCGAAGCGGTGCCCCACGCCTGACGGACCGCCAGTCCGATCGCAAGCCGCCGCGACTAGAGTTGACGGGTCACCGCTGGTCATGGAGCCAGTACGTATCGCGGTTCCGGGACGGATCGGTCTCGGGGGGAGGGCTGAATCCGCCATGACTCGTCGCTCCAACGGGCTGATAGGCATCTGGGCGGAGACCCAGCGCGCGCAGAACCGGCAGCAGGAGCTCCGGCACCGGGCCCAGGTGCAGGAGCAGCGGGAGCGGGAGCGGGCGCAGCGGGCGGCCGAGCGGGAGGCGGCGCGGCTGGACCGGGAGCGGCGGGCGGCCTACCGGCAGGCGCGGGAGGCGGAGGCGCGGCGGCGGACGGAGGAGCTGGAGGCCCGGGTCGCGGAGCTGGAGGGGCTGCTGCGCACCGGGTGCGCGGCGCCCGCGTTCTCGGCGGCGCGGCTGACGGAGCCGGAGGCGCTGGAGCCCTTCAACCCGGGCCACCTGGGGGTGCCGGCGCCGCTGCCGGATCCGGCGCGGTACGGGTTCGGGCGGCGGTCGCAGTACGAGCGCGACCTGCGGGCGGCGCAGGAGGCGGAGGCGCTGCGGCAGCGGCAGCTGGCCGCCTACCGGCAGCAGTACGACCAGTGGGCGGCGGCCCGGCTGGCGCAGGTGCGGCAGCACAACGCGGGCGTCGCGGAGCTGGTGGCGGCCTTGCGGGCGGGTGATCCGGACGCGGTGGTGGAGTACTTCTCGGCGGCGCTGTACGCGTCGTCGGCCTGGCCGGAGGAGTTCCCGCACCAGGTGTCCGCCGCCTACGACCCGGGGGCGCGGCAGCTGGTCCTGGAGTGGGAGCTGCCGGGGTTCGACGTGGTGCCCGAGGTGAAGTCGGTGCGCTATATGCCGACCGCCGACCAGGAGAAGGAGACGGCCCGTCCGGTGACGCAGCGCAGGGCGCTGTACCGGGACGTGGTGGCGCAGTGTGTGCTGCTGGCGGTGCGGGAGCTGTTCGCGGCGGACGAGTTCGGGACGCTGGAGTCCGTCGTCGTCAACGGTTTCGTGGACGACCACGATCCGGCGACGGGCCGCCGGGCGCGGCTGGTGCTGGCAGCGGTCACGGTGGACCGGGCGGCGTTCGGGCGACTGCACCTGGAGCAGGTGAGCGCGCCGGACTGCCTGGTGGACGGGCTGGGGGGCCGGCTGTCGGCGCGGCCCGACCAGCGGACGGCCGTCCGGGCCGAGCGGACGCCCGACGAGGTCGGCCGGGGCGTGGTGTCGCACGGCGGCGGGGAGGACGGCGACCCGGACCTGTTCGAGATGGACCCGGTGGAGTTCGAGGCGCTGGTCGCGGAGCTGTTCCGGGCGCGCGGCATGCGGGCGGTGATGACGACCCGGTCGAACGACGGCGGGGTGGACGTCGAGGCGCTGGACCCGGACCCGATCAGCGGCGGCCGGATCATCGTGCAGGTGAAGCGGTACCGGAAGACGGTGCCCCCGACGGCCGTCCGGGATCTGTTCGGGACGGTGCAGGGGGCGGGGGCCAACAAGGGCGTCCTGGTGACGACGTCCCGGTTCGGGCCCGGCTCGTACGCGTTCGCGAACGGCAAGCCGCTGACGCTGGTGAACGGCGAGGAGCTGGTGGGGCTGCTGGCGCAGCACGGGCTGCGGGGGCGGCTGGGACCGGCGGACGGCGGGACGGCGTCCCCCGCGGCAGCTCCGGCGGCTCCCGGCACGGATGCCGCGGAACCCGCCGACCACAACGTGCTGGGCATGTCCTGGTCCGGCGGCGTGGCCCTGGACGTCTGCGCCCTGGTCTGCCGCGGCTCCCGCGTCCTGAGCGAGGACCACTTCGTCTTCTACAACAACCCCCGCACCCCCGACGGCACCGTGCGGTCGGTCGAGCCGCTGCCCGGGGACAAGGCGGCGCTGCGGGTGGCCTTCGACGCGCTCCCCGAGCCGGCGGACCGGCTGGTGCTGGCGGCGGCCATAGACCCCGAGGTCAACCCGGAGGCCGACCTCTCCCGCTTCACCGACGCCCGGATACGGCTCTCGGACGCGGCGGGCGCGGAGCTCGGGCAGCTGGAGGTCTCGGACGGCCGGCCGGGCGAGACGGCGCTGGTGCTGGGGTCGTTCCGGAAGCGGTCGGGCGGGAACTGGGACTTCGTGGTGGGGGGCAAGGGGTATCCGGGGGGCCTGGAAGCGCTGGTGCAGGAGTACGGCATCGAGGTGGCGTAAGACGGTCCGATCGAGGTGGCGTAAGACGGTCCGATCGAGGTGGCGTAGGACGGTCCGGAGACGGCCGGGTGCCCGGCGGGACACCTGTGAGTGACGGAGTTGTCCACAACCGGGCCGCCATCCACAGGCTTCCTTGATCACCCGCTCGGCTCCGGCGTTCCTCGTAGACTGCCCGAATGGCCGACCCCACCGAAACCACCGCGATCCGTGAGCCCGAAGCGTCGAGCGAGGCGCTGGGTGTCCTGCGCCGCGTCTTCGGTTACGACGCGTTCCGCGGGGCGCAGGAAGAGATCATCGAGCATGTCGTCGCGGGCGGCGACGCGCTCGTCCTGATGCCCACGGGCGGCGGCAAGTCGCTCTGCTACCAGATTCCCGCCCTGGTCAGACCGGGTGTCGGGGTGGTCGTCTCGCCGCTGATCGCCTTGATGCAGGACCAGGTGGACGCGCTCCGCGCGCTCGGCGTCCGCGCGGGCTTCCTGAACTCGACGCAGGACCTCGACGAGCGCCGCATGGTCGAGGCCGAGTTCCTCGCGGGCGAGCTGGACGTGCTCTACCTCGCCCCCGAGCGGCTGCGCCTGGAATCGACGATGAGCCTGCTGGACCGGGGCAAGGTCTCGGTCTTCGCGATCGACGAGGCGCACTGCGTCGCCCAGTGGGGCCACGACTTCCGGCCCGACTACCTGGCCCTGTCCGCGCTGCACGAGCGCTGGCCCGACGTGCCGCGCATCGCGCTGACCGCGACCGCGACGGACGCCACCCGCCGGGAGATCGCCGCGCGGTTGCGGCTCGGTGACGCCCGTCACTTCGTGGCGAGCTTCGACCGGCCCAACATCCAGTACCGCATCGTGCAGAAGAACGAGCCGCGCCGCCAGCTCCTGGAGCTGATCCGGGGCGAGCACGCGGGCGACGCGGGCGTCGTCTACTGCCTGTCCCGCAAGAGCGTCGAGGACACGGCCGCGTTCCTGGTGCGAGAGGGCGTCGAGGCGCTGCCGTACCACGCGGGCCTGGACGCCCGGGTCCGCGCCGCCAACCAGGCGCGCTTCCTGCGGGAGGACGGCCTGGTGATGGTCGCCACGATCGCCTTCGGCATGGGCATCGACAAGCCGGACGTCCGCTTCGTGGCCCACCTGGACCTGCCGAAGTCCGTCGAGGGCTACTACCAGGAGACCGGCCGCGCCGGACGCGACGGCCTGCCGTCCACCGCCTGGCTGGCGTACGGCCTCCAGGACGTCGTCCAGCAGCGGAAGATGATCGACGGCTCGGAGGGCGACGAGGCGCACCGCCGGCGGCTGGCCTCCCACCTGGAGGCGATGCTCGCGCTGTGCGAGACGGTGGAATGCCGCCGTGTCCGGCTGCTGGCCTACTTCGGCCAGCACGGCGAGCCGTGCGGCAACTGCGACACCTGTCTGACGCCGCCCGTCACCTGGGACGGCACGATCGCCGCCCAGAAGTTCCTCTCGGCGGTCTTCCGGCTGGCCCGCGAGCGCCGCCAGAAGTTCGGCGCGGGCCAGATCATCGACATCCTGCTCGGCAAGCGCACCGCCAAGGTCATCCAGTTCGACCATGACCAGCTCACCGTCTTCGGCATCGGCACGGAGCTCAGTGCCGTCGAATGGCGGGGCGTGGTGCGGCAGTTGCTGGCCGAGGGGCTGCTCGCGGTGGAGGGCGAGTACGGCACGCTCGTCCTCACCGACGCCAGCGGAGACGTGCTCGGCGGCCGGCGCCAGGTGCTGCTGCGGCGGGAGCCGGAGCGGAAGGCGGCCCGGACGAAGTCCGCGTCCGGCGGTGGCGGCGGCCGGTCGGGCAGCCGCGCGGCGGTCGCGGAGCTGCCGTCGGCGGCGGTGCCGGTCTTCGAGGAGCTCCGCGCCTGGCGCGCCGCCACGGCCAAGGAGCAGGGCGTGCCCGCGTACGTCATCTTCCACGACGCGACACTGCGGGAGATCGCGACGGCCCTGCCCGACTCGCTGGACGGCCTTGCGGCCGTCAACGGCGTGGGTGAGAACAAGCTGGTGAAGTACGGGGAGCAGATCCTGGAGGTCCTCAAGGCGCTGGGCGCCCCGGAGGGGAGCGAGGGGGAAACAGCGATGGCGACGACGGACTGACGCCCCGACCCCGCACCGGCCACCGCACTGGAGAGCAGCCAAGTGACGCCCTACTCGCTGGCGTTCTACGTGGACGTCGTCACCACCGGAACCGTGCTCGGCCTGCGCCCGGAGGACTCCCCCGAGCGCGTCGCCGAGGTCCTCGGCGCGGACTTCGGCGACAACGCGTACGCGTACGGCCTGTGCCGGGACCACGGCCTCGTCGAGTTCCACTGGACCCGCGCGTCGGCCGAAGGCCCGTGGGAAGGGCACCACTTCGCCCTCCAGGTGCACCGACTGACCCACCGGAGGCGGGAGTTCCTGGAGCCGGTGCTCCGGGAGCGGTACGGGCGCTTCACTCCCCGGCTCCGCTTCGACAAACTCCGCCGACTGCTGGGGCGGCGCGGGGTGCCGCTGGTGGAGATACCCGAGGATCCCGCCAACGCGCCGTACTACCGCACGTTCTGGCAACCGGAGTCGGGGGTGGGCATCTCCGTCATCGGCCTGCACGGCGAATACCGCACCCCGGGCGATCTGCGGGTCGGTGACGTGTACGCCATCCGCGCCCCGCTGACGGCCGACGAGGTGGCGGTGCGGCGCGAGCGGGCGAACCGGGAGCGGGCCCACCGGTGACAGCCCCGACCGCCCCCGCTCACCACCTCAACGAGGTGCGGAATTACTGGACTTGACGGGTCCGGCGGACGAGCCGGCGGACGAGGTCGGCTTGCCGGAACCGCCGGCACCGCCTCGGTGGCCGCCCGCCCTCGGCGACGCCGACCGCGCCGGTGACGGCGCCCGCGACGGCCCGGCCTGCCGCACCGCCGGACCGGCCACCCGCGCGGGCGCGGAGGAGGGCGAAGGCGGGGAGGAAGCGGACGGGGACGGAGAAGCCCAGGAAGGAGACGCAGGAGGCGAAGGGGAGGACGACGGCGACGGTCCGGCCCCGGCGCTCCCCCGCCCGCCCCGTGCCTCGACGACCTTCGCGAGGTGCGCGTACACCACCACGTTCCCCAGATACGCGTGGCGCTCCTCCGAGAACCCTCCCCCGCACGTGATCACCCGCAACTCGGCCCGCCCCGAGGCCCCGTACACCTTCCGGGACGGGAAGTCCCCCCGGTCGTACACCTCGATCGCGTCGATGGTGAACACCGCCGTGCGCCCGTCGGCGCGGACGATCTCGACGAGGTCCTTCTTCTTCAGGGCCCCGAGGTTGTAGAAGACGGCCGGCCCGGTCGGCGTGTCCACGTGGCCGGCGACGACCGCGGTGCCGATGGCGCCGGGCGCGGTGCCGGCCTCGTACCAGCCGGCGAGGTTCTTGTCGTCCTGCGGCGGGCTGGCGAGGCTGCCGTCCGGCAGCAGCCGGAGCCCGCGCAGCGGGGCGTCGACCTTGATCTCGGGGATGCGCACCCGGACCGGGGTGACGGGCGGCAGCGGCCGGATCAGTGGGTCGCGGCGGTGCGGGGCCAGGGCGCCCGCCCCGCCCGCGGGGAACGCCTCGGCCCGGGAGGGCTGCGGCGGCGGGGCGGCGGCCCGGGACCCGCTGTCTATCAGCCAGCAGCCGGAGAACAGGCCGGCCGCGACGAGCACGGCGGCGGCCACGGGCCGGGTGCCGAGCCGGCTGACGAGTGCGGAGAGCGCGGCGCGCGTCGTCCGGAGCATCAGGTGTCACCGTCCTCCACCGGCGGATGTACGGCGGTCCCCCCGGCCGTCCCGCCGGTCCCCGGCCCGCCTCGGGGCCGGGAACCGGCGGGCGGAACGGGCCCTCAGGCCCGGTCGGTGCCCGCGCGACGGCGCAGGAACCAGGTGCCGCCCACCGCGGCGGCGCCCAGCACGGACGCGCCCGCGATGATCTCTGCCGTGCCGGAGCCCTCGCTCGTACCGCCGGCGCCGGTCCGCATGCCGCCCTTCGGCGGGGTGGCCGGCTTGCCGGGCTTGGCGGGGGCGGAGGACGGCGAGCCGGTGGTGACGACCAGGTCGCCGGTGGCTTCCTTGCCGTTCTTGCACTTCACACCGATGCCGTAGGTACCGGCCTTGGCCGCCTCCGGCACATTGAACTGGCCGACCACCAGCTCCTTGTGGGTGCCCGGCTTGAGCTCGAACGCCGAGGGACCGCCGACGGCGCTCGCGTCACCGGAGCCCATGCCGTGCTTGCCGCAGGCGAGCGTGCTCACCGTGACCGTCGCACCCGGCGACGCGGTGCCCGGTTCGATCTCCAGCTTGTCGAAGTCCCCGGCGAAGGCGGGGGCGCAGGGCAGCCCGGCGACGGCTATGGTCAGGACGGCTCCGGCCAGCACTCGTGCAGTACGCATGCTCGTTCCTCCGTGCGCGGACGCGGCACACCGATGTGCCGCAGCAGGTGGGAGGTTCCGCGCACTTCCGAGCGAAACGGTCCGTGGCCGGTGCCGCACGCCGCGCGACGACGAACGGGTGATCTCCGGTGGCCGGTGCCGGTTGCGGACGATCGGGTGACGGCCGTCCGCCGTACGGGGCACACCACCGGCGCGGCGTGCGCGCCGGGCCGGTGGCCGCTGCTACCGGTCCGCCGCTACGGCGCCATGTCGTCGGGGCAGCCCGTCCCGCGCGGCAGCTTGTAGGGCGCGCCGATGCGGTACGTACCGGGGTGCGGCGCGTGCAGCACCGTCCAGTCGTCCTCGGGGTCGTCCTCGCCCGGCGGCTGCTCGACCTTCTTGGTGAGGCAGCCGCGTTCGTTCACCGGCGGCCCCCCGTCGGGGCCGGCCTTCGGCGGCTCGACGGGCTTGCCGGACTCGTCCACCAGGCCCAGCCAGGGCGTGTAGGGGATGCGGATGAGGACGGGGCCGGCGGAGCGGACGGTGAGGGAGAGCTCGTCGGCGTCGGCGCGGAGCACCTCCGCCGGGGGCGCGGCGAGCGGCGTCGGGTTCTTGACGGCGAAGAGGCGCCAGTTGGCGTCGGACCAGACCTCGTCGAGGTAGGGCTGGCCCTTGCCGACGAGCTCGGCCTCCTTGACGGCGGCGTGGTCGGGCTCGCCGATCGGCAGGACCACGTAGTGCACGGCCCAGCGGTCGAGCCAGGTGCGGTAGCTCTGCGGGTTGAGCAGGCCCTCCTTGTAGAAGACGGGGTTCCGCTTCATGTCGGCCTGCCGGTTCCAGCCGCGCGCCAGGTTGACGTACGGGGCGAGGGCGGACGCCTCGCGGTGGCTGCGGGCGGGGACGACCTCGACCCGGCCGCGGTCGGCGTCGACCTTCTGCAGCCGGTCCACGAGGGGGGCCATCTCGCGCGCCCAGGAGGCGGCGGGGGTGGTGTTGATGATGTCGGCGGTGGAGTTCACCACCTGCCAGACGGTCACCGTGACCAGCCCCAGGACGGTCGCGGTCCACATCCGGCCCGCGCGCAGCCACTGGGCCCGCGGGGGCACCTCGGCCTCCTGCAGGGCGGCGAGCAGTACCACGCCGCCGAAGATCATGCCGAGCCGGGCGATGTTGGTGCCGATCTGGGAGGGGATCAGCCACACCAGTATCACGCCGACGATGTACAGCCCCGCCGTCATCCGGACCGTCCGCCAGGAACGCGGGGCGAAGGCGAGCGCGAAGGCGCCCGAGAGCAGCGGCAGGACCGTCGAGGGGACGTCCATCGGCTGCTGCCCGGAGAACGGGAAGAGCCAGGCCGACAGGCCCACCACCGCGACCGGTGCCAGGCCCAGCGAGTAGGAGGCGGCACGGCGCCTGCTCAGCCACAGCGCGGCGGCCACTATGCCCACGAAGAGGCCCGCCACCGGGCTGGACGCCGTCGCCAGGCCCGCCATCAGTGCGGCGATCAGCGCCCGCGGCCAGCGGTACCGGCGCTCGGCGCGCCAGCGGGTCGGCCAGGCGAATATCACGGCCACCGCCGCCAGGCCGAACATGGAGCCCAGCGCGAACGTCACCCGCCCGGAGATCGCGTTGCAGACCAGCGCGAAGGCGCCGTACAGCGACGGCCACAGCGGCCGCCGGACGGCCTTGCTCCGCACCAGCAGCAGCGCGATCAGCCCGGACGCGACGGTGCCCGCGATCATCATCGTGGGCCGCACGCCGAGCTGCGCCATCAGGTACGGCGAGATCACGCTGTACGAGACGGGGTGCATGCCGCCGTACCAGGCGAGGTTGTACGCGGAGGTCGGGTGCTGGAGCGCGAACTCGGCCCAGGCGTCCTGCGCCGCGAGGTCGCCGCCGCTGTTGGCGAAGACGAACCGCCACACCACGTGCAGCACCGCGGCCACGAACAGGGTGACCGGCACGGTGCCGGTGAGCACCGCGCGGGCCCGCGGCCACGCGCCGGGGCGCGCCGGAGCGGCGCCCGCCCCTGCCAGTGCGGCGCCTGCCTGTCCTTCGGTTTTCCCGGCCCGCGCCGGGCCCACGGTGGTCACTGCGGCTCTCCCCGTCTCCCCGAGGTCTTCCCCCATCTTCCCGCATGCCCCGGCCGCCCCGGTGCCTCCGGGTACGCGCCCGGGTCCGGCACGCGACGGGCCCGCGACCTGCGCGGACCCCGCGCGACGCTAGCACGGGCGGCGTCGCGGCCCCCGGATCGCGAAATGGCCTCGGGCCGTTACGGGGTGCGGGCACCCCGGCGCGCACGAGGCCGGCCGGCCCGGCGGACGGGCGGAGGACGACAGGCGGACGGGCGGAGGACGGGCGGAGGACGGCCGACGGACGGCCCTCGGACGACAGGCGGACGGCCGACGGACGGCCCGGACCGCGGCCGGAAGCGGTCCGCCGGAGGTCGGCGCGGGAAGCCGACGGCGGAACGACCACCAGCCCGTACGCGCACGTACGGGCCGGTGGGCCGGACGGTAGCCGCCGGCCCGCGGCTCGTGCGGCTCTGGCCACTCGGCCGAGGCGTCGCCCGAAGCAAGGCCACGACGGGTCCGGGCGCCGACCGAGGCGGCTCCCGGCACCGGCCGAGACAGCCCCGGCGCCGGCCGAAGCGAACCCCGGCCCGGCCGAGACGAACCCCGGCGTCAGCCGAGGCGAGTGAGCTTCGAGCCGAAGGACGGCTCGCTGAGCGCCTTCTTCAGCGCCACCGGCACCCGTACCGCGTCGGGCCCCGTACCCACGACCAGCTCGCCGACGACCGTGCCGGCCTTGGCCGAGTGCGGAAGGACCGCGCCCTTCTTCTTGTCCAGGGCGAACTTCGCCTGCATGCCGCCCCAGCCGTAGCCCTTGACGTCCTTGGTGGCGACGACCTCGGTCTTCCCGCCGAGCTGGTCGTCGACATAGCCCACGACCTGGCCCTTCTTGACCACGACGGCCTGCTGGAGGGCGTTCTGCACGGCGGTCAGCTGCTCGTAGCTGACGCGCTTGACCATCTTGAGGCTCATCTCGGCGTTGACGTCCGGACCGCCCTTGAAGTGCTGGTCCATGGTGGCGCCGACGATCAGCACCTCCTCGCCGTTGATCCGCTTGCGGGCCGCCCACATCAGGGTGCCGCCGGCCGGGGAGGACGAGCCGGTCTTGATGCCCAGCACACCGGTGTGCTTGATCAGCAGATCGTCGATGTTGCTGTTGATGCCCTCGTTGAGGCCCTTGATCGGCGTGTTGGGCTTGGTGGTGATGGACCGGACGATCGGGTCCTTGATGACCTGCTCGGCCAGCAGCACCTGGTCGACGGCCGTGCTCACGGTGGTCTTGTTGAGACCACTGGCGTCGGTGTACGTGGTGTTCTTCATGCCGAGCTGCTTGGCGGTGTCGTTCATCTTCTTGAGGAACGCCTCCTCCGAGCCGGCGTCCCACCGCGCGAGCTGGCGGGCGATGTTGTTGCCGGACGGGATCAGCAGCATCTGGAGCATGTCGTACTCCGAGAAGGTCTGCCCGGCCCGCAGACCGCGGATGGCCGACTCGTCCTTGGCCTTGCCCTCCTTCTCCGCCCGCTCGTCGATGGTGACGGCCGGACCCTGCTCGGGCACGTCCTGGCCGCCCGGGCCCTTGCGCATCTTCAGCGGGTGGTCGCGCAGCACGACGTACGCGGTCATGACCTTGGCCATGCTCGCCGTCGGCACCGGCTTCTGCGGCCCGTACGTGCCGAGGTCGCCGACGCCGAGCACCTTGGCGGCGGACTGGCCCTCGGTGGGCCACTTCATGTCGAACTTCTCGCCGCCGAAGGTGTAGGCGGCCTGCTTGCCGAGCGCCAGGGACGGGTCCGGCAGCGGGCGGAACGCCTGGACCACGCAGAACACGATCAGCAGGAGCACCACTATGGGCGTCCAGATCTTCACGCGGCGCATGGCCGTCCGCACCGGCGTCTCCGGGGGCGGCGGGGTGTTGGTGAGCTGGGCCAGCAGATCGAGCGGCGCCTGCTTCTCGCCGTCCGGGCCGACGGGCATCGGCGTCTGCGTGGTGCGCTCGGGGCCGCCGGGGCCCGCGGGACCGGGGACCGGGCGGGCGGCGGGTGCGGGCGGCGTGACCTTGACGGGGACGGCGGGACGGTCCGGCGCCGCGGGGCGCGCGGGCGCGGAGGGCGCGCCGGCGGACGCCGCGGGGGTGCCGGGCGTGGTCTTCTTGCCGAGCGCGGGCGCCTCGTCGTCCGACTTCAGCGGGACGAACCGGCTGTTCCGGCCCTGTCCCGCGCCCTGACCGGCACCCGCGCCGGGCGTGCCCGCGGGGGCCTCCGGCGGGACGACGGGGGCCTTGAGCAGGGCGGTCGGCTGGTCGGCGGAGGAGGAGCCGGAGGGCTTGCCGGCGTCCCGTCCGGCGCCGTTCGCGCCGCCCTTCGGGCCGTTCTCCGGAGTGCTCTTCGGGTCGGTCTTCCGGTCGCTCTTCGGGGCCGTCCGCGTCCCGGCGTCCGGGCGGACGAGGCCGAAGGCGGCGGTCGGCCGGTCCACGGGCCGGTCGTCCGCGCCGTCGCGGCCGCCGCCGTTCTTCGGCTCGGCGGCCTGACCGGCCGGGGCCGGGGCCTTGATCAGCTGCGTCGGCTGGTCGGCGGGGGACGCGTCGGCGGCCGGGGACGCACCGGAAGCGGAGGCGCCGGAACGGGCCCCCTTCCCGGTCTCGCTCTCGGCCTTGCCCTCGGAGGCGCCCTCGGAGCCTTCGTCGTCCGTGTTCGCCATCCAGGCGGCGACGGCGGCCTTCAGCCGGGCGTCACCGGCGACCGGCTTTGCATCCGCACCGGTTTTCGCGCCGTCCTCGGAAGCGCTGGAGGAGGCATCCGAAGAGGCGTCAGGCTTCGCGTCCCGCTTCCCGGACGCCGAAGAGTTCCCGGACGCCGAAGAGGAGGACGCCGAGGCGGAGGCGTGCTCGCCGGCGCCCTCCGTGCCTCTCTCGCCGTCCTCGCCGCGCTCGCTCCCGTTGACGCCCTTGGCGCCCTTGGCGTCCCGGGAACCCTCGTCGGCGTTCCCGTCGCCGCCCTGGTCGTCCTGATCCGCGTGGGAACCGGAGTCGCCGGCCACGGCCACGGCCGCTCCGGTCTCCCGGTGCACCCCGAGCCTCGGGTCGCGCTCGCCGCCGGCCGCCTCCCCCGACGGCTTCCCCTGCTCAGACTTGTCGGGGGACTCGCCCGCCACCGATGCCTCCTCGATTCCCACGCCGTACGCCGGGGCGGAGCGCCACGCACTCCGCCGTTCCGGACATTCTCAACGTCTACCAGTGTGCTCTGCCGTCGGCGTGCCACCGCGCGACCGCCCGGCAGGCGGCTTCCCCGGCTTCACCCATGTGCAAGACGAGACGACATACCTACCGGTTCCCGCCCGAAGCCACCACGCACTCTCGACAGACCAATGTGAGAGGGGTCACCCTGTCACTCATCCACGCGGGGAGGCATGGATGGGCAGGAGCCGCAGAACAATTCCGGAGGAGCTTCTGCTGCTCGCCTTGGACCCGGCCACGGGGACCACGGCGCAGCCGCAGTCGCTCGACCTCGGTCTCGCCGGAGCCCAGCTAGTGGAGCTGGCTCTGGCCGGACGGATAGCCCCTGACGGGGATCGTATCGCCGTGGTGATGCCACGGCCGACAGGAGATCCGACCCTGGACACCGCGCTCGAACTGCTGCGCCGCCGCGGCAGTCCGGTCCGCGCGGTCCACTGGATCGGCGGGCCCCGGCTGGGGCTGCGTCAGACGTACCTCACCCATCTGGAGCGGTGCGGCATGGTGCACGCCGTCGCCGGCCAGATGTGCGGGGTGCTGCCGACCACCCGGTACCAGGCGACGGACACGGCCATCAGCCGGGAGATCAGGGCCCGGCTGGACAGCGCGATCCGCACCGGCGTGCCGCCGGACCCGCGCACCGCCGCGCTCGCCGCGCTGGCCCACGCGGTCGGTCTGGGCAAGCATCTCTATCCGGGCAACGAGGGCCGCTCGTCGCGCTCCAGGCTCCGGGACCTCATCCGGCACGACCCGATGGGCGGGCTGGTGGCGCACGCCGTGATGGACGTCCAGAACGGCGTCGCGGCGCAGCCGCGCCGGGCCGCGGCCGTGGCGGGTGGCGGGAACGGCGGTTCGGGTCGCCGGACGGCGGCCGTCCGCAGCGGAGTGGCACCTGCTGAAACCGTTCCTCAGCAAGCGGGCCACCGCGGCGGGGTGATGGCGCGCGCGGCGGCCTCGTGACGCCGCGGCAGGCCGCGGGAGCACCGGACGGGCGACGCGGCTCGCCGCGATGACACCCGGCACGGTGAACGCCGGGCGGCGCCGGACGCCGTATCACCGGACGCCGCGCGGATGACCGCGACCGGCCGGGCGGCGCCCGACGCCGTGCCACCGGGCGCCGTGCGACCCGCGGTGACCTCCGGGTACGGCCATGGACGGCCACCGCGACCCCGGCCGTTCGGGCCGCGCCCGACACCGCGTCACCCCATCGTGCGGTCACCTCGTCGCACGGGCACCTCATCGTGCGCACCGGAACCGGCGCCGGTACGGAGCACATCCGCACCGGCGTCGCCGCACGGATCGCCGACGGCCGCCCGGCCGGTGGCGGACGTACGGCCGGGCACCCGCGCGGAACGGACACCCGCTCGTGGCGGCGGCGGCACAACACCGGCGCCGCAGCGAAGCGGAGCGGTCAACTCCGGTCGCGGACACGGCGTTCCCGGTGAGGTGACGGCCACGACGGAGTGCTGACCGAGCCGCCGGGGTACGCCGCGCCCGAGCGGCACGCGGCAGCGTCGCGCGCCCCCACCCCGTCGGCGCCGGAACCGGAAAGCCCGCGGCCGTCGCGGGGCCGCAGGACGACAACCCCCCGGACCCCACGGGGAACGCCGAAACGGAATCGCGGCCTACGGCGTGACCGGCCGCCCCGGCGCACCCCGGGGCGCAGTCGGCGCACCGCCGGGCGCTTCCGGCGGGGATGTCGCCGTCGTGACCACGGTCACCGGGAGCGAGATCCTGTGTCGGTGTTTTCCAGCGCCGCCCCGGCCGGTGGTGGCAGGCTGCGGGAGCAGGAGACAGCAGCATGACGGAGCCGGAGGTGCGTCCCGTGGCGTCCAGTGTCAATCCCACCGTAAGGCGGCGCCGCTTGGGGCAGGAGCTGCGCAAGCTCCGTGAGCTCAAGGGGATGACGGCGGAGGAGGTCGCCGAGCGGCTGCTGGTGTCGCAGTCGAAGATCAGCCGGCTGGAGAACGGCCGCCGCAGCATCAGCCAGCGCGACGTCCGCGACCTCTGCGGCGTGTACGGGGTCGAGGACCACCGCATCGTCGATTCGCTGATGCAGATGGCCAAGGAGTCGCGGCAGCAGGGCTGGTGGCACGCGTTCGGCGACATCCCCTACAGCGTCTACATCGGCCTGGAGACGGACGCGGCCTCGCTGCGCATCTACGAGGCGTCCCTCGTGCCCGGCCTGCTCCAGACGCCCGGTTACGCCGGCGCCGTCACCGAGGGCTCCTGGCCGGAGGCCACGGCGGCGGAGGTCGAGCGCCGCGTCCAGGTGCGGATGCGGCGGCAGGAGCGCATCAGCGACCCGGACAACCCGCTGCGCCTGTGGGCCGTCATCGACGAGGCGGCGCTGCGCCGCGTGGTCGGCAGCCGGGCCGTGATGTGCGAACAGCTGGAGCACCTGGTGGAGTTCAGCCTCCAGCCGCACATCACCGTGCAGGTGCTGCCGTACGACGTGGGCGCGCACCCCGGCATGTACGGGAAGTTCTGCATCCTGGAGTTCCACGACCCGCAGGACGCGAGCACGGTGTACCTGGAGGGGATCACCAGCGACCTCTACCTGGAGAAGCCGAACGACGTCCAGGCGTACAGCGTGATGTACGAGCATTTGCGGATGCAGGCGCTGAACGCCGAGCACTCACGGCAGTTCATGCTCCGCGTCGCGGAGGAGTACCGGGCCGCCGACGGCGCCCGCGCGTAGCACCTGCCGCAACCCCCGCCACGCGAGAGGCGGAACGGTACACCTGCCACCACCTCCGGGGAAGGGGTGCCTGGAATATGCCATCCGGTCGGGTGAACAGCCAGCTCAGCATCTGATGTTGGCGCGTACCGTCGGTTCCACCGCGGTAGACCGGCGTTTCTGACCACAGGCAGTACTCACAGGCAACGGAGCAACACCATGGCCATTCAGCAGGGCAAGTCCACCTGGCGCAAGTCCTCCTACTCGCTGGCGCACGGCGACTGCGTGGAGGTCGCCTCCCCTCTCCCCCGCGCCATCGCCGTCCGCGACTCCAAGGACCCGAAGAGCCCGGTGCTGGGCTTCACCCCCGAGGCGTGGAGCGCGTTCACCGCGACCGTCACGGACGGCGAGTGACGTAGCGACGCGACGGCGTAGCGACGCGCGGTCGCGCACCGGCCCGGCGACGCGCACCGACCCGGCAACACGACCGGCCCGGCGACGCGCACCGACCCGGTGCCGGGCGGCGCCCGAGGGCCACACCCCTCCGAGGCCCTCGGGTGGCGCCCCGCCGCCGTGCCGCGGTACCGGCCGGTGCGCGGTCAAGCGGTCGGATGGCCGGCCGGACGGTCAAGCGGTCGGTACGCGGCCGAAACGCACCGGCCCCCGTCAGTGCGCGGCGGCCGGCCGGACCGTCTGCATGATCTTGTCGATCTGCTCCTCGGACAGCGCGTCCGGGACACCCTGGTCCGCGTAGATCACCCAGCCGTGGAAGGTGCCGTCCGGCAGCTTCTGCGCGATGCTCTTCACGATCGCGGTGGGCGGCACACAGGCGCTCGGCCGGTGGGTCACCTTGACCTTCGCGGTGGCGGTGTAGCCCTCGATGCCGTTGTGCTTCCACGGCGTCGCCTGACTGACCTCGATCTTCGGCTTGTTGGCGCCGGTGCCGCCGTAGGCCATGACGCCCCAGTTGCCGGCCCAGTTGCGGGCGTTGGTCCGGAGGTCGCCGTCCTTGCCGCCGCCGGTGGTGCCGACGGTGGCGAGCTGGCCCTTGCCGGCCTCGCCGAAGGTGTCGGGGTTGGGGTTCGAAGAGCAGCCGCCCTCACGGAAGTTGGCGGTGCCGGTCATGGCGACGACCGGCTTGCCGTCGGCGGTGTACGAGATCATCGTGTCACCGGGCAGGACCTTCCACTTCTCGCCCTTGCCGGGGACGTCGTAGGCGAAGCCGTGCCGCTCGTAGACCTGCGACTGCCAGCCCGCGGGGGCCTTGTAGCCGCCGTCCGCGGGCTTGTCCGTGCCCTGGCCGCCGCCGGGCGCGGGCGCCGGGGCCGACGCCTGCGGGCCGGCCGGGTCCTTGGGCGCGGTGGACGCCCCCTTGGCGTCCTCCTTCTTGTCGTCGCCCCCGGACCCGCCCTTGACCGCGAACGCGATGCCGCCGCCGATGACCGCCAGGGCGACGACACCGCCGACGATGGCGAGCACCTTCTTGTTGCCGCCCCGCGACGGCGGCGTGGGGGCGGGTGCCGGGGCGGGCATGGGTGCCGTGCCGGGCCCGGCGCCGTACGGGCCGGGGGCCCCGCCCCCGTACGGGCCCGGGGCGCCGCCGGGCACCGGGCCGGGCGGCGGCGGCACGGAACCGCGCCCCTGCTGCGCGGCCCCGGCGCCGGGCACGGGCCCCGGCGGCGGGGGCGGCGGTACGGCGGGCTGCCCGCCGACCATCGTCGGCTGGGCATGGCCCGTCCCCTCGGGCCCCCAGGTCGGCGGTGGACCGCCGAAGCCGCCGCCCTGCGGGGCTTGCGGGGGCTGCGGCCCGTTGGGGTGGGGCTGCTGGGGGTGCTGGGGGTTCTGGGGCGAAGACATGCGGGACACCCTATGCGGGTGACTGTCGCCGTCCGATCGAGTCCATGCGACAGATCGGCAACACCCGGGATGCGCCCCAGGAGGATGCGCCCCAGCCCCTCCCCCAGAGGGGGGAACCCCACTTCGCCGTTTCCTGGGGGCGAGACCCCAGTCCCCCCCTTTCGCGGCTTCGCCGCTCGTCCTCAAACGCCGGACGGGCTGGAAGGCGTCCCCAACACCGGCAGCAACCGCGGCAAGTGCCCGTCCGAAGCCGCAGCCGCGGCGAGCCGTTCCTCCGGCACCTCCCCATAAAGCGTCGTACGCGCCCGCGCCGGCCGGCCCGCCGCCTCCGCGATGGCGACGAGGTCGCGCACCGAGCGGTACGAGCCGTACGAGGAGCCCGCCATCCGCGAGATGGTCTCCTCCATGAGCGTGCCGCCCAGGTCGTTGGCGCCCGACCGCAGCATCTCGGCGGCGCCCTCGGTGCCCAGTTTGACCCAGCTCGTCTGGATGTTGGTGATGTGCGGGTGGAGCAGCACGCGGGCCATCGCCGTCACGGCCCGGTTGTCCCGCATCGTCGGCCCGGGGCGGGCGATGCCGGCGAGGTAGACGGGGGCGTTGGTGTGGATGAAGGGCAGGGTCACGAACTCCGTGAAGCCGCCCGTCTCCTTCTGGATCTCCACCAGCTTCCGGAAGTGGCCGAGCCAGTGCCGGGGCTGGTCCACGTGTCCGTACATCATCGTGGACGAGCTGCGGATGCCCAGGGAGTGGGCGGTGGTGACGACCTCCACCCAGTCCTTCGTCGGGAGCTTGCCCTTGGTGAGCACCCAGCGGACCTCGTCGTCGAGGATCTCGGCGGCCGTGCCGGGGATGCTGTCGAGACCGGCCTCCTTGGCGGCGGCGAGCCAGTCGCGGATCGAAAGCCCGGTCCGCGACGCGCCGTTGACGACCTCCATCGGCGAGAAGGCGTGCACGTGCATGCCGGGCACCCGCTTCTTCACCGCCCGGGCGATGTCGAAGTAGGCGGTGCCGGGCAGGTCGGGGTGGATGCCGCCCTGCATGCAGACCTCGACGGCGCCGACCTCCCACGCCTGCTGGGCACGGTCGGCGACCTGGTCCAGCGAGAGCGTGTACGCGTCGGCGTCGGTGCGGCGCTGGGCGAAGGCGCAGAAGCGGCAGCCGGTGTAGCAGACATTGGTGAAGTTGATGTTGCGGGTGACGATGTACGTGACGTCGTCGCCGACCGTCGCCCGCCGCAGGTCGTCGGCGATGCCGCAGAGGGCGTCCAGGGCCGGCCCGTCGGCGTGCAGGAGCGCGAGCGCCTCGGCGTCCGTCAGCCGCGTCGGGTCGTCGGCGGCCTGCTTCAGCGCCGCGCGGACGTCGCCGTCCAGCCGCTCGGGGGCCATGCCGGGGGCCGCCGCCTCGCGGAGCGCCTCCCAGTCGCCGTACACCTCGTCGAAGTCGGCGCGCCGGTCGCCGGTGCGGCCCTCGCTGTCGATGGTGCGGTGGAGGTCGGTGCGGCCGGTGGGGACGAAGACCTCCTCCGGTTCCTGCCAGGGGCGGCCCTCGACGACGGCGTCCTCGCGCGCCAGCCCGGTCTCCGGGTCGGCCAGCGCGCGGACGTGCGGCAGGACGCGCGGGTCGAGCCACGGCTCGCCGCGCCGGATGAACTCCGGGTAGACGGCGAGACGTTCCTTCAGCACAAAACCCTCGGCGGCGGAGCGCGCGGCGAGCTCGTCGATCTGCGGCCAGGGCCGCTCGGGGTTGACGTGGTCGGGGGTGAGCGGCGAGACGCCGCCCCAGTCGTCGACGCCCGCCCGGATGAGCCGGCCGAACTCCTCGTCCACCAGGTTCGGCGGCGCCTGGAGGCAGGCCGAGGGGCCCATGATGTGCCGCGCGACGGCGACCGTGGCGACCAGGTCGTCCAGCTCCGCGTCGGGCATGCCGCGCATCGCCGTGTCCGGCTTGGCGCGGAAGTTCTGCAGGATCAACTCCTGGATGCCGTGGTACGCGCGGGAGACGCGGCGCAGCGCGAACAGCGACTCGGCGCGCTCCTCCGCCGTCTCCCCGATCCCCAGCAGCAGCCCGCTGGTCAGCGGTACGGAGCTGCGACCCGCGTCCTCCAGGTGCCGCAGCCGGACGGCGGGCTCCTTGTCGGGCGAGCCGTGGTGCGGGCCGCCGGGCTCGCTCCACAGCCGCTCCGCGGTGGTCTCCAGCATCAGGCCCATGGACGGGGAGACGGGCTTGAGCCGCTGGAAGTCGGTCCAGGACATGACGCCCGGGTTGAGGTGGGGCAGCAGCCCGGTCTCCTCCAGGATGCGGATGGAGACGGCCCGGACGTAGGCTAGCGTGTCGTCGTAGCCGTGCGCGTCCAGCCATTCGCGCGCCTCGGGCCAGCGGTCCTCGGGCTTGTCGCCGAGGGTGATCAGGGCTTCCTTGCAGCCCATCGCGGCGCCCCGGCGGGCGACGGCCAGCACCTCGTCCGGGGACATGAACATCCCCTCGCCCGCCCGGCGGAGCTTGCCGGGGACGGTGGCGAAGGTGCAGTAGTGGCAGCGGTCGCGGCAGAGGCGGGTGAGGGGGATGAAGACGCTCTTGGAGTACGTGATGACTCCCGGCCGCCCCGCGGCCTCCAGCCCGGCGTCCCGGACGCGGGCGGCCGAGGCGCAGAGGTCCTCCAGGTCGTCGCCGCGCGCCTGGAGCAGCACGGTCGCCTCGGTGACGTCCAGCGCGACGCCGTCCCTGGCCCGTTTGAGCGCGCGTCGCATCGCGTTCGCGGTCGGCGGTGGCGAGACGGGCCGTTGTGCGCTCGAAGTCATCCCCCGAGCATACGAGGGCAAAGCGGGGAGGCCAGGGGGCATTCCGCCAGGGTTTTTGTGCGGATGCTCACGGGTGTGGGGCGGGGGGGGTGCCCCGGTCCCTCCCCCAGAGGGGGCACCCCCAACGGGCTGAATATCAGCCCGTCCGGCGTTCCTCCCCTCACAGAAACTCCGCGTGCGCGTCCAGCGCCCGCAGCACCTCCCCCTCGCCCGCCGCCGGCAGTCCCACCACGACCTCCTCGATGCCCAGCTCGGCGAGGTGGGCGAGCTTGCCCGCCGACGGGTGGACGGCGTACGGGACCACGGCCGGTTCGCCGGGCCGGCCCGCGTCCGCCCACGCCTGGCGCAGCCGGGGCAGCGCCTCGCGCAGCCCGCCGCCTCCGATGGGCAGCCAGCCGTCGGCGTACTCCGCGACGGCCGCGAACAGCCCGGGACCGGCGGCGCCGCCGATCAGCGTCCGGGGCCCGACGAGCGGGGGCGCCCCCACCCGCTGACGCGGCGGCAGCAGCGGCTTGGGGTACGCCCAGCTCGCCCGTACGGACCCGAACTCGCCCTCGTACGCCGTCGGTTCCTCGGCCCACAGCGCCCGCATCAGCGCCATCCGGTCCCGGACCAGCCGGCGCCGCGTCGCCCACTCGACGCCGTGGTCGGCGGCCTCCTCGACGTTCCAGCCGTAGCCGATGCCGAGGGTGAACCGGCCGCCGCTGAGGTGGTCCAGGGTGGCGGCCTGCTTGGCGAGGACGACGGGGTCGTGCTGCGCGACGAGGGCGACGCCCGTCCCCACGGCGATCCGGTGGGTGACGGCGGCGGCCTGGGCCAGCGCGACGAACGGGTCGTGAGCCCGCCCGTACTCGCGCGGCAGCGAACCGCCCATGGGCGAGGGCGTCGTCCGCTCGACCGGGATGTGGGTGTGCTGGGGCAGGTAGAGACCCGAGAAGCCGCGTTGTTCGAGCTCTCGGGCGAGCCGGACCGGGGTGATCGTCTCGTCCGTGAGGAAGACCGTGGTCGCGATCCGCATGCGGGGGAACCTCCGTCTGTCGCCTGTACCCACGGTAATCCCTGGGGAGCCGCCCGTGACCCATGTCGAACGGGCGACACACGACCGTCATCCGCCGTCCGTCGCACCGCCCGTTCCGCGGGACGCGCGGGTGGCGTAGAACGGTGGGATCCGGTCCGCGGAAGGGGCGGGCCCGGGGGCGGGGCGCGCGAGGACGGCACGGCACGAGACGGCGACGGCGCTGGAGGTCCGGGTGGAGCGGCGGGTGGGGCGACGGGGTGTCCTGAAACTGACGGCTGTCGCGGGAGCGGCGGGTGCCTCTAGGCTCGACGGTGTGACGTTCGCTCACGCCGCCGGCGCACCGGCGCCCGGCGGCAGCGGCACGACGGAGACGCGCAGGGTGACCGGCAGGCTGCCGGCCGGCGCGCCCGACTTCCGCTACCTCCCCGTGGAAGTGCCGCGCGGCGTCCGCGAGATCGCGGTCTCCTACAGCTACGACCGGCCGTCCGTCCCGCCCGGCGTGCCGGGCAACGCCTGCGACATCGGCGTCTTCGACGAGCGCGGCACCGGCCCCGACGGCTTCCGGGGCTGGTCGGGCGGCGCCCGTACGGAGTTCGCGATCAGCGCCGAACGGGCCACGCCCGGCTATCTGCCCGGTCCCGTCCGGCCCGGCACCTGGCACGTCGTCCTCGGCCCGTACACAGTGGCGCCGGCGGGGATGGCGTACGAGGTGACCGTGACCCTCCGGTACGGCCCGCCGGGGACCACGCCGAAGCCGGTGTACCCGCCGCGGCGGGCGAAGGGCCGCGGCCGGGCCTGGTACCGCGGCGACGGGCACCTGCACAGCGTCCACTCGGACGGCCTGCGCACCCCGGCCGACATCGCGGCGGCGGCGCGCGCCGCCGGGCTCGACTGGATCGTCACCACCGAGCACAACACCACCTCGGGCCACGCCGCCTGGCAGGGTCTCTGGGGCGACGACCTGCTGGTCCTCACCGGTGAGGAGGTCACCACCCGCAACGGCCACGTCCTGGCCCTGGGCACCGACCCCGGCACGTTCGTCGACTGGCGCTACCGCGTCCGGGACGACGCGTTCGGCCGGCACGCGCGGGCGATCCGGCGCGCCGGCGGCCTGGTCGTCCCGGCGCACCCGTACGGCACGTGCGTCGGCTGCTCGTGGAAGTTCGGCTACGAGCACGCGGACGCCGTGGAGGTGTGGAACGGCCCGTTCACGCCGGACGACGAGATGGCCGTCGCCACCTGGGACGCCCTGCTCGCCACCGCGGCCCGGGAGGGCGGCCGGTGGCTGCCCGCCATGGGGAACAGCGACGCCCACCGCGAACCGCAGACCGTCGGCCTCCCCCAGACGGTCGTCCTCGCCGACGAGCTGTCCCACGACGCCGTGCTGGCGGGCATCCGGGCGGGGCGGAGCTGGATCGCCGAGTCCTCGGCGATCGGCCTCTCCTTCGCCGCCACGACCGGCGGCGGCGCCCACGCGGGCATCGGCGGCCGGCTGCCGGCGGACCCCGGCACCGAGGTGGCGGTCCGCCTCACGGTCACCGGCGCGCCCGCCGGATGCACGGCGGCGTTGGTGACGGACCAGGGCACGGTGCTGTCCGTACCGCTCCCGGCGGACGGCCGGGTGGAGTGGCGGACGACGCCGGCGCGGTCCGCGTACGTACGGGCGGAGGTCCGCCGGCCGGGGACGGTCCCGGGGCTGCCCGGGGCGATGGCGGCGCTGACGAATCCGGTGTTCCTGGGGCGAGTTGAGCACTGAGGGACGGAGGGGTGGGCCGTTCGGGGCTCCGGGCCCCTGAGCCCCGGCTCACCGGGGGTGATTACCGTCCGCGTCCAACGCGCTTGGCCTGCACCGGCGTCGCATCCGCCCCACAGGTCAAGCGGAATCCCTCCCGTATCCCTCGGCCGGGTGGGAACGGCGTGTTAGCGTGCACGCCACGTCAAGCACGCGGCGTCGTTCACCCGTTTTCCGGAAGAGGCGGCTCCGTGCCGTGCTCAACGAAGGGGGATCGGTGAACGGCGACCCGTTCGCGGACTTGCACCAGGCCCGGGAGCACATCCTGGGCATCCAACGGCTGATGTCGGACATGCGGGAACAGGTGCCGCGGGAGGCCGGCGGCAGCGACCCCCAAGGCGCCGTCAGCGTACGGCTCGCCGCCGGCGGACTGCCCGAGCGTGTCACCGTCGTCACGGACTGGCAGCGGCGGCAGGCGCCCGAGGCCCTGGACGCCGCCGTCACCGCCGCCTACGAATCCGCGCTGCGGGAGCGGCTGGAAGGCTGGTCGCGGTCGTTGGAAGGGACGGACTGGGAGCGCCGGGCCGAACGGCTGGACGCCGACTCGCCGTTCACGGCCGGCGCCACCGGGCGCGAAGCGGAATCCGCCGGGGCGCGGCCCGCGCCGCCGGAGCCACCGGAGCTCGACCTCCGGTACGTCCTCCCGCGCCGCCTCGACGAGGTGGCCGAGGAGATGCTGTCCCTGTTCGACCTGGATGCCATCGCCGGGCCGGCCGCGGCCGAGCCCGAGACGTTCACCGGCAAGTCGGCGGGCGGACAGGTGGCCGTCACCGTGGCCCAGGGATCGATGGTCTCCTGTTCGGTGAACCCCGCGTGGGCGGACGGCCGGTCCGCCGTGCGACTGAACCAGGCCCTCGCCGAGGCCCTGGCCGACGCCCGCGACCGCCTCGCCGCCGGCGCCTCGCGGGGGCCGTCCGCGCACCAACTGGACGGCCTGTTCAAGGAGGCCATGGCGATCCTCGCCGATCCGGCGCGGTTCGCCGACTGAGCCGGCCGGGTCGGCTGAGCCGACCGAACCGACGGAGCCGGCCGAAGCGGTCGAACCGGCTGACCGAGCCGCGCCGGCGCACCGAGCCGGCCGAACACCACCGGAGGCAACAGCCCATGGGCGACCCCGATCTCAAGGTCATCACCGACGGCATCCGCACCGACGCTCGGATGTGGGACAAGCAGAGCGCCACGCTCGGCGGCATCCACAACACCGTGGAGGGCCTGCGCATGACCCGCCTGGAGGCCGGCCTGTTCCAGCTCCTCGTGTCCGCCTACACGGACGCGGTGGACCAGATCTCCTCCCGGACCTCCGAGGGCCGGGACCGCACGAAGGAGGTCGCGGACGCGCTGGCGGTCAACGCCCGCGCGTACGACGACCACGAGGTGGACACGACGAAGAGCGTCTCCAAGGCGTACTGATCCACGGCACGGGCACAGGCACGGCGCAGGCGCAGGCGCAGGCACAGCGCAGTACAGCAGGCACGGCACAACAGGGGGAATCGTGGCATTCAACGCCGCGCAGTACACGGCCACCATCGACAAGCTGAACTCCGGGCTCACCAACCTGACGACGAAGCTCAACCAGGTGGGCCCGAAGGCGGAGTCCACCGCCAACAAGTGGTACGTGCCCGAGGTCATCGGCAAGGCGCTGATCTGGTGCGCCAACAAGCTGATCGAACTGGGCAAGTGGATCCTGAACAAGATCGGCGAACTCCTCAAGGGCGCCGCCGTCCCGGTCACCGCCTTCAAGGACGCCTACACCTGGCAGCACGACGTGCGCGGGCACGCCACCGACGTGGCCGGCAACGTCGCCGCCGACGCGCTCCGGGCCCCCAAGCAGTGGAAGGGCGACGGCGCGACCGCCTACACCGCGGCCGTGAAGCTCCAGCCCACGGCGGCGACGCAGATCGCGACCAGCGCCGACAAGATCGCCACGGCGCTCACCCTCTGCGCCGTCGCGGGCCTCGCCTTCTACGTGGCCCTCGGGGTCATCCTGGTGAAGTTCATCGCCGCCATCATCGCGGCCATCGCGGCGCTCGGCTCGGTGGTGTTCTCGGCGGCCGGCGCGGCCATCATCGTGGAGGAGGCCGGCGTCAACACCGCCCTCATCATCACCGCCGTCACCACGCTCGTCGCCGCACTCGGCGCCCAGGCCCAGCAGATGACGGCCGTGGAGGGCGAAGCGAAGGACAACCGGGCGTTCCCGGGCGGCCAGTGGCCGGTGGCGACGGCCTGAGAGGCGAGGATCCGGGGCGGCGTGAGCGGCAAGAACCCGGGGTGGCGGGAGCGGTCGGGGTCCCGGGCGGCGTGAGCGGTCGGGGCCCCGGGCAGCACGGGCGACCGGGATCCCGGACAACATGACCAGCCAGGGTCCCGGGCAGCACGAGCGGCCACGATCCCGGGCAGCATGACCGACCGGGGTCCCAGACATCAGCGGCCCGGGTCCTGACCTGCCGGACACGGAGCCGCCAGGGCACGGGAGGCCGCTGCCCGAAGCCGCCGGTTCCAGAGCCACCACGTCCCGAAGCAACTGAGGCCGAACCGCTAGGGTCCGGAGCCGCTAGGGTCCGATCGGCTGAGGTCGGACGGCCGCGTCGGTTGCGGTCGGACGGCCGCGTCGGTTGCGGTCGGATGACCGTGACGGCTGCGGTCGGATGACCGCGACAGCCGCGGACGGACGAGTCGCGACGACGTACGGGCGACGGCGTACGGGTCAGACGAGCCGCGACGGCCTACGGTCAGACGGACCGCGCCGGCCCACAGGCCGGACGAGCCCGGCTCCCCCGGGTCGGACGGACCGCGCCGGCACGTGGCCGGAAGCCCCGCAGCCGCCCCGAGCAGCACCGCGCCAAACAGGAGGCACTCCCCATGCACCTTCCCCGCCTGGCCCTCTGGTGCGGCGCGGCCGTCGCCTTCGTCCTGGCCGTCGTCGCCTACGCGGCCCACGCCTTCTGGGCCCTCGCCCTCTGCGCCGCGCTCGGGACCGTCCTCGCCGGCACGGCGGAGGCGTACGCGGACCGCCGCAGACGGCGCGACTGGTACACCCGCACCTTCGCCTCCTTCGACGAACTGCGCGCCGCCGTCGACGCCCCCGCCCTGCGCCGGATCCGCGACGAGCGGGGTGTGGCGGCGGCGGTCCGCGCGGTCCGGGGCACCTACCCGTCGCTTCCCCTGGCGGAGGCGGCACGGCTGGTCAAGACGCTGTGAGCGCCGCCCTACAGGGTCCCCGCCTGGGAATCCCGTTCACCCCCTCCGGCCCAAGAGGACCAGGAAGCGCCACAGCCACAGCACGGCCATGGCGAGCGGCAGGGCGACGACGGGCACCGGCCAAGGCAGTGCGCCGAACGCCGCCAGGGCGCAGCAGGCCGGGAACACGATGAGGAGAAGCGGCAGCAACGGCACCAAGGCGAGGACGTGCGCGCCGACGCCTCCCTTCCGGAGGACGGCCTGACCACGGGCCCCGGCTACACGGCGGCTCATCCGGTCACCCCCGCCGGGCGGCGTCGAGGTAGGCGGAGAGGTCGCGCCAGCCGTCCGCCGGGGCGTCCGGGTCGCCGGACAGGGCGGCGGGGTCCTCGTCCCAGGCCCGCCGTACCCCCGCCGAGACCTCACGGTCGCCGCCGGTGAACAGCGTGCTCAGTTCGTCCATGCGGGCGGCCAGCCGCCGCGCCCGGGGGTCGGCGGGCGGCACCCCGTCCGCGCGCAGCCGTTCCGCGCGGCGGTAGAGCTCGGGCCACTCGACCTCCAGCAAGTAGTGCGCGGCGGGACCGAGGGCGGCGGCGCGGGCGCTCAGGACGCCGATGCCGTCGGCGTCCAGGTGCCGCCGGAGCACCCGCTCGCCGTGGCCGGCGGCGCCGCCGGCCGCACGCAGGGCGTCGAGCAGCGGACCGATCGGGGCCGGGGACCGACCGGAGCCGCGCGCGTCCCCGGGGCCCCGCACCTCCCCGGCCCCGTCCACCTCTCCGGGCCTGTCCGCCCCTCCGGACCCGCCCGCGTCCCCGGACCCGCCGGCGTCCCCAGCCTCCCCGGGTCCGTCCGCCTCCCCGGACCGGTTCACCGCCCCGGAGCCGCCCACCTCCCCGGCCCCGTCCAGCGCGTCCTGCAGCCGGACGAGCCGCCGCCGCAGGGTGCCGAGCCGCGCGAGCGACGCCTCCACCTCGGCCAGGTGGTCGCGGACGACGCGGGCGGGGTCGACGCCGGAGTCGAGGCAGAGGCCGATGGTCTCCAGGCTCAGTCCGAGGCCGCGCAGCGCGAGCACCTGGTAGAGCCGGACGACGTCCGCCTCCGTGTACTCGCGATGGCCGCCGGCGGTGCGCCGGGACGGACGGAGCAGCCCGATGCCGTCCCAGTGGTGGAGGGTGCGCACGGTCAGCCCGCTGGCCTCGGCCAGCGGACCCACGCGCCAGGTCGTGGAGGTCGTGGAAGGGGAAGCGATCACCAGCCCACCCTGCCTCCTCACGCGACGTGAGGTTCAAGCCGCGCCGCCGAACGGCAGAGAGCGTGGCTGAGGCCCGGCCGGTCCCGTCCCTCCGTACGACGGGCGCGAGGTCCGGCGCCCGGAGCGCGGGAGGGGCGACGTCACCCGTCCGGCCCACATGGTTCGCCGCCCGCCACCGCGCGCGCCTACGTTCGTGAGGACGGACCGGGCGGGCCGGCCGGCCGACCGGGTATCCGAGGGCCGACGAACCGACGAACAAGGACCGACGAACCGAGGAGAGCGCCATGGCCGGTCTCATGCGGAAGAGTTTCGACGCCCCGGAGGAGGTCCGGCCGTTCGAGGACGGCAAGGGGCGGCTGGAGCTGGTGAGCCTCAGCACCGGGCCGGTGGGCCGGGCGACGTTCGAGCCGGGGTGGCGTTGGTCGACGCACGTCGGCCCGATCGCCGGCACCGACAGCTGTCAGGCCGCGCACACGTCGTACGTCGTCTCGGGCCGGATCAGGGTCGTGATGGACGACGGGCAGGAGGAGGAGTTCGGCCCCGGCGACGTCATGTCCTGCCCGCCGGGGCACGACGCCTGGGTGGTGGGCGGCGAACCCTGCGTGGTCATCGACTGGCAGGGGTTCGCGGACTACGCGAAGCGGTGACGCGGGGCGGGTCGCTGAGCGGTGACGCAGGGCAGGGGCGCAGGGCGATGACCCAGCACGGTGACGCAGGGCAGTGACGCGGAGCGCCCCCTCAAAGCCCCCCCCACGCACCCCACCACACCCACCCACCCCCTGCGACTCTCGTCACCCTCCACCCCCGCCTCCCCGAAGCATCCGACGGCGACATCCGGCCGCACACGCGCCCCGCGATATCCCCCGGAACCGCCCAACACCACCGACCGGACCGCCGGGCCCGCCCCCGCCGCACCCGCGTCGCGGCAGCACCGGGCCCGTCCCGTCGCCCGCCCGACGCCCTTGCCCGTACGGCAAGTTGAAGGTGACCTCCCCGTCGCATCTCCCTGTTCACGTCGCCGCGGGCCCGCGCCCCACCCCCCGTACCGCCGGCCCCCGCGGCGGCCGCCCGGCGGACTCCGCGCCTCCGCCGGAGCGCCGCGCGGCCCCCGAAGTCCCCCCGCCGGAGCCCGTCCGCGGCGTTTGAAGGCCCTGTGGAGAGGGCCGGACCGGTGCTGACGCCGGGGCCCCGGACAGGGCAGACTGGCCGGTGCCACCGAGCAGGACGAGCAGGGGGTCACGATGGCCGGCGACACAGAGCACGGACAGCGACTGCGCTTCGCCGTGCTCGGGCCCGTCCGCGCCTGGCGCGGCGGCGAGGAACTGCGGACCGGTTCGCCCCAGCAACGCGCCCTGCTCGCCGCGCTGCTGCTGCGCGGCGGCCGGACGGCCACGGCCGCGGAGCTGGTGGACGCGCTGTGGGGCGACGAGCCCCCGCACGCGGCGCTCGCCGCGCTGCGCACCTACGCGTCCCGGCTCCGCAAGGCGTTCGGGCCGGACGCGGACGTCCTGGCCAGCGAGGCGGGCGGGTACGCGCTCCGGGCCGGCGTCGGCTGCCTGGACATCGACTCCGCGGAGCGCCTCGCCGCCGAGGCCGAGAAGGCCCGCGCCGCGGGCAACGGCACCCGGGCCAGGGCGCTCATCACCGAGGCCCTGGCCGTCTGGGACGGCGAGCCGCTCGCGCACGTCCCCGGCCCGTACGCCGAGACCCAGCGCGCCCGCCTGGAGGAGTGGCGACTCGGCCTGGTGGAGACCCGGCTCGACCTGGACCTGGAGCTCGGCCACCACGCGGAGGCCGTCTCGGAGCTCACCGCGCTGACCGCCGCGCACCCGCTGCGCGAGCGGCTGCGCGAACTGCTGATGCTCGCCCTGTACCGCAGCGGCCGGCAGGCCGAGGCGCTGGCCGTGTACACGGACACCCGGCGGCTGCTCGACGACGAACTGGGCGTCGAGCCGTGCGCCGAGCTCTCGGAACTCCAGCAGCGCATCCTGCGCGGCGACGCCGACCTCGCGCCGCACCCGTCGGGCGACCGCGCCGGCACCGGCCTCTCGTTCGTCCGGCCCGCCCAGCTCCCGGCCACCGTCCCCGACTTCACCGGCCGGGACGCGTTCGTCCAGGAGCTCAGCCACCAGCTGGCGACGGCCGAGGGCCGGGTGATGGCGGTGTCGGCGGTGGCCGGCATCGGCGGCGTCGGCAAGACGACGCTCGCCGTGCACGTCGCGCACGCGGCCCGCGACCACTTCCCCGACGGCCAGCTCTACGTCGACCTCCAGGGCACGGGACCGGTCGTCGCCGAACCCGAGGCCGTCCTCGGCGCGTTCCTGCGCGCCCTCGGCGTCGCCGACTCGGCGATACCCGAGGGCCTCCAGGAGCGCTCGGCCCTCTTCCGCTCCACGCTCGACGGCCGCCGCGTCCTCGCCCTCCTCGACAACGCGCGCGACGCGGCCCAGGTCCGCCCGCTGCTCCCGGGCACGGAGGGCTGCGCGGCCCTCGTCACCAGCCGCACCCGCATGGTCGACCTGGCCGGCGCGCACCTCGTGGACCTGGACGTGATGAGCCCCGAGGAGGCCCTCGTCCTGTTCACCCGCATCGTCGGCACCGAACGCGTCGCCGCCGAGCGGGACGCGGCCATGGACACCGTCGCGGCCTGCGGCTTCCTGCCGCTCGCCATCCGCATCGCGGCGTCCCGCCTCGCCGCCCGCCGCACCTGGACGGTCTCCGTCCTCGCCCGCAAACTCGGCGACGAACGCCGCCGCCTGGACGAACTCCGCGCCGGCGACCTCGCCGTCAAGGCCACCTTCGAACTCGGCTACGGCCAGCTGGAACCGGCCCAGGCCCGCGCCTTCCGCCTGCTCGGCCTCCCCGACGGCCCGGACATCTCCCTCCCGGCCGCCGCGGCCGTCCTCGACCTCGACGTCGACACCACGGAGGAACTCCTCGAAACCCTCGTCGACGCCTCCCTCCTGGAATCCGCCGCCCCCGGCCGCTACCGCTTCCACGACCTCCTCCGCCTCTACGCCCGCTCCTGCGCCGAACGCGACGAACACCCCCCGGCCGAACGCGAGGCGGCGATGTCCCGGCTGCTCGACTTCTACCTGTCGACGGCGGCGGGGGTGTACGTACTGGAGCGGCCGGGGGAGCAACTGGTCAAGCACATCGGCCCGACCGAGCACCCGGGGCTCGCCTTCCAGGACAGCGGGGCGGCGGCCGACTGGCTGTTCACCGAAGCGGGTTGCCTGTTGGCATGTGCGCGGCAGCACGCCCGCCCCGCGGGCTCCACGTTACAGCGCGCCGTCGACCTGCTGTTCGTCACAAAGGACCTCACCGAATCGGGGGCCTACTCGCGGCTGTACGCCCACGCGGCCACAGCCCTGCTCGACGCCGCCCAGGCCTCGGGCAACCACCGGGCCGAAGCGCGGGCCCGGACCATCCTCGCCCAGGTCCGGAACTTCTCCGGGCGCTTCGCCGAGGCGGACGAGCAGGCGATGCACGCCGTCCGGCTGGGCAAGGAGTGCCAGGACCCGGTCTCCTGCGGCTACGCCGCGAACATCCGCGGCATCATAGCCATCTACCAGCAGCGGTACGACGATGCCGAGGACTACTGCAACCAGGCGTTGGAGTGCTTCCGCGCCGACGGCAACCTCAACGGCGAGGCGAGCGCGTTGAGCAACCTCTCCCGCGTTCACACGGAGACCAGGCGTCCGCAGTCGGCCGTGCCGCTCGCTGAGCGGTGTCTCGCCATCTACCGCGCATCCAAGGTGACCTGGCGCCTGGCCAACGGCCTCTACGCCTATGGCACGGCGCTGAACAGTGCCGGCCGACATCAGGAGGCCCTGGCCCAGTTCGAAGAGGCACTTCCCGTCTTCCGCGACCACCGGCAGCGCATGTGGGAGGGCTGGACGCTCTTCCGCATGGCCGAGGTGCACCTGGCCACCCACGAGTACGCCCGCGGTGCCGCCCACGCGGAACAGGCGCTGACGCGCATCAGGGGGATCAGCGGGGAGTGGCGCCGGGGCAGCATCCTGCTGACGCTCGGGAGGTGCCTGGACGCCCTGGGACAGCCGGGCCGAGCCCGGGCCTGCTGGGCGGACGCGCTCACCGTCTTCGAGCAGTTGGGGCACGAGCACGAGGCACGGACCGTCCGGGACCTCCTCTCCCTGGCCACGGTCTGAGTACGGCCCCGGCCGGAACGCCGTCCGGAGCCGGTAGCGTTCCCTCTCAGGGGCGTGCCGTCGCCAGCCGGAGCGTGCCGGAGCCCCTGAACGCGCCCGTTCATCGAACGTTTATCGCGACCCGTCACCCTTCACGTATCGATCCGTCGCGTCGGGGGGCAGGCGGGTCGTGGGTGTGGCCTCACCAACAGGACGGTTCAGGGTCCTGTCAACCCGTCCGGCGGTCTTCGGGGGAGTCGCCGGGCGGGTTCTGCATCCCCGTTGTACCGCACGACTCGCACTCAGTAACGGAGTTGAACGACATGAGCGAGGACAAGAAGCTCAAACCCACTCTGCCCACACCACAAGACGACCACGCGGGCAGCACGACCGGCCTCGCGGCACAGCCGAGCAAGCCCAACGCCAAGGGCGCCGGCAGTGTACCGGCGGTGGTTCTCGACGACCACGCCGGTTCCGAGCCGGTCTGATGAACCGGCCGTCCGGCCGGGGCACCGACCGGACGGCCTCCTCGGGCGGCATCGCACGGAATGGCCGCCACCCGCGGGGCTCGTCGGCCAGGGGGTACCAGCGCACGGGGAACGGGGGCTCCGGACGCATGGCGGCCGCCGAGAGCCGGCATCGACGACACGGAGGGGGAGCCGTCGGTGCCGGCTCCCCGTCGTTCGCGGCGGCTCCCGTTCCACCGGCCCGAAGCGACCAGCCAAGGGCCGCGCAGTACAGATCCCAGGTAATCGACACGAGCAAGAGGAGTCACCCATGGCTCGCGCCACAGCCCACCGCACCCGCAGACTGCTGGCCGCGTTCGCGATAGCCGGCGCCGCGGCCGCCCTCGGAACGCTGCCGGCCGCGGCGGACGACCACGGCGGCAGCTGGCCGACGGTGGCCCAGTCCGGCGGGGCGGCCGCGGACGACCACTCCGGCGCCACGCCCGCAAGCATCGACGAGCACCCCGTCGGCTGACCGTTCGGCCGTTCCCCCGGGCGACCCTCTGTGTGTCAGGAGGGTCGCCCATCGGCGTTCTGGCACCGATTCACGACCGATGACACCGCCCGCCGCCCTGCGGACACTCCGCTCCGCGGGCACGGCGGCGCCGTCCCCGTCGGGCAATCGCCGTTCACACCGCCCATCCGTCCGCGCCACCCGGGCCCAGCCCCGCGTGGTCATCCCCGCCGAACCCCCGCCGCCCCCGGCCGTCCACCCCGCAAGGCCGCACTCCGCCACCCCGCATCGCGTCACCCCCGATTCGTCGAAGCCGCCGGACCCGGCGCGACGTCGCCGCGCCGGTGGCCGCCCATGCCGAACGCACCTGTCGACGAGACAAGCGGGTACGTTGACGGTCAGGGAGACCGGTCCGTCCTTGCTGACCAGTACCTCCATTCTCGGAGGCGGCTCTGACATCGGCCTTGTCCGGTGCCCTCGTTCGGAGGGTTTCCAGTGGACCGATGAACCACGGACGCCCGAGCGCGGTCACGGCCTCGGCCACGCGCGCGATCGCCGCGCCGCATAAGGAGACCGATCGCCACAGGTGCGCCCAACTCGTCCTGCATACCGCTTGGTTGGTGGCTCGGAGCCTCGCTTTCGCGTCACCTCTCTGCTTACACTCACCGCACCAGTAACACCTCTGATAACAGAAGTCACACAAGCACCGGGAGACACTCATGTCACACGGCAGCCTCAGCCGGACGAAGAAGGCCCTCGCCGTCGTCGCGATCGCCGGAGCCGCCGCGGTCCTCGGCACGGGCTCGGCGCTCGCGGACGACCACAGCACCGTCATCGGCGCCAAGCCGGGCGTCGCCGCCGCCCCGTTCGACGACCACAGCACGGTCGTCACCGGGACGAACGACGATCACAGCACGGTCGTGACCGGCACCAACGACGACCACAGCACCGTCGTCACCGGCACCAACGACGACCACAGCACCGTCGTCACCGGCGGCCACTCGGACTGACCCCCACCCGTCCCCCGAGGACGCATGACGGAGGGGCCCGCCGCGTGTACGCGGTGGGCCCCTCCTCGTTCCGCGGCCCCCAGGGCCCGGCGCTCAGCTCACCGCCGCGCCTGCCCCGTCCCCTTCGCCGCGTCCAGGGCGTAGACGCAGCGGTCCTTGCTGCAGGCGTAGACCACGCCGCCCGCGGCCAGGGGGGTGCCGGTGATCTCGCCGCCGGTGGCGAGTTTCCAGCGGAGTTGGCCGCCGGTGGCGTCGAGGGCATAGAGGCAGTGGTCGGCGGAGCCGAAGTGGACGCGGCCGTCGGCGACGACGGGGGAGCCGACGATGTCGCCGCCGGCGGCGAAGCGCCAGCGGGGGGTGCCGGTGACGGCGTCGAGGGTGTAGAGGGCGCCGCCGCTGCCGAGGTGGACCAGGCCGTTGGAGACGAGGACGGGCTCGCTGGACTGGCGGGCCTCGGTGGCGATGCGCCAGCGCTCCTGGCCGCCGGCGGCGTCGAGGGCGTAGACGGTGCCGAGGTAGTCGGCCGCGTAGACGCCGCCGTTGCCGACGGCGGGCGGGCTGAGGAAGACCGCGGGGGCCTCGAAGCGCCAGCGGACGTCGCCGCGGGCGGTGTCGATGGCGAGCAGGCGGGTGCCGGCGGCGACGTAGACGACGCCGTCGGGCGCGGCGTGCAGCCGGACGGGGACGCCGCCGCAGGAGCCGGTGTCGCCGACGGGGTAGCTCCAGCGCTCGGTGCCGGAGCGGGCGTCGAGGGCGCGCAGCCGGGCGTCGGCCCAGACGAAGACGGTGCCGTCCTGGACGACCGGGCCGCAGTCGGGGGTCTCGAAGTCGGTCTGGAGGCCGGAGGTCTCCCAGAGGAGTTCGCCGGTGGCCGCCTCCCACGCCTGGGCGCCGCCGCCGCGGGTGCCGGTGACGACCGTGCCGCGGTCCACGCCGAGCGAGTACACCCAGCCGTCGGTGGACAGCCGCCAGCGCTCGCCGCCGTCCGCCGCGTCGAGGGCGTACAGCGTCGGGCCGTCGGAGGCGTGTATGCGGCCGTCCGCCACGGCCATGGCCCAGGCGACGTCCCGCGTCTTGAACTGCCGCCGCCCACTGGCCACATCGAGCGCGTGCACCTCGAAGGAGGTGACGTACACCAGGTCGCCGGCGACGACGGGCGTGCCCCAGACGTCGTTGGACATGCGGAACCGCCACGGCCGCCAACGGGCCGGGTCCACCGTCGCGTTGGCGACGGGATCGGGCGCCGCGGGGGCCGCGGTGCCGCCGGGCGGGCGGACCCAGCCGGTGGCGGTGCCGGCCGCCGAGGGCGCGTACGGCTCGCGGGCGTCGGCGACGCGCGGCCCGGGGCCGATCGGCAGCTGCGCGCCGGAGAGCCGCACGGAACCGTCGTCCGCGTAGGCGGGCGCGGGCGCGGCGGCGTGCCGGCCCTGTCCCGGAGCGGAAACGGGAGCGGAAACGGGCGCGGGGACGGGAGCCGGGGCGGAGGCCACGGCCGACGCCCCGCGCGGGTCGGGCGCCCCGGCGGGCCGCCCGTGGTGCGGCCCCGTCGCCCGGGCGTCGCTCCAGCTCGGCGGCTGGGCGGCGCGGGAGGGGTCGTACGGGGGCTCGGCCGGCGGCCGGGCCGGGGGCGGCGGGACGGCGGAGCGGCCGGAACGGCCCCGGGCGGGGGCCGCGGCGGGCCGCTGCCCGGCCCGGCGCCGCTCGATGAGCGAGACGGCGTCGGGCGGCAGCCAGGCGGACGCCGTGCCGCTGTCGTCGCCCCCGCCGGAGGCGAAGAGGTGCGGGCCGAGCTGGGCCTGGAGGTCGGCCGGGCTGGGCCGGTGCTCGGCCGCCATCTGCATACAGGAGTCGATGAGCGGGCGCAGCTCGTCGGGCAGGCCGGAGAGGTCCGGGCCCTCGCGCAGCAGCATGAAGACGGTCTCGACCGGGTTGGCGCCGTGGAAGGGCGCGTGGCCGGTGGCGGCGAAGACGAGGGTGGAGCCGAGCGAGAAGACGTCGCTGGCGCCGGTGACGCTGCGGGAGTCCCTGGCCTGCTCGGGGGACATGTACGCGGGCGTGCCGACGGCCACGTTGGTCATGGTCAGCCGGGTGTTGGAGACGCCGGAGGCGATGCCGAAGTCGATGACGCGCGGTCCGTCCTCGACCACCAGCACGTTCGACGGCTTGAGGTCGCGGTGGACGAGCCCGGCGCCGTGGATCGACTGGAGCGCCTCGGCGATGCCGGCCGCGAGCCAGCGCACCGCCTGGGCCGGGAGCGGCCCGCACTCGTTGATGATCTCTTCGAGGGAGGGCGCGGGGACGTACGCGGTGGCCAGCCAGGGCACGGCGGCCCGCGGGTCGGCGTCGACGACGGCTGCCGTGTAGAAGCCGCTGACCGCCCGGGCCGCTTCCACCTCACGGGTGAAGCGGACGCGGAAGAGCTGGTCCTCGGCCAGTTCCGTACGGACCGTCTTGATCGCGACCCGTCGGCCCGACGCCGAGCGGGCGAGATAGACCAGTCCCATGCCGCCGGCCCCGAGCCGGCCGAGCACCTCGAACGGGCCGATCCGTCTCGGGTCGTGCTGTGTGAGCTGCTCCAACTGGCCTGCCACCTCCCCGTGGGGGCTCGAAAGGATTGTTCCGGCCCCGTGCAGCGTCTCACCGCGAATTATCCCGGGGTACGCCCCCTGATTCTCCCTGGCCCGGGCGGTGGTTGCGAACCCGGGTCGTGCTTCGGCGTGTCCATGCCGAAAGCGGAAGTTCCGCCCCCGCACTACCGGCCTTTCCCAGCCGTCACAGTGGGCTGTGCCGCCTCTCCACGCGCAGGAGCACCAGGCGTTCAGGGCGGCTCACGGCCGCGCCCGGCCCCTCGGGCCCCCGGCCCCTCAACCCTCCACCGCCCGCGCCGGATCGACGACGGCGAAGTCCGCCCCCTGATCGTCGGTCAGCACCGCGAACCGCCCGTACGCCGAGTCCCGCGCCTCGCGCCGGATCCGGCCGCCCAGCCGCCGGGCCGCGCGGCACGCCTCGTCGCAGTCGGCGACGACGAAGTAGACGAGGAAGTGGGCGGGCATCGCCGCCGGGAAGGACGCCTCGTCCATGACGGCCCGCCCGCCGACCGCGTTCTCCGGCGCGAGCGGCTCCCCGGCGGGCGTCCAGACGGCGTAGTCGAAACCGCCGCCCTGCCCCGACTCCGTCGGCTCCCCCTGCTCCCCCGCCTCGTCCGGCTTTCCCAGGTCGTGCGCCGTCAGGCCGAAGACCCGTTCGTAGAAGGCGTCGACGGCCACCGGCTCCCGCGTGTACACCTCCGCCCAGCCGTACGCGCCGGGGGTGCCGCGCTTGCCGAACCCCCGGTGCGCGGCGGCCTGCCAGACGCCGAACACGGCCCCGCCCGGGTCCGCGGCGAGCAGCAGCGTGCCGTACCCGCCTACCTGGGCCGGTCCGGTGACGACCTGTCCGCCCTCCGCCCGGATCCGCTCGGCGGTGGCCTCGGCGTCGGGCGAGGAGAAGTAGACGCACCAGGCCGTGGGCATCCGCCCGTCCGGCTTGGGCGCGAGCGCCGCGACCTCCGCGCCCTCGTGCAGGGCCCGGGCGTACGGGCCCGCCTCCGGATCACCGTTCTCGAAGGTCCAGCCGAAGAGCCCGCCGTAGAAGCGCTTGCCCGCCTCGACGTCGGGCAGGGTCACGTCCGCCCAGCACGGCGTGGTCCGCGGGGCTCCGTCCGTCGCTGCGCCCATGGCGCCCGCTCCCTTCCTTGCGCACCGCACCGGTCCGGCCCGCGCGGACCGGCCGGCCGCGCGAGGTGTCGCACCGGCCACGGTAGCGACGGACGCCCGGTCCCGCGCGGCCGCCGACGGAGCGCGCACGGCGGACGCGCCTCCCCCGGGCCCCGACGAGCACGGCCCGCGCCCCGCCCCGCACCGCGACGAGCCCCACCCCCGCCCCCCGTACGGACCAGCGGGGCCCGTCGAGCCGTCGGACGAGCCCGTACGGCCCCGGCGCCGCCCTCGGCACCGCCCCGCCTCGGCCTCCCGCTCCCGCCCCCGCCGACCCCGCCGGGCGGCCGGATCCACGACTTGTCGATAAGACAATTCACCGGTACGGGCCAATCCGCGAGCGCCCGGAATTCGGTCCCCCGAAACACCTCTGACCTGCTTATCCACCCCTATTCACACCCCCGCCCCCATTTGCATGCGACCGAATCGCGCTCCGATCACCCCTCGGTAAGCTGACGGCATGACAGGACAAGTACGCACCGTCGACGGCCGGGTGGCCGGCCGCCGAGGTCAGGCGACGCGACAGAAGCTGCTCGACTGCCTCGGTGAAATGCTCAGCTCCTCCCCCTACCGCGACGTCAAGGTCATCGACGTCGCCCGGCGGGCCGGCACCTCGCCCGCGACCTTCTACCAGTACTTCCCGGACGTCGAGGGCGCCGTTCTGGAACTCGCCGAGGAAGTGGCGCGGGAAGGGACGAGCCTCAGGGAACTCGTGGCCGGCCGTTCCTGGGTGGGCAAGGCGGGCCGGCAGGCCGCCGAGGAATTGGTGGACGGATTCCTCGCCTTCTGGCGGCGGAACGACGCGATCCTGCGCGTGATCGACCTGGGCGCGGCCGAGGGGGACAAGCGGTTCGCCAAGATCCGCATGCGGATCCTCAACGCCGTGACCGACTCCCTCACGGAATCCGTGAAGGAGCTCCAGGCCAAGAACAAGGTGGACAAGGACGTCAGCGCCGCCGCCGTGGCCGGCTCGCTGGTCGTGATGCTGGCGGGGGTCGCCTCCCACCAGAAGGGCTTCCAGGGCTGGGGCGTCAAGCAAGCGGACCTCAAGCCCAACCTGACGCTCCTGGTGCACCTGGGCATCACCGGCAAGAAGCCCGCGCGGTAACCGCACGGCACACACCCGTCCTGTCAGCAACGGCGGCGGGTCACCGGGGCGCGGCCAGCCCGCCCGGTGACCCGCCGTTCGCGCGTCCGGGGGCCGGTGACCCGCCGTTCGTACGTCCGGGGGCCGGTGACCCGCCGTTCGTACGTCCGGGCCCGGCGGCTCACCGTTCGCGCGTCGGAGGCCGGTGACCCACCGATCGCACGTCCGACCCCAGCGACCAGCCGATCGCACACCCGCCCCCCGGCGACCAGCCGTTCAGACGTCCGAGACCCGGCCGCGGCCGGCGCGGCGGCTCAGCCCTTGGACCCGTGCATCTTCTTCAGCATGTAGCGCTTGCCCGACCCCTGCTTGCCGATCTCGTGGAAGATCCGCGGCTCCTTCGCCGTACCGCCGACGCTCCAGTTCTTCTCGTACCGCCCACAGGCGTCGATCCTCAGCCCGACCCCGACGACCGCCCCGCTCTCCTTGACCGGGGTCCAGCTTCCGGAGCCGTTGCAGTCCTGGATCCGGTCGTGGCCCATGCCGTCCCAGTCGAACGTGTCGAGTCCGTCGGCGACCGCGCTGCCGTCCTCCATCAGCCGGACGGTGCCGCCCCGGCCGTCGTTCCAGACGCCGGCGATGTCGGAGCGGTGCAGCTTCGGCGGCTGGTAGACGGTGGCGAGCCCGGTCCCGTACGCGGTCGCGCCGATCGCGCCGACGAGCAGCCAGGCGAGGACGCCGTCCCTGGCCACCCGCCGGGCCACGCTCCCGGGGCGGTCCTCCCGCACCCGGCGGGCGGCGCGCCGCGCCGCGAGGGCGGGCGGCAGCAGGCCGACGGTGAGCGCGCCCCACCAGATCAGGTACTTGAGGGGGTGGGCGGGCGCGAGGGCGCCGAGCGCCGCCACGGCACCGAAGACGATCACCAGCGCGGCGGCCACCGCCGGCACCGCGCCGACCGTCCACCACCGGCCCTCGGGCCGCCCGGCGCGCGCGGCGGCGCGGCGGGAGAGCTCCAGCGCCGGCATCACGGCCGCCGCCGTGACGAACCCGCTGAGCAGCACGACGAGCAGCAGCGCGCCGAGCGCCACGCCGACGGCGAGGGCGGGGGCGGTGGGCAGCCCCTGGTGTTCCCGCGACAGCAGGACGAGCACACCGACGCTGGCCGCGACGACGACCTCGGCGCAGAGCGCGGCCATCGACGCGCAGAACGCGGCGCCGAATCCGTCCTGGTGGCGGGGCGCGCGCGACCGGCCGGACGGCTCCTTCCGCTCCTCGCGCTCCGGGCCGCCGAAGCGCTCCGAGCCCCCGGCGTCGTCCGCGTCGGCGGAGTCGTCGGGTGCGGTCGCCGGCGCCTCGTCCGGTATCGCGCCCGGCTCAGCTTGCTGTGTCATATCCGCCCCTCTCTCCAAGAATGATTCCCTCAGAGGCCAAGAGGTTCCCTGGCACAGGGTCGATACCGCGAAATGCCCGTTTTGCTCCGAGTGCCGGCCCGAGCCCCGCCGGGCGCCTCACCCTGGGCGACCGGGAAACCGTTCCACCGGGAAGGACCGCGCCGACCCCTCACTCGGACGGCAGCGACCCCGAATCTGTGACGCGCCTCACTCCAAAACCCCTGAGCCTCTGGAGGTTTCGACGGGCGGATACGGGCCATCCGTGAAGACGAGCCGGCGGCGGCGCCTCGATGCGCACCCCGAGCACGGCACCGCACGCCGCCGCCGCCCAGCTCCGGCGCCTGAGCCCTGCCGTCGCGCCGGACCGCGACCCGTACTCGCCAAGTCGTCCGGGGTCACCTGGGCGTCTCGACGTCCCCTCGCAACGAATCGCTTCATCCAAGGGTGATCAGGTGAACACTTCCCGTCAACACCTGGTCTGGACTTTGCCTCCTACGCCCCATTTGTAAGGGCGTGTTGTGGCTCGAAAGCACCGTTCCAGCGGGGCAGCGTCCGCGCCGGGGCGGGCCCCCGGTCGATCTCGCACCAGATGCGCTTGCCCGAGCCCTCCTGCTGCCAGCCCCAGCGGTCGGCCAGACCGTCCACCAGCTCCAGGCCCCGGCCGCCCGTCTCGTCACCCCTGGCGCACCGCCGGCGCGGCGGCCGGGCACTGATGTCCGCGACCTCGACGCGGACCGTGCCGCAGCCCCCCGCCACCGGACCCGCGACGGCCGGGACCCCCGACGCCCCCGCCACCCCCGGCGCCCCCGGGAAGAACATCCGCAGCACGGCCGGACAGCCGGTGTGCACCACGGCGTTGGTCACCAGCTCGGAGATCAGCAGGATCAACGTCTCGGCCAGCGGCTCGTCGAGCCCTATCCCGGACCCCGCCAGCCGCGACCGCGCCCATCTCCGGGCCCGCCCCACCTCCGCGGGGTCGACCCCGACCTCCATCTGCATTTGAAGCACCTGCACCGCTCACACCATCCGAACCGGCGGACACAACGCCTCGCGTCTCCAGGGGATCACGCAGCGCGACTCCCCTCCCGTACAGCATGGTTGACCCACAGTTACCCCAACAACCACTTCAGGGATATTCCGGCGCAAAGGAGTATCTGCGCCACACGCTGTGCGAAGCACGCTGCGTGAACTCGAACACGGGGGAATCGCGACCTCCATGCCGATACGAGCACGGGACATTCCAGGGAGAGTACCCGAGGCGAACCCTACTCCGATGCGTGACGAGTTCCATGGAGAACACAACTCGATATCAACACAGCGTGATCATTCCGAAGGCGTCACCCGGGCATTTCCCGTTCCCGATTACGGTGTGCATTTCCGTCGCTCAGAATTTCGCCCGAGCGAATTTCCGGACCGTTACCACCCGTGTTCGGCCGACAGGCCCTTCCGAACGGGACGGCGCCTTCCGCCAAGCCGGATCACCGCGGCCCGGCGTTCGATTCCCCGCCATCCGCGCCCGGCACCGCGGGCTTCCCACACCCGCCACTCGACCGAACGCGGAAATACCGGCCTACGCACCGACGGTGACGAGACGTCAGGTCGAGCCGGCGCGGTACGTGGCGGTCGCCTGGTCGAAGAAGCCGTCCACCGAGCGCTGTCCGTCCATCGGTCCCAGCACCTGGATGACGTGGTAGCGCCCGTCGAGGATGATCGCCGAGTTGCGGACGTACACCTGGCGCCCGCTGGCGTCGTTCCAGTTGAACGTGCCCTCGGCGCCGGCCGTCCGGCCCACGTCCACGCGCCGCAGCCCGGAGGAGGCGGACCAGGAGGACGACCGGAAGGCGGCCAGCTCCGGCTCCTTCTCCTGCTGGTAGGCCATCGGATCCGCCCCGAACTCGGACACCTTGTCCCGGCCCGGCACCACGATGAGCTCGAAGTCCCCGTCCGCGTAGACGACCTGGCCGCGCTCGTTGTCCCCCCGGCGCCGCCATTCCCGGGCCACGGCGACCGTGAACCCCTTGGGGTCGCGGCGCAGCGTGAAGCCCTTGGCCGCGCCGCCGGTTTCGGCGGTCGCCTCCTCCTCCCGGGGCGCGCCCGAGCGGCCGACCGCGCCGCCGGCGCCCGGCGCCGCGCTCAGCGCGTCGGCGGTCCGCCGCGTCTGCCCGGCGCCCGCGCTCTCCGAGGCGCGCGGCATGAACAGCAGCGCGTACAGCACCGCGCCGATGAGCAGCAGCAGGACGGCGCCCAGCAGGAGCCGGCCCAGCCGGTGGGCGGGCGGGGCCGCGTAGACGTGCTGCTCCTGGAGGTGTCCGGTGGCGGCGACGCCGCCCGGCACCGGTGGTCTGCCGCGGTCGGCCCGCTTGTGCCGGCCGTGCGCCGCGGGCCCGGCGGCGGCCCCACGGCCCCGGCGGCGCCGCACCAGTTCGCCGCGGCGGCGGACGATCGGCAGCCGGGCGCCGCCCTTGGCGGCCGGCACCGCCGCCGGATCGCCGGGCGCGGGCGGCGGCACGGTGACCGTTCGGCTGCCGACGTCCGGCTCGGGGGCGGACCGGATCAGGGACCGCAGCCAGCCGCGCAGCTCCTCGAAGTCCGGCCGCTCCTCGGGGTCCTTGCGCATCAGGGACTCGACGACCGGGCGCAAGGCGCCGCACTCCTCGGCGTAGGCCGGGGGTTCGGAGCAGACGATCCGGACGAGTTCGGCGGCGCTCTCCTCGGGGTACGGCGCGTGGCCCTGCACCGCGCGGAACAGCAGGGCGCCCAGCGCCCAGAGGTCGGCCGCCGGGCCGACGGGCGGCGCCAACTGCCAGTCCTCCCGTACCGGCCACGCCTGTTCGGGCGCCCAGCGCTCGGTGACCGGGCCCACGACGAGCATCCGCGCCTGCCGGGCCCGCTCGGCGGCGAGCGCCCCGGCGGAGTCGGCGGTCTTCCCCCACGAGGCGGGGGCCGGGGCGTCGGCGGACGACGGGCGTCCCGTCTCCCCTTCGGTGCGCGCGGCGGGCTCCGGGGCGGCGCCGCCCACCAGCGCGTCGGCGCTCCAGGGCGCGGCGGTGCCGGGGGCCGGGGCGGTGCCGCTGGCGGCGCTGCCGCCGCCCCAGGTGGAAGCGCTCGTCGGGGGGCGTCCGGCGCGGGCGGCGGCGAGGGTGCCGGCCCGGTAGGCGGCGATGGCGTCGGCGCGCGGCCCACGCCGGGCGCTATGCGGGGCGGGCCGACCGTCACCGGGGCGTCCGTCACCGGGCCGACCGTCACCAGGGTGTCCGTCACCGGAACGCCCGCCTCCCGCGGACCCGCCGCCCGCTCGCGTACCACCGGCCTGCGCCCCCGCACCGTCGGCCGCCGGACCCGCACCCCCCGCCCCCGTACCGCCCGTTCCGCCTCCGGCACCCGAGCCCACGCCCACACCCGCACTCGTCCCGGCGCCCGCCGGCACCGGGTCGTAGCCGCAGAGCGCTTCTTCGGCCGCGCCCGCCGCCAGGCCGGTCAGGATGGCCCGGCCGTCCTCGCAGACGAGGACCGTGCGGGTGGTGATGTTCCGGTGGGTCCAGCCCTGGGCGTGCAGGGCGCGGAGGGCCGTGAGCACGTCCGCGGCGACCTCCGCCGCCCGGTGCGGGGAGAGGGTGCGCTCCGCGAGCACGGCGGCGAGCGGGCGGGCGGGGACCAGTTCGCTGACGATCCAGAGGCTGCCCGCCTCGGCGAAGACGTGGAAGACCTGGTCGAGGCGGGGGTGGTCGGGGATCCGGGCGGCGGCTGTCGCGGCGTCCAGCGCGCGGCGCACCGCCGGGTCGGAGGCACCGGCGACCGTCCGGCCCGGCTGCCGGCCGGGCCCGCCCGCGCGGCCGGGCGCGGGCGCCCCGGGCCCGCCCTCGACGAGTTCCGCGTCGACCACCTCCGGCAGCGGGATCTGCCGGACCAGCACCTCCTGGCCGCTGTACGTGTCGAACGCGCGCGTCTCGACGAGCTCGAACGCGTCGGACGGAGGCAGCGGAAGGCGATACCGGTCGGCGAGCACCCGGCCCGCATAGTCGTCCACGACGCCTCCCCAAAGCGCGCGATCCCTGCACCCGACGCCCGATCGGGCCGCCACCGACGGGCACTTGGCGGTGCCGCGCGGCTGCGTTCCGTCCCCGGCCCTTCACGATACGTGCCGAACGCGCCACGGCGGGGGCGTACCGCTCAGATCGTCGGACCTGATGAACCCCACCGAACACAAGGTGCACATCCGGCCGTTCGGACTCCGTACACAACACCGCCCACCGGTCCGGAGCTTCCCGCCCCGGCCCGCCGTTCATCCCGGCGGCGAGACGGGTCCCCTGGCTCCCTGCTCCTGTACGCCCTACTTCTGTACGACGAGGGCGATGACCGTCCCGATGACCGCCAGGACGACCACCGCCACCACGAGAAGCAGCACACGCTTCTGCACCGGGGGACGCATCCGCACCAATGTCTCGGTGTAGGCGCCGCCCATCGGCTCCGGCTCGGTGCGGGCCGCGGCCGCGGAGCCGGACGGCGTCGCGTCGCGCAGCGGCCGGAAGGCACTGCCGGACGTCTCGCCGTTCCCCTGACCCCCTCTGGAACCCGGCGCACCCGAGGAACCTCTGGACCCGAAGCCCCCGCCGGACCGCTCCGCGGACGCCGACGCGGCGACGGGCTTCCGCGCCGCTTTCCCGGACGCGGGCCGCTCGGGCCGCGCCGTCCGCTCGGTCCGCTCGCCGCCGCCGGCACCGCCGGCCCGGTCCGCGCCCTTCGCGCCGGCGGGCCCGGCGAGCCCCTTGGGCACGGCGATGGCCTGCGTGGCGTCCGTGGCGGAGTTGCGGGCGGGCAGCCGCTCGTCAGGCGCGTTGACGGCCTCCGTCAGCAGCGCCCGCGCGCCCGCCTCGTCCAGCCGCTTCTGCGGGTCCTTGGCGAGCAGCCCGTACATGACGCCTTCCAGCGGACCCGCGTTCTTCGGCGGGCCCAGCGGCTCGGTCATGACGGCGGTCAGGGTGGCGATCGCCGACCCCTTGTCGTACGGCGGGGCGCCCTCGACGGCCGCGTAGAGCAGCCCGCCCAGCGACCACAGGTCGGCCGGCGGGCCGGGCTTCTGGCCGCGCGCCCGCTCCGGGGATATGTACGAGGGCGCGCCGACGAGCATGCCCGTCGAGGTGACGGAGGGGTCGCCCTCGACCTGGGCGATGCCGAAGTCGGTGAGGACCACCCGGCCGTCGTCGGCGATGAGCACGTTGGACGGCTTCACGTCGCGGTGCAGGATGCCCTGGAGGTGCGCCGCGCGCAGCACGTCGAGGACGGCGAGGCCGACCTCGGCGGCGCGCCGCCACTTCAGCGGCCCGTCCTCGCGGATGACGTCGGCGAGCGAGCGGCCCTCGATGAGCTCCATGACGATCCAGGGCCGGTCGTCCTCGTGCACCACGTCGAAGACGGTGACGGCGCCGGCGCTGCGGATCCGGGCGATCGCCTTGGCCTCGCGGAGGGTACGGGTGATGAGGCGGCGCTTCTCGTCCTCGTCGATGTTGGCGGGGAAGCGCAGCTCCTTGACGGCGACGACGCGTCCCAGCGTCTCGTCGGTGGCCCGCCAGACCGTGCCCATGCCGCCCCGGCCGAGCACGTCGCCGAGGCGGTAGCGCCCGGCGAGGAGGCGCCCGGTCGTGCCCTGCGTCTGCTCCGCGTCCGACATGCGTCCCCTCTGGCATTCAGCTCTGCGACCAACCGACCCCGGCCGAGGGACCATTGTCTCTCATCCGCCGACCAGAGGAAGGCCAGGGTCCGGGCGACCATGGATGATGAGCGCATGCCGACGCGCAGTGCCTTCTCGCGCCTCACGGCGGCCATGACCGCGCTGTGCTGCACCGTCACGGCCCTGACGACGGCGTGCGATGGCGACCCTGCCCGCTCCCCTGTACAGGACATCGTTGCACGAGGTCCGGTTCCGGGCGTCGCCGAGCTGTCACAAGATGCTCACGGTGTCTCCCGGTTCACCACCGCGGGGGTCGCGGACCTGCGCACCGGGCGGCGCATCCGCCGCACGGACCGCTTCCGGGCCGGCAGCATCACCAAGACGGTCGTCGCGACCGTCGTCCTGCAACTCGCGGCCGAGGGCCGGCTGCCGCTGGACGCCCCGGCCGCCGGGCTGCTGCCGCGCCCGGCGGCGGCTCGGCTGCGCAGGGAGGAGAGCCGGGAGGGAAGCCGGGAGGGAAGCGGACGGAACGTCACGATCCGCCAACTCCTCACCCATACCAGCGGTCTGTTCTCCTATACGGACGACGCGGCGCTGCTCCGCTCCTCCTTCGGCGCGGGGTTCGCCGGTCACCGTTTCGAGACGCACCCGCCCGAGGCATTGGTACGGACCGCACTCGGCCACCGCCCGTACGCCCCGCCCGGCGCCCGCTACCACTACTCGAACACCGACTACGTACTCCTCGGTATGGCCATCCGTCAGGTGACGGGCCGTTCCTACGCCGAAGAGGTGCGCCGCCGCGTCATCCGGCGGCTCGGCCTGACCGGCACCAGCCTCCCCGGCACCCGCGTCACCCTGCCCGAGCCGCACGGCCGCGCCTACTCCCCGACGCCCCGGGGCGGACCGGCGGACGTCACCGACCTCAACCCCTCGGTCGCGGGCGCGGCCGGCGAGCTCGTCTCGACCCTCCCGGACCTCAACCGCTTCCTCTCCGCCCTGCTCGGCGGCGAACTCCTCCCCGCCGGCGCCCTCCGCCTGATGCGCGACACGGGCGCCTCGCGCGGCCGGTACGGCATGGGCCTCTTCCCGGTGCGCCTCCCCTGCGGAGTGACGCTGTGGGGGCACAACGGCGAGATCAACGGCTCGTACGCGGCCACGATGGGGACGGCGGACGGGCGGCACGTCCTCACCTACCGGGCCAACTCGGACGCGGGCGTGGACCCGGCGGCGGAGGAACGCCTGCTGAGCGCGGAGTTCTGCTGAGGCCCCGGCCCGCTCACGCCGCCGTCACCCCAGCGGCTGGATCTCCGGCGCCCCCAGCCGCGCCGCGTCCGCCGTCCGGTCGTCGGGCTGGAGCTGGGACTCCCGCTCGGCCTCCACCCGCTTCTCGTAGTGCGCGATCTCCTTCTCCACCTGCTCCGCGTCCCAGCCCAGCACGGGCGCCATCAGTTCGGCCGCCTCCCGGGCGCACCGCGTCCCCCGGTCGAAGGTCTCGATGGAGATCCGGGTACGCCGGGTGAGGACGTCGTCCAGATGCCGGGCGCCCTCGTGGGAGGCGGCGTAGACGACCTCGGCGCGCAGATAGTCCTCGGCGCCGCCGAGCGGCCGCCCGAGGGACGGGTCGGCGGTCACCAGGTCGAGGACCTCGCCGACCAGCGAGCCGTACCGGTTGAGCAGGTGCTCGACCCGGGCGACGTGCAGGCCCGTGCGCCGGGCGAGCTGCGCGCGGCCGTTCCACAGCGCCCGGTAGCCCTCGGCGCCGGCGAGCGGCACGTCCTCGGTGACGCAGTCGGCGACCTTCTGCGCGAGCCCGTGCACCGCCTCGTCCACCGCGTCCTTGGCCATCACCCGGTAGGTGGTGTACTTGCCGCCCGCCACCACGACCAGCCCCGGCACGGGGTGCGCCACGGTGTGCTCACGGGAGAGCTTGCTCGTCGCGTCCGACTCCCCGGCCAGCAGCGGGCGCAGCCCGGCGTAGACGCCTTGCACGTCGTCCCGGGTCAGGGGGACGGCGAGCACCGAGTTGACGTGTTCCAGCAGGTAGTCGATGTCGGCGCTGGACGCGGCGGGGTGGGCCTTGTCGAGGTCCCAGTCGGTGTCCGTGGTGCCGATGATCCAGTGGCGTCCCCAGGGGATGACGAAGAGGACGCTCTTCTCGGTGCGCAGGATGAGCCCGGTGGTGGAGTGGATGCGGTCCTTGGGGACCACGAGGTGGATGCCCTTGGACGCCCGGACGTGGAACTGCCCGCGCTCGGCGATCAGCTGCTGGGTGTCGTCCGTCCACACCCCGGTCGCGTTGACGACCTGCCGGGCCCGCACCTCGTACTCGCCGCCCTGCTCCAGGTCGCGCACCCGCGCCCCGACGACCCGTTCGCCCTCGCGCAGGAAGCCCACGACCCGCGCCCGGTTGGCGACGGCGGCGCCGTACGCGGCGGCGGTGCGCACCAGGGTGGTGACGTAACGGGCGTCGTCCATCTGGGCGTCGTAGTACTGGAGGGCACCGACCAGGGCGTCCTTGCGCAGGCAGGGCGCCACGCGCAGGGCGTGCTTGCGGGTGAGGTGCCGGTGGACGGGCAGCCCGCGGCCGTGGCCGGAGGAGACGGACATCGCGTCGTAGAGCGCCACGCCGGAGCCCGCGTAGAGCCGCTCCCAGCCGCGGTGCTGGAGGGGGTAGAGGAACGGCACGGGCTTGACGAGGTGCGGGGCGAGCCGCTGGAGCAGCAGACCGCGCTCCTTCAGCGCCTCGCGGACGAGGGCGAAGTCGAGCATCTCCAGGTAGCGCAGGCCGCCGTGGATGAGCTTGCTGGACCGGCTGGAGGTGCCGGCGGCCCAGTCCCGGGCCTCGACGAGCCCGGTGGTCAGGCCGCGCGTGGCGGCGTCCAGCGCGGTGCCCGCGCCGACGACGCCGGCGCCGACCACCAGGATGTCGAGTTCCCGTTCCGCCATCCGGGCGAGCGCCTCACCGCGCTCGGCCGGCCCGAGTGTCGCTGTCCTCACCGCTGCCTCCCGCTGCCGCGTCCGCTGCGTGTGCCGTGTCCCTGCGGGTGCCCGCCGGTCGCCGTGCCGGGCACCACCGGGTCCGTACGCCGATCCGCACGCCGGTCGTGCGCCGGCCGGTCCATCCGTCCTGCGGCCGGTCCACCGGCGCCACCTCCGATGCTGCACCAGATCCGGCGACCCGGCTGTGCCGGATACCCACGGGGGCCCGACTCACCCCCCGTCACACCGACCCCTCGACCCGCTTCCCACCACGGCCGTGACACGCATGGCCGACACCCGGCGCGACAATGCCCGGAATATGTCGTATATCCCCTTAACCTGATCTACGACATCGCCTACGTCATCCGATATTCGGGGATCGGTCCGGCGTCCCCGCCCGCAGGACCCCACGGCTCCTCACCGGGAAGGACCGCTCGCACATGCCCGCAGATCTCGCCGTCATCGGCCTCGGCCACCTCGGCCTCCCACTCGCCCAGGCCGCCACCGCCGCCTCCCTGGTCACCATCGGCTACGACCCCGACCCGCACACCGTCGCCGAACTGCGCGCCGGCCGCCCGCCCGCCGAGGACGGCGGCACCCTGACCGCCGCCGAACTCCGCCGGATGCTCGCCGCCGGCTTCCGCGCCACGACGGAGGACGCCGAACTCGGCCGGGTGCGGACGGCCGTCATCTGCGCCCCCACCCGGCTCGGCGAGAACCGGGCGCTGGACCTCGGGGCCGTCGAGGAGGCCGCCCGCGCCCTGGCGGCCCGGCTCCGGCCGCACACCACCGTCCTCCTGGAGTCCGCGGTCCACCCCGGCGCCACCGAGGACGTCGTACGCCCCCTGCTGGAAGCGGGCTCCGGCCTGCGCGCCGGCCGCGACTTCCACCTCGCCTACTGCCCCGGCCGCGCCGACCCCGGCAACCGGGACCGGAGCGTCGCCCGCGTCCCCAAGGTCGTCGGCGGCCTCACCCCCGCCTGCACCGAGGCCGCCGCCGCCTTCTACGGCCGCTTCTGCGAGAAGATCGTCCGCGCCCGCGGGCCCCGCGAGGCCGAGACCGTCCGCATGTGGGAGACCAACTACCGGCACGTCAACATCGCGTTCGCCAACGAGATGGCCGTCTTCTGCCACGACATCGGCGTCGACCTCTGGGACGTCGTCCGCTGCGCCGAGACCAAACCCTTCGGCTTCCAGGCATTCCGCCCCGGCCCCGGCGTCGGCGGCCACGGCACCCCCGTCGACCCCAACTACCTCTCCTACCAAGGCCGCAGCCTCGGCTACCCGCTCCGCATGGTCGAGCTGGCGCAGGAGGTCAACGGCCGCATGCCGCGCTACATCACCCAGCGCTGCGCCGCCCTCCTCAACGAACACGGCAAGTCCGCCCGCGGCGCCCGCGTCCTCCTCCTCGGCGTCGGCTACAAGGCCGACATCGGCGACCAGGAGGGCTCCCCCGCCCGCGAGATCGCCTGCCGCCTGATGGAACTCGGCGCGCAGATCGGCTTCCACGACCCGTACGTGCCGCAGTGGCGCGTCATGAACCGGCCGGTGCCGCGGGTGGACTGCCTGTACGAGGCGGCGGCCGCGGCCGACCTCACGGTGCTCCTCCAGCACCACCGGACATACGACTTGCAGGGCCTGGCCGTGAAGGCACAGCTCCTGCTGGACACCCGGGGGGCGAGCCCGGCGGGGGCGGCGCACCGGTTGTGAGGGCGCCCCTGTCCCGCCCCTTCGCCGCTTCCTGGGGCTGCGCCCCAGACCCCGCTTGTCGCGGCTTCGCCGCTCGTCCTCAAACGCCGGACGGGCTATATCAGCCCGTCCGGCGTTTGAGGACAACCGCGCGAAGCGTGGTTTCGGGGGTGCGGGGGCTTGCCCCCGCAAGAAACGGTGAAAGGGCGGGGCTGGGGCTACAACCGCCCGCTCGCGGGCAGCCGCGGCTGCGCGTCGAGCAACGTCCGCAACTTGGCGAAATCCTCGACACACCGCCCGGTTCCGACCGCCACACAATCCAGCGGCTCGTCAGCGACCAACACCGGAATATCCAACTCCCGACTCAACCGCACATCCAGCCCCCGCAGCAACGCACCCCCACCCGTCAACACGATCCCCCGATCCATGATGTCCCCGGACAACTCCGGCGGCGTCTCGTCCAGCGTCTGCCGCACCGCCATCACGATCGCGTCCACCGGCTCGCTCAGCGCGTGCCGGATCTCGTCGGCGGTCAGCGACAGCGTCTTCGGCAGGCCGCTGACCTGGTCCCGCCCCCGGATGGAGAACCGGTCGGGCGGCAGCAGCCCCTGCGTCTCCTCGGGGTCCCCACCCCCGTCCGCCTCCGGATGCTTCTCCAACTGCCGTGCCACGGCCGCGAGTCCGGCCGCCGTCCACTTCCCGGTGGGCGCCGCGGAGCCGATGCTCAGCTTGATCTCCTCGGCGGTGCGCTCACCGATGGCGAGCGCGTACTCCTTCTTCACGTAGGAGATGATCGCCGCGTCCATCGCGTCGCCCGCCGTCCGCACGGACCGCGCGGTGACGATGCCGCCGAGGGAGATCACGGCGACCTCCGTCGTACCGCCGCCGATGTCGACGACCATGCAGCCGGTGGGCTCGCTGACCGGAAGCCCCGCGCCGATCGCCGCCGCCATGGGCTCCTCGACGAGGTGCACGGCGCGCGCACCGGCCTGCGAGGCGGCCTCGATGACGGCCCGCCGCTCCACGCCCGTGATGCCCGAGGGCACGCACACCACGACCCGTGGCCGGGAGAACCGCCGGTTGCCGGTGACCTTCTTGATGAAGTGCCGCAGCATCCGCTCGGCTATCTCGAAGTCGGCTATGACGCCGTCGCGCATCGGGCGGATGGCCACGATGTTCGAAGGGGTGCGCCCGATGGTCTCCTTGGCCTCGGAACCCACGGACAGCACACTGCCGTCATCAGCGTTGACGGCCACGACCGAGGGCTCGTTGAGCACCACTCCCTTCCCCCGCACGTACACCAGCGTGTTGGCGGTGCCGAGGTCGATGCCCATGTCCCTGCCGCTGAACGACTTACTTTGCGCCATAAGTCGCCAGTATTCACCATCCCCGAACCTTTATACGGAGTTGACGACGGAGACCGGCCTCTCCGGACACGCCACGGGCCCGGCCACCAAGGTGACCGGGCCCGTGGCGTCCGACGAAACGTCAGCGGTTGTCGTGCTGCGACGGCGCGACCGTCACCTCGACCCGCTGGAACTCCTTGAGCTCGCTGTAGCCCGTGGTCGCCATCGCGCGGCGCAGCGCGCCGAAGAAGTTCATCGACCCGTCGGGGGTGTGCGAGGGGCCGAGGAGGATCTCCTCGGTGGTGCCGACGGCGCCCAGGTTCATCCGCTTGCCGCGCGGCACGTCCTCGTGGACGGCCTCCATGCCCCAGTGGTGGCCGCGGCCCGGCGCGTCGGTGGCGCGGGCCAGCGGGGAGCCCATCATCACGGCGTCGGCGCCGCAGGCGATGGCCTTGGGCAGGTCGCCGGACCAGCCCACGCCGCCGTCGGCGATGACGTGCACGTAACGGCCGCCGGACTCGTCCATGTAGTCGCGGCGGGCGGCGGCCACGTCGGCGACCGCGGTCGCCATCGGGACCTGGATGCCCAGCACGTTGCGGGTGGTGTGCGCGGCGCCGCCGCCGAAGCCGACGAGGACGCCCGCCGCGCCGGTGCGCATCAGGTGCAGGGCGGCGGTGTACGTGGCGCAGCCGCCGACGATCACCGGCACGTCGAGCTCGTAGATGAACTGCTTGAGGTTCAGCGGCTCGGCGGCGCCGGAGACGTGCTCGGCGGAGACGGTGGTGCCGCGGATGACGAAGATGTCCACACCGGCGTCGACGACGGCCTTGGAGAACTGCGCGGTGCGCTGCGGGGAGAGCGCGGCGGCGGTCACGACACCGGAGTCGCGGACCTCCTTGATGCGCTGCCCGATCAGCTCCTCCTTGATCGGCGCGGCGTAGATCTCCTGCATCCGCTTGGTGGCGGCGTGCTCGTCCAGCTCGGCGATCTCCGCCAGCAGCGGCTCCGGGTCCTCGTACCGGGTCCACAGGCCCTCGAGGTTGAGCACGCCGAGGCCGCCCAGCTCACCGATGCGGATGGCCGTCTCGGGGGAGACGACGGAGTCCATCGGCGCGGCCAGGAACGGCAGCTCGAAACGGTAGGCGTCGATCTGCCAGGCGATCGAGACCTCCTTCGGGTCACGGGTGCGCCGGCTGGGGACGACGGCGATGTCGTCGAACGCGTACGCCCGGCGTCCGCGCTTGCCGCGCCCGATCTCGATCTCAGTCACGTGTGTGGCCTTTCCTTCTACGTCTGCCGCACTCCAGTATCACCGACGCGCGCCACTCGGCCCGTCCGGTGTCCGGGGGGCGCTGGGAGCGCCGTCCCCGCGGGAAACGGGAAGGGGGCGGGGCGGGGAGAAACCCCGCCCCGCCCCCTTACGGGATCACCGACGCGAGTAGTTCGGCGCCTCGACCGTCATCTGGATGTCGTGCGGGTGGCTCTCCTTGAGCCCCGCCGAGGTGATCCGCACGAACGTGCCCTTGTCCTTGAGCTCCTGCACATTGGCGGATCCCACATAGCCCATGGACGCCCGGAGTCCACCGATCAGCTGGTGGGCGACGGAGGACAGCGGACCGCGGTAGGGCACCTGGCCCTCGATGCCCTCGGGGACCAGCTTGTCCTCGGAGAGGACGTTGTCCTGGAAGTAGCGGTCCTTGGAGAAGGAGCGCGCCTGACCGCGCGACTGCATGGCGCCGAGCGAGCCCATCCCCCGGTAGGACTTGAACTGCTTGCCGTTGATGAAGACCATCTCGCCCGGCGACTCCTCGCAGCCCGCGAGCAGCGAACCGAGCATCACCGTGTCGGCACCGGCCGCGATGGCCTTGGCGATGTCGCCGGAGTACTGCAGGCCGCCGTCGCCGATCAGCGGGACGCCCGCCGCGTGGCACGCCTGCGCGGCCTCGTAGATGGCGGTGACCTGCGGGACGCCGATGCCGGCGACCACGCGGGTGGTGCAGATGGAGCCGGGGCCGACGCCGACCTTGACGCCGTCCACACCGGCGTCGATCAGCGCCTGGGCGCCGTCGCGGGTGGCGACGTTGCCGCCGACGACGTCCACGTCGATGTTGGACTTCACCTTGGAGATCATGTCGAGGATGCCGCGGCTGTGGCCGTGCGCGCTGTCCACGACGAGGAAGTCCGCACCGGCCTCGACGAGCGCCTGCGCCCGCTCGTACGCCTCGGCGCCGACGCCCACCGCCGCGCCGACGACCAGCCGGCCCTCGGCGTCCTTGGCGGCGTTGGGGTACTGCTCGGCCTTGACGAAGTCCTTGACCGTGATGAGGCCCTTGAGCACCCCGGCGTCGTCCACCAGCGGCAGCTTCTCGATCTTGTGGCGGCGGAGCAGCTCCATGGCGTCCTCGCCGGAGATGCCGACCTTGCCGGTGACCAGCGGCATCGGCGTCATGACCTCGCGCACGGCGCGGCTGCGGTCCGACTCGAAGGCCATGTCGCGGTTGGTGACGATGCCGAGCAGCTTGCCCGCCGGGTCGGTGACCGGCACGCCGCTGATCCGGAAGCGGGCGCACAGCGCGTCCGCCTCGGCCAGGGTGGCGTCCGGGCGGACGGTGATCGGGTCGGTCACCATGCCGGACTCGGAGCGCTTGACCAGGTCGACCTGGTTGGCCTGGTCCTCGATGGACAGGTTGCGGTGCAGCACGCCCGCACCGCCCTGGCGGGCCATGGCGATGGCCATCCGCGCCTCGGTGACCTTGTCCATGGCGGCGGACAGCAGCGGGATGTTCACCCGGACGTTGCGGGAGACGCGGGAGGAGGTGTCGACCGCGTTCGGCAGCACCTCGGAGGCGCCCGGCAGCAGCAGGACGTCGTCGTAGGTCAGACCGAGCATCGCGAACTTCGCGGGCATCCCAGCGGCGTGGTCAGTCATGACACCTTCCCAAATACAGAGTTCTGCGGGCGGGCCGGGCGGGGCCGTCACCACCGGCGGCTGCCGCCGCGGGACCCGGAACCCCCTTGCCTCAGCGAGGACTCCCATGCTAACGGCCGTCGCAGGTGTCCCATTCCACGATCGGTGAGGATCGCGTCACTTGGACGTTCCCACCAAGACCTGCCGAGCGGATGTGCTCACTGTTCGGCGAGCGCCCGCAGCCTGCTCAGCGCCCGGTGCTGGGCGACCCGCACCGCGCCCGGCGACATGCCCAGCATCTGCCCCGTCTCCTCCGCGGTCAGCCCCACGGCGACCCGGAGCAGCACCAGCTCGCGCTGGTTCTCCGGGAGGTTGGCGAGCAGCTTCTTGGCCCACTCCGCGTCGCTGCTGAGCAGCGCCCGCTCCTCGGGGCCGAGGGAGTCGTCGGGCTGCTCGGGCATCTCGTCGGAGGGGACGGCCGTGCTGCCGGGGTGGCGCATGGCGGCCCGTTGGAGGTCGGCGACCTTGTGGGCGGCGATGGCCACGACGAACGCCTCGAAGGGCCGGCCGGTGTCCCGGTAGCGGGGCAGCGCGCAGAGCACGGCGAGGCAGACCTCCTGGGCGAGGTCGTCCACGAAGTGCCGGGCGTCGCCGGGCAGCCGCGACAGCCGGGTGCGGCAGTAGCGCAGCGCCAGCGGGTGCACCAGGGCGAGCAGGTCGTGGGTGGCGCGCCGGTCGCCCTCGACGGCCCGGGTGACGAGGGCGCCGATCTCGCCCGGCCCCGTCGCCGCGCCGGCGGGCGCCCCCGAGGGTGCGCCGGTGGCCGGGCCCGCGCCGGGGCCCGTCGAGGGGGCTGCGGCCGGACCCGTGGCGAGGAGCGGCCCCGGGGTCTCGTCGTCGCGCATCGGTCCATGGTGCCTGGGTGTCCGACGATCCACGGCACCGCCTTCATAGTTGTGCGTCGAACCGTTACGCGTCGGTGTCCTCGCACTCACGTCTCGCGTCGCCCCCTTCCGGGTATACCCGCCCCGCGCCCACGACTCCGCCGATAGCTTGGGCCCGTGCCGTATGACGTCCGGCCGTACGACAACGGGCTGCGCCTGTCCGTCATGAGGTCTCTTCTGGCCGAGCGAGAAGAGCCGGCCTCTGGCGGGGAGGAGTCACACCTCAAGGATGCGGCATCCGTCGGGCTTTCGGCGCCGGGCGTCGGCGCCGCGGGGTCGCCGTGCGCGTCACCCGGCACCGCGCCGGTCCCGGGACGTCCCGGCCGCGCGGGATCCGTCCGGCCCCTACGGCGCGTCCGGCGACGGCCCTGCCGACACCGGCCGTCGTCGCCCGAGGTGTGACCACGCGCCGCGACCGCGCGGCGCCGCGTACCCGCTCCGCCGCTAGCGGACCAGGCCCCAGCGGAAGCCGAGCGCCACGGCGTGCGCCCGGTCGGAGGCGCCCAGCTTCTTGAACAGCCGCCGGGCGTGCGTCTTCACCGTGTCCTCGGAGAGGAAGAGCTCGCGGCCGATCTCGGCGTTGGACCGTCCGTGGCTCATGCCCTCCAGCACCTGGATCTCGCGTGCGGTGAGGGTGGGCGCCGCGCCCATCTCGGCCGAGCGCAGCCGCCGGGGGGCGAGCCGCCAGGTGGGGTCGGCGAGCGCCTGGGTCACCGTGGCGCGCAACTCGGCGCGCGAGGCGTCCTTGTGCAGATAGCCGCGGGCTCCGGCGGCGACCGCGAGCGCCACCCCGTCCAGGTCCTCGGCGACCGTGAGCATGATGATGCGGGCGCCGGGGTCGGCGGAGAGCAGCCGGCGCACGGTCTCGACGCCGCCCAGACCGGGCATGCGTACGTCCATCAGAATGAGGTCCGAACGATCGGCGCCCCAGCGGCGGAGGACTTCCTCGCCGTTGGCCGCCGTCGTCACGCGCTCGACGCCGGGCACGGTCGCCACCGCACGCCGGAGCGCCTCTCGGGCAAGCGGGGAGTCGTCGCAGACGAGGACGGATGTCATGGCCGTCCTCCGCAGCTGATGCGCGTCACCTTGAGCCTCCAGGCTGGTACTGATCGTCACCTGCGCGATTGGCGAGACACCTGCTGAGCAGACCGCCGCGGACCATCTCGGACACCTGCCCGACCGCTGCATTCGCCAACCGCCTCCGCACTCTCAACGACGGTCACCCGAAAGAGTTACGGGCTTGGTCGGCCACGTTCGGCACTCTACGTGAGGGCCCGGATACGGAGCAGGGCGCACGGGGGGCGCTCGTCAGATCGTTCGAGTCGTGCCCCATTTGCCCGCTTGGAGCCGTTTTTCTTCACATTCGCGGACAACTGTGGCTAGATTCGCAATGAGTCATATTTTCATCTGCTCATAGGGATCCTGACGGGCCCGCCGGTACCACCGCGGTCCCACCACCGTCGCATCGATGCGCTTCGATCCGTTTCGAGGGGACACGCAATGGCAGATTTCTCCCGGCTCCCCGGCCCCAACGCCGACCTGTGGGACTGGCAGCTGCTGGCCGCCTGTCGCGGCGTCGACAGCTCGCTGTTCTTCCACCCGGAGGGCGAGCGCGGCGCCGCCCGCAGCGCCCGCGAGACCTCGGCGAAAGAGGTTTGCATGCGCTGTCCGGTACGCGCGGAGTGCGCGGCGCACGCGCTGGCGGTCCGGGAACCCTACGGGGTGTGGGGCGGACTCACCGAGGACGAACGCGAGGAGCTCATGGGCCGGGCGCGACAGCGGCCGGTGCCGACGGGCGGCACGAGCCCGATGAGCGCCTGAAGCGCCCGGGCCCCCGAGCGGGCCCCGGGCGGCCGAGCGGACACCCTCTGGAACCACCGGGTCCTCCGGGCCCCCAGCCCGGTCACGCAGCGTGTCCGGCTGCGGGGGCGCCCGCGGCCGGAAACCGCGCCCCGCGCGGCTCGTCCCCCACGCCGGACGGCTGAACCGCGCGCCCACGCCCGCCGCCCGGCCGTCCGTGGGCGAGGACGAGCGGCCGGGCCGCGCCACCGGGGCCCGGGCCGAACCCCGGACCGCGGCCGCGGGACGCGCTCAGCGGCGGGCCGCGGCCGCCAGCCGGTCCAGCATCTCCGCGACGGCGGGCACCCGCGCCAGGTCGGGCAGCGTCAGGGCCACGACCTCCCGCTCCACGGCCGGCTCCACCGGCACCGTCCTGGCCCCCCGGTGGCGTACCGACTCCACCGCGAGCTCCGGCATCACGGCCACCCCGAGACCGGCGCCGACCAGGCCGAACACCGCCGGGTAGTCGTCCGTGGCGAAGTCGATCCGCGGGGTGAAGCCCGCGTTCTCACAGATCTCCACCAGATGCCGGCGGCAGCGCGGGCAGCCCGCGATCCACGGCTCGCCGGCGAACTCGTCGATGCCGATCCGCTCCGCGTCCGCCAGCGGGTGCCCCTCCGGGACCACGCCGACGAGCCGGTCGGTGAGCAGCGGCCGGACGACGAGGTCGTCCTTGCCCCAGCCCCCGTCGGCCTCCGCGTCCACGCCGGCCGAAGCGCCCGCGCCGCGCGTCTCGGGGTAGCGGAAGGCCAGCGCGATCTCGCAGTCGCCGGCCCGCAGCATCTCCACCGAGCGCGGCGGCTCGGCCTCCTCCAGGGAGATCTGGATGCCGGGACGGGCGGCGCGCATCCCGGCGAGGGCGGTGGGCACCAGCGTCGAGCTGCCGCTGGGGAAGGAGACCAGCCGCACCCGGCCGGCGCGCAGGCCGGCGATGGCGGCGATCTCCTCCTCCGCCGCGGTGAGCCCGGCGAGGATGCCGGCGGCGTGCCGGACGAGCGCCCGGCCCGCCTCGGTGAGCCGCGTCTCCCGGCCGGTGCGGACGAGCAGCGGGGTGCCCGCGGACTGCTCCAGGGCCTTCATCTGCTGACTGACGGCGGGCTGGGTGCAGCCCAGTTCCCGGGCGGCGGCGGAGAACGAACCGGTGGTGGCCACGGCGCGCAGCACGCGCAGGTGGCGGGCCTCGATCATAGAAAAAGCATAAGCGGCGCTTGGGGGCGACCGGAAATACCGTCTTGCGGCTTTGGGGCCGCCGGGCCCGGCGCCCACCGCCTACCCTCGTCCGATGCGCATCCTCTCCGTGAACGTCGCCCGTCCCCGTACCGCCGCCGACCGCTCGCTGCCGGGCGGTCCCTTCACGGCCGGCCTCGCCTCCGGCATCGACAAGCGGCCCGCGGCGGGCCCGGTGGCGGTGGCCGCGCCCGGGCCGCAGGGCGAGGCGGGCAGCGGGCTCGCCGGTGACGCCGTCGTCTCGCTGAAGCACCACGGCGGCGACGACCAGGCGGTGTACGCCTTCGCCCGGGAGGATCTCGACCGCTGGGAGCGGGAGTTGGGCCGGGCGCTGCCGGACGGCTCGTTCGGCGAGAACCTCACCACGTCCGGCCTGGACGTCAACGGCGCCCGGATCGGGGAGCGCTGGCTGGTCGGGGACCGGCTGCTGCTGGAGGTGACCTCGCCGCGCGTGCCCTGCCGGACGTTCGCCGAGTGGCTGGGCGAGCGGGGCTGGGTCCGGCGGTTCACCGAGGAGGCCGCCCCGGGCGCGTACCTGCGGGTGCTCGCATCGGGGGAGGTCCGTGCGGGTGATCCCGTCACCGTCGTCCACCGCCCGGATCACGAGGTCAGCGTCGCCTTCGCCTTCCGCGCCCGGACGACCGAACAGGCGCTGCTGCCCCGTGTTCTGGCGGCGGGCGACGGGTTGCACCCTCGGCTGCGGGAGAGGGCGGAGCGGTACGCGGAGGCCGCGCGGGCCGCCGACGGAGTACCGGCCTGACGGAAGGCAAGCCGCCACGCGGTGTCGCCGGGCACTAACGTTCCCGTATGACGACTGCACTGATCACGGGAGCGACGGCCGGCATCGGCGCGGCCTTCGCGCGACGGCTGGCCGCCGAGGGTCACCACCTGGTGCTCGTGGCCCGCGACGAGAAGCGGCTGGGCGAACAGGCGACCGAACTCCACGACCGGCACCGGGTGGAGGTGGAGGTGCTGCGGGCCGACCTCTCGACGGAGGACGGCATCGCCGCCGTCGAGGAACGGCTCGCGGACCGGAAGCAGCCCGTCGATCTGCTGGTCAACAACGCCGGCTTCGGTAACAAGGGCCGCTTCCTGGAGGTCACCGTCCAGGACGAGCTGACCATGCTCAAGGTGCACTGCGAGGCGGTGCTGCGGCTGACCATGGCGGCCACGCGCGGGATGCGGGAGCGGCGGCGCGGCGGGGTGATCAACGTCGCGTCCGTCGCCGCGTTCGTGCCGCGCGGGACGTACGGGGCGAGCAAGGCGTGGGTGGTGCAGTTCACCCAGGGGGCGGCGCGGGACCTGGCGGGCAGCGGGGTGCGGCTGATGGCGCTGTGCCCGGGCTTCGTCCGGACGGAGTTCCACGCGCGGGCCGGGATGGGGACGGACAACATCCCGGGCTGGATGTGGCTGGACGCGGACCGGCTGGTGGACGCGGCGCTGAAGGACCTGGCGCGCGGTAAGTCCCTGTCGGTGCCCGATCCCCGGTACAAGGCGCTGACCGGTCTGTCGAAGCTGATGCCGCGGGGCGCGGTCGCCCGCGTGTCGTCCTCGACGGGCCGCAGGTACGGCCCCAACTGACCGGACCGGAGCGCGGACACGCCGGAGGCCCGGCACCCCCGACGGGCGGGGGTGCCGGGCCTCGGCGGTGGTGCCGGTGCCTCAGTGGGCGTGGCCGTGACCGTGGCCGTGGCCGGCCTCGGGCTCCTCTTCCTTCTTCTCGACGACCAGGGTCTCGGTCGTGAGCAGCAGGGAGGCGATGGAGGCCGCGTTCTCCAGGGCGGAGCGGGTGACCTTCACCGGGTCGATGACGCCGGCGGCGACCAGGTCGCCGTACTCGCCGGTCGCGGCGTTGAAGCCCTGGCCCTTGTCGAGCTCGGCGACCTTGGAGGTGATGACGTAGCCCTCCAGGCCGGCGTTCTCGGCGATCCAGCGCAGCGGCTCGACGGCGGCGCGGCGGACGACCGCGACACCGGTGGCCTCGTCGCCGTCCTTGCCCAGGTTGTCCTCCAGCACCTTGACGGCGTGGACCAGGGCGGAGCCACCACCGGAGACGATGCCCTCCTCGACCGCGGCGCGGGTCGCGGAGATGGCGTCCTCCAGACGGTGCTTCTTCTCCTTGAGCTCGACCTCGGTGGCCGCGCCCACGCGGATGACGCACACGCCGCCGGCGAGCTTGGCGAGGCGCTCCTGGAGCTTCTCGCGGTCCCAGTCCGAGTCGGTGGTCTCGATCTCGGCCTTGATCTGGGCCACGCGGCCGGCGACCTCGGAGGAGTCGCCCTTGCCGTCGACGATGGTGGTGTCGTCCTTGGTGACGGTCACGCGGCGGGCGGAACCGAGCACGTCCAGGCCGACCTGGTCGAGCTTGAGGCCGACCTCCTCGGCGACGACGGTGGCACCGGTGAGGGTGGCCATGTCGCCCAGCATCGCCTTGCGGCGGTCGCCGAAGCCGGGGGCCTTGACGGCGACGGCGTTGAAGGTGCCGCGGATCTTGTTGACGACGAGGGTGGAGAGGGCCTCGCCCTCGACGTCCTCGGCGATGATCAGCAGCGGCTTGGAGCCACCGGCCTGGATGACCTTCTCCAGCAGCGGGAGCAGGTCGGCGATGGCGGAGATCTTGCCCTGGTGGATCAGGATGTACGGGTCGTCGAGGACGGCCTCCATACGCTCCTGGTCGGTGACCATGTAGGGCGAGAGGTAGCCCTTGTCGAAGGCCATGCCCTCGGTGAAGTCGAGCTCCAGGCCGAAGGTGTTGGACTCCTCGACGGTGATGACGCCGTCCTTGCCGACCTTGTCCATCGCCTCGGCGATGAGCTCGCCGACCTGCTTGTCCTGGGCGGACAGCGCGGCCACGGCGGCGATGTCGGACTTGGAGTCGATCGGGCGGGAGGTCGCGAGCAGCTCGTCGGAGACGGCCTTGACCGCGGCGTCGATGCCCTTCTTCAGGGCGGCCGGGGAGGCGCCGGCGGCGACGTTGCGCAGACCCTCGCGGACCAGCGCCTGGGCCAGCACGGTCGCGGTGGTGGTGCCGTCACCCGCGATGTCGTTGGTCTTGGTCGCCACCTCCTTGACGAGCTGGGCGCCCAGGTTCTCGTACGCGTCCTCCAGCTCGACCTCGCGCGCGATGGTGACGCCGTCGTTGGTGATGGTGGGGGCGCCGAACTTCTTGTCGATGACGACGTTGCGGCCCTTGGGGCCGATCGTCACCTTGACCGTGTCGGCAAGCTTGTTGACGCCGCGCTCGAGGGCGCGACGGGCGTCCTCGTCGAACTTCAGGGTCTTCGCCATGGGTTACGTATCCTTCGCCGTGTCTCTCAAACGAACTGCGCCCCCGGCGCCCGGTTGTTGGACGCGGGTACCAGGGGCACAGAACAAAAGCCTCGAGAATTCGAAAGCTTCGGGGTGAACTACTTCTCGATGATCGCGAGGACGTCGCGGGCCGAGAGGACGAGGTACTCGTCGCCGTTGTACTTCACCTCGGTGCCGCCGTACTTGCTGTAGAGCACGACGTCGCCGACCTTGACGTCGAGCGGCAGGCGCTCGCCGTTCTCGAATCGGCCCGGGCCCACGGCGAGGACGGCGCCCTCCTGGGGCTTCTCCTTCGCGGTGTCCGGGATGACCAGGCCAGAGGCCGTGGTCTGCTCGGCGTCCAGCGGCTGGACCACGATGCGGTCCTCGAGCGGCTTGATGGCAACCTTGGAGCTGGCGGTCGTCACGATCCGACCTCCCCCTTCGGAGATCTCACGGGGTCAATTGTCTGAGGTGGCGACCAGGTGGATCCGTCGTCGCGGGTGCCGGACCTGCCCGTCGCTGTGTTTGGCACTCACCGGTGGAGAGTGCCAACGGAGCCGAGACTATGACGCGCTTAGCACTCGGTCAAGCGGAGTGCCAATTTGCGGTCGCGCGCCGGGGGCGTCCGGGCGCGTCGCACGCCCCTTCGCCCGGTGCCGCGCCGGCCGCCGGAGCACCGTGCCGCACCGGCCGTCAGGGCCCGTGCCGCCCCCGGCCGTCAGACGTAGTCCTCCAGCCGCGCCACGGTGAACCCCTGCCGCTGCACGCTGCGCACCATGTTGGCGACCATCTGCGTCATCGTCGTGCCCTTGAGCTCCGCGGGACCGCGGAAGTGCGCGAGCACGATGTCGCCGGGACGAAGCTTCCCCGCTTCGGCGTACCTCATGTCATTGATCTGCATGGTGGCCTCCCACAGCACGACGGCCTTCACTCCGCAGGAGCCGGCCGCCGCCAGGGTGGCGTCGTTGTAATTGCCGTACGGCGGACGGAACAGCTCCGGCCGCTTCCCGAACCGCTTCTTCAGCGTCTCCTGCTGCCCGCAGATCTCCCGCTTCTGCGCCTCGGCGGAGAGGGTGCGCAGGTTGGGGTGGGTGAGCGTGTGGTTGTGCACGCCGTTGCCGAGGGCGCGCAGCTCGTCGAAGTAGCCGTAGCCGCGCCCGGCGCGCGCGGCGCTGTCCGTCAGGAACATGCTGAACGGCAGCTTGAGGTCCTTGGCCATGCGCAGGAACGCCGGGTCCTTCTCGGCGCCGTCGTCGAAGGTCAGGAAGACGACCTTGTCCTTGGTCGGCACCCGCCGGACGATCTGCGGCGTTCCGCCCTTGTGGTGCTCGGTGAGCCGGGTGGCGGGCGGGGCCGGGGGCGGGGCAAGCGGCTTGTCGAGCCCCCAGCGGCGGTAGGCGGCGGGGTCGGGGGTGGCGGCGCTCCGCTTCTCCTTGGGCTGCTCGGCGGCCTTCGCGGTGCCGGTGGCCGTCCCGCCGCTCCCGTCCTTCTTGCCGTCCGACCCTGAGGAGCACCCGGAGAGCAGCAGGGCGGCGGCGCAGAGCGGGACGAGGGCGAGAGGGGCGGAGCCGCGTATTCGGCTGCGGGCTCGGGTTCGGCTTCGGCCGGTTCCAGACGGAGTCACAAGAACGATTCTTGTTCATTCATTCGAGTGATCGCACAGCGGATGAGGCGCGCGGGCGCGGTGCACGAGAATGGTGCCGTGCCCGCCCCGAACGCCGATACCGGCGCCCCCACCGCCGTCGACACCTTCGCCGCCCTCCTCACCGACGAGGGCCGCCGGCTCCTGGAGGAGCTGCGCGACCACGACCCGGCCCGGGAGCTGGCCGTCGCGACCCGGCTGCGCCGCGACCACCCCGCCGAGCTGGTCTCCGCCGCCCTCGGGCAGGCGCGGCTGCGGCAGCGGGCGGTGGCGAAGTTCGGTACCGAGGACGCGTACCGCATGTACTTCACACCCAACGGCGTCGAGCAGGCCACCCGCGCCTCCGTCGCCGCCTACCGGGCCCGCCGCTTCGCGGGCCTCGGCGTCCGCCGCCTGGCCGACCTGTGCTGCGGCATCGGCGGCGACGCCATCGCCCTGGCCCGGGCCGGGGTGTCCGTCCTCGCCGTGGACCGCGACCCGCTCACCTGCGCGGTGGCCCGGGCCAACGCGGCGGCACTGGACCTGTCGGACCTGATCGAGGTGCGCTGCGCGGACGTGACGGAGGTCGGGGTCTCCGGGTACGACGCGGTCTTCGTCGACCCGGCGCGGCGCGGTGGCCGCGGCCGGATCTTCGACCCGGAGGCGTACTCCCCGCCCCTCTCCTGGGCGGTCGAGGCGGCCAGGACGGCCCCGCACGCCGCCCTGAAGATCGCTCCGGGCGTTCCGCACGAGGCGATCCCCGAGGACGCCGAGGCGGAGTGGATCTCGGACGGCGGCGATGTGAAGGAAGCCGTCCTGTGGTTCGGCACCACCCCGGGCACCCGCCGCGCGACCCTTCTCCCGGCCGGCACCACCCTGACCGGCACCGGCCTCCCCGACCCCGCCGTCCGCCCGGTCGGCCGCTACCTGTACGAGCCCGACGGCGCGGTGATCCGCGCCCACCTCGTCGCGGACGTCGCGGCCGAGGTCTCGGGCGGCCTGATCGACGAGACGATCGCGTACGTCACCTCCGACGAACTCCACCCCACCCCGTACGCCTCGGCGTACGAGATCACCGACGTCCTCCCCTTCAACCTCAAGAAGCTCAAGGCCCTCGTCCGCGAGCGCGGCATCGGCGTGGCCGTCATCAAGAAGCGGGGCTCGGCGGTGGAGCCGGAGGAACTCCGCAAGAAGCTGAAGCTCGAAGGGGTGAACTCCTGTGTGATCGTCCTTACCCGGGTGGCGGGCGCCCCGACGATGCTGCTGGGGCAGCCGGTCCAGGCGTAGCCTGGCATGAGCGACAAGGGAGGACAGCGATGACCGCCGATCCCGTCACCGAGCCGGTGAACACGCCGCGCGAGCAGGACCCCATCGATCTGCTGATCGCGTTCGAGGAGGCGTCGGAGGCGCCGATCCGGGCCGAATACTTCGAGGGGATGCCGGTCGTGGCGCCGCAGCCTGACTTCGACCACGGTCATATGACCGGGGACCTCTACCACCAGTTGCGCTCCGCGGGCGTCGGGCTGGCCGGCTTCGGGATGGGCTTCCGCACGGGTCTGAGAAAGGGCGGCAGGGACGAGACCATCGCCTTGGCCATCCCCGACTTCTACGTCCTGCGGCGAAAGCCGACCGAACTGGACGAGGCGTACCGCAAGGCGCACAAGGGCTGGTACCCGATCGACCTGCTCGCCCTGGCCGGTGAGGTCACCTCCAGCAACCACGAGACGGACACCGGCCCCAAGTACCGCAGTTACGCCGCCGCGAAGGTTCCGGTCTACGTGCTCGTCAACCGGGAGGACGGCCGCGTGTACGTCCACTCCGAGCCCGCCGAGGACTCCCGGCACCCGGGCCGGAGCCACTACCGGACCACCACGAGCACCGAGCTCGGCGAAAAGGTCGCGCTTCCCGCCCCTTACCCGATGCTGGACACCTCCGTCCTGCTTCCCTGACGCCGCCGGGGCCAATCGTGCGCACGACCGACCACGAGCTCGTCGAGGCCGCCGCCCGCGTCGTCCGGGAGCACGCGTCCGGTGAGGAGCACACCGTGGCGGCCGCGGCGCGCACGGACGACGGCCGCGTCGTCACCGCCCTGAACGTCTACCACTTCACCGGCGGCCCCTGCGCCGAACTCGTCGTCATCGGCGCCGCGGCGGCCCAGGGCGCCCGTTCCCTGACGGCGATCGTCGCCGTGGGCGGCGACCGCCGGGGCATCCTTCCGCCGTGCGGCCGGTGCCGGCAGGTGCTGCTCGACTACTACCCGGCCATCGAGGTGATCGTCGACGGCGGGGAACCGCGGTCCGTCCCGGTCGCCGACCTCCTCCCCGGGGCGTACGTCACCGCCGAACGTCAGTAGCCGCTGGTCAGGCGTTCCGCGACCGCCATTCCGCCGCCTTCGCCCGGGCGTCCCGGAGCGAGAGGCCGGCGACCTGCGCCAGCGGGACGTCCTTCAGCGGGCAGTCGGCGTAGTGGGCGTCCCTTTCGCTCGGGGCGGCGTCGCAGGCGGGACACTGGCGCGGGGGCATGGCGCTCCTTGTCGCTGTGTCGGTCGGGTCGTGCTGTCGTGCGATCAGCCGGTCCGTCGGTTCCGCAGTGCGTCGCGCAGCGAGCGCACCGTCCAGGTGAGGAGAACGGCCACGACCGGAGCGGCCGTGGTCGCCGCGGCGCACCAGCGCCACGCGGGCGCCGCCGCGTGGGCCGGCGGGGCCAGGGCCAGGCTGCTGCCCACCGCCAGGCACAGGAGCCCGGACGAGTAGCAGAAGTCCGCTCGTCCGGCCAGCCTGGCCCAGGTGGAGTAGTGCTCCCGCTGGTCCTGGATCAGCTCCGCGTGGCGGTTGTCGGGCATCTCGGAGAGCGGGCCCCACCACGCTTCGACGTCGCCGCGCGAGTAGAGGTACTGGCGGGAGCGGACGCCCCAGACCACCGCCATGACCATGAAGAGCGCGGTCAGGGCGAGGGCCAGCAGCGTGGGGTCCGGCCAGCGGAACGTGTCGCGGTCCGTGATGACGAGGCCGAGCAGCGTGATGCCCGCGCCGCCCAGGAGGGGCGCCGCGGTCGTGTACTGCCCCTCGCGCGCGGCCGACCAGCCCAGTGGCGCGGGCTTGCGCCAGGAAGGATTCACGCTGCCCCCTCGACACCCGGAAAAGGTACAGCGCGGCGGCTTCGGGCGGAATGCCGCGAACAGGCCACCGGGGGCGGGCCGTTGGGGCGGCGGGCGCGCGAGTCCGGGGCGCGCCCGCCGCGGGCGGGCTAGGCGTCGTACAGGTTCTGCTTGCTCAACTCGTGTACGTGGTCGTGGGAGTGGCCGTGCCCGTGGGAATGCCCGTGGGAGTGCGCGTGGTCGTGCGCGCCCGGGACGTGCGGCTCCGTCACCGGCAGGGACGAGTCCGCCGGGAGGTCCCAGGACGAGGCGGCGCGGCCGCGGGCCACCATCTCGGCGCCGAGGGCCGCGACCATGGCGCCGTTGTCGGTGCAGAGCTTGGGGCGGGGGACGCGCAGGGTGATGCCGGCGTCCTCGCAGCGGCGTTCGGCCATGGCGCGGAGGCGGGTGTTGGCGGCGACGCCGCCGCCGATCATGAGGTGGTCGACGCCGTGGTCCTTGCAGGCGCGGACGGCCTTGCGGGTGAGGACGTCCACCACGGCCTCCTGGAAGGAGGCGGCGACGTCCGCCACCGGCACCGTCTCGCCCGCCGCGCGCTTCGCCTCGATCCAGCGGGCGACGGCGGTCTTGAGACCGGAGAAGGAGAAGTCGTAGAGGGGGTCCCGGGGGCCGGTGAGGCCCCGGGGGAAGCGGATGGCCTCCGGGTCGCCCTCGCGGGCGTAGCGGTCGATGACCGGGCCGCCCGGGAAGCCCAGGTTGAGCACGCGGGCCACCTTGTCGAACGCCTCGCCCGCCGCGTCGTCGATGGTCGAGCCGAGGGGCCGGACGTCGGAGGTGATGTCCGGGGCGAGGAGGAGGGACGAGTGCCCGCCGCTGACCAGGAGGGCCATCGTCGGCTCGGGCAGGGCTCCGTGCTCCAGCTGGTCGACGCAGATGTGCGACGCGAGGTGGTTGACGCCGTAGAGCGGCTTGCCGAGGGCGTAGGCGTACGCCTTCGCCGCCGAGACGCCGACGAGGAGGGCGCCCGCGAGGCCGGGGCCCGCCGTGACGGCGATGCCGTCGAGGTCCTTGGCGGAGACGCCGGCCTCCTTCAGTGCCCGCTGGATGGTGGGGACCATCGCCTCCAGGTGGGCCCGGGAGGCGACCTCGGGGACGACACCGCCGAAGCGCGCGTGCTCGTCCACGCTGGAGGCGACCGCGTCGGCGAGCAGGGTGTGACCGCGGACGATGCCGACGCCCGTCTCGTCGCACGAGGTCTCGATGCCGAGGACGAGCGGTTCGTCAGTCAGTGGAGCCATGGGTCATTCCCTCTTGCACAGCGTTGACGTCCGCGGCGGGGCCGCCGTCGGATTCCGTGGGCAGGCGCATCACCAGCGCGTCGACGTTGCCCGGCTGGTAGTAGCCGCGCCGGATGCCGACGGGCTCGAAGCCGAAGCGCTCGTAGAGGCGCTGGGCGCGGGTGTTGTCCACCCGGACCTCCAGCAGCACCTCGCGGCACTCGAAGGCGGTGGCGGCGGTGAGCAGTTCGCGGAGCAGCCGGGAGCCGAGGCCGGTGCTCCAGTGGTCGGTGGCGACGGCGATGGTCTGCACGTCGCCCGTGCCGTCGACGGCCGCGAGGCCCGCGTAGCCGACGACGCGCCCGGCCGTGTCCTGGGCGACGAGGTAGCGCCGGTTGGCGTTCGCGCCGCGCGCGTGCGCCAGCTCGGACCAGAACAGCCCCTTGGACCAGGCGTCCTGGGGGAACAGCGCGCGTTCCAGCTCCAGCACGGCCGGGATGTCCCACCAGCGCATCTCACGGACGCGCACGGTCTCGGCCCCGGGGTCCGAGGGGCCCGCCGACGGGCTCGCTGAAGGGCTCACTTCGGTGTGACCACCTTGTAGTTGGCCGGCACCTGGGCGTCCGGGCGGCGCAGGTACAGCGGCTGGACGGACAGGAACCCGGCGTCCGGACCCTCCGTGCGCAGCTTCTCCGCGGCGAGCGCGGCCAGCGCCGCCGCCGACTGGTGCTGCGGCAGGTCGGCCCGGACGTCCGTGAAGGCGTCGGCGTACAGGACGGCGCCGGCGCCGACGGCCGTCAGCCCGGCCAGCGGCTCGGTGAGCTCGGCGGGCCGGTCGACGGCGGGCTCGGTGACGCGGGTCCGGGCGTCGGCGTAGCGCGCCCAGTAGACCTCCTTGCGGCGGGCGTCCGTGGCCACCACGAACTCGCCGGTCAGCCCGGCGGCGCCGGCCGCGTAGGCGATGCCGTCCAGCGTGCACAGCCCGTGCACCGGCACGTCGAGCGCCGCGCCGAAGGTCAGGGCCGTGACGATGCCGACGCGCAGGCCGGTGTACGGGCCGGGGCCGACGCCGACGACGACGCCGGTGAGCTCGTCCAGCGTGCGGCCGGCCTCGGCGAGCACCCGGTCCACGGCCGGCAGCAGGAGCTCCCCGTGGCGGCGGGCGTCCACCTGGTGGGACTCGGCGACGGCGGAGTCCCCGTCGTGGAGGGCTACGGTGACGGCGGGCGTGGCGGTATCAAGAGCGAGCAGCAGCACAGTGACAAGCCTACGGCGCGCTGTGGGGCCGCCGGTGCCCGCGTGGGCAGGGTTCAGGGGTATCCCAGGGGCGCCCCGGAAGCGTCTCGGGGGCGCGGCGGTGGTGCGCCCGGGTGCTACGGTCGGGGCGGATGACCGTACGCCGCATGGCCGTATGGGGGACGAAAGGGTGCGCAGGGTGGCACGCAGCAGCTCCGGGGTGTTCGTGACCGGGCTCACCGCGGCGGCACTGGCCGTGGTGGGATACCTCGCCTACGAGGCGTCGGCCGCGCCCCACCGCGTCCACCGTTCGTCCGCCGCCGCCTCCGCGACGCCCGGCGATGCCAAGGGGTCGGGCAAGGACGACAAGGGCAAGGGCGGCGACGCGCGGAAGGACGCCCCGCCGGCCGTGCCGAGCGGCTCGGGCACGGGCAAGCGGGTGGTCTACTCGGTGGGCCAGAAGCGGGTGTGGCTGGTGAGCGGCGACACCAAGGGCGACGCCAAGGGCGTCCGGTCCTTCGAGGTCACGCCCAGCACGGTGAACCCGCAGCCGGGCACGTACGCGGTCACGTCCCGCGACCTCAACGGCCCCGGGTCGGACGGCGTGCGCCTGGAGCACATCGTGCGCTTCCTGCGCGACGCGAACGGGGTCGTCTTCGGCTTCAGCGCCGCCGTGGACGGCTCTCCGCCGCAGCCGGACCCGTCGAAGAAGACGGGCGGCGTCCGCGAGAAGCCGGCCGACGGGCTGGCCATGTGGGAGTTCGCGCCCAAGGGCACGAAGGTGGTCGTCGTCCCGTAGCGGCGCGTGCGATCGCGCCCGTAGCCGACGCGCGCGATCACGTCCCGTAGCGGCACGTGCGATCAGGGCCCCAGCGGCGCGCCCGGTCGCGTCCGTACGGCGCCCGCGGCGCGTGCGGCCGTCGCCCGGTAGCCGGCAGGTGCCGCTACGCGTCAGGGCGTCAGGCCGCGGCCCGGCGGTGCGGGCCGTCCGGCTCCCCCTCGTCGTCCGCGTCCGGCGCGGGACCGGGCGCCGGAGCGCGCGGCGGCGTGGAGACCGCGTCGGCGGCGGCGCAGGCGGCCAGGAGGTCGCGCACCGAGGGCGTCCGCTCGTCGGAACCGCTGTCCTCACGGCACGCACCGGCCGTCCGCGCGCGATCGTCCATGGCTGCTGGGGGCCGGGGCTCGTGGGCCGACATGAACGCCTCCTCGGGCAGCCGGTCAAGGTCAGGCATGCCTAACCATGTCTCTGCCTCCATGTCACCACGCGCGGCGGCAACATCGCAACATCTTCCCGACACCTTGTCGGTTACTTCTCGCGCGACGGCTTTGACGCGTGCGCGCGCCGCGGGACCGGCGACGAGATCTGCGACGGGAGGACCGGCGGCGGTCCCGACTCGGCCCGGTGGGCGCTCGGGCTGATACCCCTGACCCGCTTGAAGGCCGCGCTGAAGCCGAACGGATCGGCGTAGCCGACGCGCCGGGCGACGGCGGCCACCGTCATCCCGGGCTCGGTGAGCAGGTCGGCGGCCAGGGCCATGCGCCATTCCGTCAGGTACGTCAGCGGCGGCTCGCCCAGCAGCGCCTGGAAGCGCTTGGCGAACGTGGAGCGCGACACCCCGGCGACCGCGGCCAGCGACGGCAGCGTCCAGGCCCGCTCCGGCGCGTCGTGCATGGCCCGCAGGGCGGGCCCCGCCACGTCGTCCCCCAACGCCAGGTACCAGGCGGGCGGTTCGGCCCCGGGCCGGTCGAACCACTGGCGCAGCGTGCACACCAGCAGCCAGTCGAGCAGCCGGTCCACCACGATCTGCCGGCCGGGCAGACCGGTGGTGAGCTGGGCCTCCAGATAGCCGCGCATGGCGGCGCAGTCGTGCTCGTCGGGGACGACGGCGACCGGCGGGAGGGCGCACAGCAGCCTGCGGGGCACTTCGCCGGGCACGCGGTAGGCACCGGCCAGGAGCAGGGCGGGACCGTCACCGCCCCCCGCGCCCGGACCCGTCCCGGGATCGTCCGTGAACGCGAACGGCTCCGGCCCGCGCACGATCGCGGCCTCGCCCGTGCGCAGCGGCCGCGGCTCCCCGCCGCCGTCCCGGACGATCCAGCCCGCGCCGAGCAGGGGGACGCACAGGGTGAGGTAGGCGTCCTCGGTGAAGCGCAGCGTCCACGGCGGGGTCAGCACCGAACCGGCGAAGGCGGCGCCGTTGGCGCGCACGCCGCGCAGCAGGTCGTCGAAGGGGTCCATGATCCGCACGATATGCGGAGCCGCGCGGTCGGCGCGGACGACCGGACATGGAGCGCGGATGGCCGCCTATGTCCCGGGCGGCGGGCGCGGGATTGACTCGTCGGCATGACCGACAGCCTTACGCCTTCCCCTGATTCCCCTGACCCGCGTCCCGTCCTCGTCCTCGGAGCGACCGGCAAGACCGGCCGCCGCGTGGTGCGCGAGCTGCGCGCCGCGGGCGTGCCCGTCCGGGCCGCGTCCCGCTCCGGCGAGGTCCGCTTCGACTGGACCGATCCCGCCGGCTGGTCCGGCGCCCTGGACGGCGCCTCGGCCGTCTACCTGGTCGCCCCCGACGAGGGCTACGAGGCGGTGCCGGAGTTCACCGCGCGGGCCGTACGGGCGGGTGTCGGCCGGTTCGTGGCCCTGTCGGGCCGGGGCATCGAGCACGTCGGCCCGGACTTCGGGCAGGGCATGGCCACGGCCGAGGAGGCGGTGCGCGCCTCCGGCGTCGAGTGGGCCGTCCTGCGGGCGAACAACTTCAACCAGAACTTCGACGAGGACCTGTGGCGGGGCCCGCTGCTCGACGGCCGCCTGGCCCTGCCGATCGGGGACGTCCCGGAGCCGTTCGTCGACGCGGACGACGTCGCCGCGGTGGCCGCGGCACTGCTCACGCGCACCGCGCACACGGACGGCGTGACCGAGGTCTCCGGACCGCGCCCCCTGACCTTCGACGAGGCCGTGAAGGTGATGGGCCGGGCGGCCGGCCGGGAGATGGCGTACGTGGAGCTGACCCCGGCGGAGTACCGCGCCGAACTGTCGGCCGCCGGCCTCCCGGAGCCGGCGGTCAGGGCCCTGGACGCCCTGTTCGCCCTCCACCGGGAAGGGCACACGGCCACCGTGACCGACGGCGTGCGCCAGGTGCTGGGCCGTGAGCCGCTGGACTTCGAGACGTACGCGAAGCGGGCCGCGGCGGCGGGGGCGTGGAGGTAGGGGGACGGCCCCTAAAGGAGAGCCAGGGGGGACAGGTCGGCCCCGGCCCACCGCTCGCCCACGCCGCTCACCGTGACCGTGCGGACGTCGTCGGCCTCGGCGTCGTCGCCGTCCGGCGTGGGCGCCTCGGTGCCCACCGCGCGTTCGATGACGACGCGGAGGCGGTCCTCGGACAGGTCCTCGACCTTGCCGTCGCCCCACTCCACGACCGTCACCGACTCCGGCAGCGAGACGTCGAGGTCCAGGTCCTCCATCTCGTCGAGACCGCCGGACAGCCGGTAGGCGTCGACGTGGACGAGGGCGGGGCCGCCGGTCAGCGAGGGGTGGACGCGGGCGATCACGAACGTCGGGGACGTGACGGCCCCCCGGACCCCCAGCCCCTCGCCGAGGCCGCGCGTCAGCGTCGTCTTGCCCGCCCCCAGCTCGCCCGAGAGCAGCACCAAGTCACCGGCGCGCAGCAGCCCGGCGAGTCTGCGGCCCAGTTCCCGCATGTCCTCGGACGTCCGGACGGTGAGCTGCGCGACGGCCGTGCTGGTCGCGCCGGAGGAGTCGAGCGGGGCGTTCATACCGCCCGATGGTACGGGGTGCGGGGGCGCGCTTCGGGCGGGACCGCCTCACCCCTCGCCGCGCGCCCCCGCCTCGTCCCGGCGCCCCGCGCCGCCCGGTTCCGCCGCCGTGAGCAGGTCCGCGAGGCGGGCGTCGACCGTGGCGGGCTGTTCGAGCATCACCAGGTGGCCGGCCCCCGGTACGAGGACGAGCTCGGCCTCGGGGAGGGCGGCGGCCATGGCCTCGCTGTGGGACGCGGGGGTGATCAGGTCCTTCTCCCCGGCGAGCACGAGCACCGGCACCCCCCGGAAGACGTCGAGGGCCGCCGTCTTGTCGTGCTCCGCGAACGCCGGGTAGAACTCCGCGACGACGTCGACCGGCGTGCTCTCCAGCAGCCGCTCGGCGAACCGGGCGACCCCGGGATCGACGTCCCGGGAGCCGAACGAGTAGCGCCGGTAGACCCCGGCGAGCAGGTCGGCGCTGAGCCGGCGCCCCTTCTCGACCAGCTCCGTCTGGGCGGTCATCAGCCGGAAGGCACCCGGCAGTACGCGCCGCACCACGTTGATGCCCAGGGCGGGCAGCCCGAAGGTGACCTCGGCGAGCCGGCCGGAGGACGTACCGACGAACGCCGCGGCGGCCACCCGCTCCTCGATCAGCCCGGGGTACTGCGAGGCCAGGGCCATCTGCGTCATCCCGCCCATCGAGTGCCCCACCAGCACCAGCGGCCCCTCGGGCGCCGCCGCCTCGATGACGGCCTTGAGGTCCCGGCCCAGCAGGTCGATGGAGACCGTCCCGGTGCCGTCGCGCTGCCCGCGCCCCCGCTCGGAGCGGCCGTGACTGCGCTGGTCCCAGTAGACGGCGCGGACGGCACCGCGCAGGGCGGCGCGCTGGAAGTGCCAGGAGTCCTGGTTGAGGCAGTAGCCGTGGCTGAAGACGACGGTCAGGGGCGGACGGCCGGTCTCCCGGGCGTCCGGAGCCGCCTCCTCGACCTCGTAGTACAGCTCGGTCCCGTCGTCGGCGACCGCCGTCCCCGGCGTGCCGCGCAGCGTCCCGTAGGGGCCCGTCGAGTCCAGGGCCAGCCGCGCCTTGCGGCGCATGCCGCGGCCCACGGTCAGCCGTTCCACGGCGACGCCCGCCGCCGCGCCGGCCGCGAGCACCCCCACGGCCGCGCCGGCGACCCCCGCGCCGCGCAGCCAGCCGGAGGCGCCGGTCCGGCCGGGACGGGCGGCCGCGGCGGCGACGGCGCCGAGGGCGGCCGGGTCCGGAACGCCGCCCGCCTCGCTCATCCGGCGGCTCCCGGCTCGGCGGGCGCGGCGTTCTCGTCGTTCTCGTCCTCCACCCCCACGTACACCCGCGGCACCCGCCGCGTGATCCGCGTGATGACCTCGTACCCGATGGTCCCGGTCGCCCGCCCCCAGTCCTCCGCGGTGGGCTCGCCCCGGTCGCCGGGGCCGAAGAGGACGGCCTCGTCGCCGGGCTCGGCGGTGTCGTCGCCGAGGTCGACCACGAACTGGTCCATCGCCACGCGCCCCGCGATCCGCCGCCGCCTGCCGCCGATCAGCACCTCGCCGGTGCCGGAGGCGGCGCGCGGGATGCCGTCCGCGTAGCCGAGGGGGACGAGGGCGAGCGTCGTCTCCCCGGGGGTCGTGTACTGGTGGCCGTACGACACGCCCAGCCCGCCGGGCACCCGCTTCACGGACGCCAGGGAGGCGGTCAGGGTCATCACGGGGCGCAGCCCGAAGTCGGCCGGGGTGCCGATCTCGGGGCTCGGGGATATGCCGTAGACGGCCACCCCGGTGCGGACCAGGTCGAAGTGGGTCTCGGGGAGGGTCAGGGTCGCCGGCGAGTTGGCGATGTGCCGCACCTCGGGGTCGAGGCCCTGGGCCTCCGCGTACGCGACCGCGTCCCGGAAGACGTCGAGCTGGGCCCGGATGGACGGGTGCCCGGGCTCGTCCGCGCAGGCGAAGTGCGACCAGACGCCGGTGACGCGGAGCGCGCCGCCGAGCTCCGCCTCGCGGGCGGCGGCGACCAGCTTCTCCCAGTCGCCGGGCGTGCAGCCGTTGCGGCCGAGACCCGTGTCGATCTTCAGCTGGACCCTGGCCGGGCGGCCGGCGGCGCGGACCGCCGCCAGCACCTCCTCCAGGGCCCACAGCCCGCTCACCGAGATGTCGACGTCCGCCTCGACGGCCTCCCGGAACGGCCCGCCCGGCGTCCACAGCCAGCACAGCAGCCGGCCTCTGTCGCCCGCCGCGCGCAGGGCCAGCGCCTCCGTCGGCAGCGCCGTGCCGATCCAGGCCGCCCCCGCCCGGCGGGCCGCCCGCGCACAGGGCACCATGCCGTGCCCGTACGCGTTCGCCTTGACCACTGCCATCAGCTGCGCCTTGGGGGCAAGGGCCCGCAGAACGCGCACATTGGCCCGCAACGCGGCCAGATCGACCACGGCACGGGCGCGCATCGGTGTCTCGTTCATCCCCGCCAGTGTCTCAGGCCACGGCCCCGGCGGGCGCGGTCCGGGGGCCGGGGGTACGGGACCCGGGTGGCGGACACCGCTGCGGCCCGGGCCGCGGCGGCGCCCGGACGGCCGCCGTAAGGGACACCGATCGCCCCCACCCGCGTGCCGCCCCACCGCGCCGCCGGGGACACTGGACGGCATGAGAACCGGCTACCGCGTGGACACCGTACGGGCCGCCGAGCGAGCGCTCATGGCCGAACTCCCCGAGGGCGCCCTCATGCAGCGCGCCGCCGCCGGCCTCGCCGCCGCGTGCGCGGGGCTGCTGGAACGGGTGTCAGGGGCACGGATCGCACTGCTGGTGGGGAGCGGGGACAACGGGGGCGACGCCCTCTACGCCGGCGCCCGGCTCGCACGGCGCGGCGCCGGGGTGACCGCCGTGCTCCTCACGCCGGAGCGGGCGCACCCGGGCGGCGTACGGGCACTGCTGGCCGCCGGGGGGCGTACGCGGGACGCCGGGCCGGCGGGCCTCCGGGCGATAGAACGGGCCGACCTCGTCCTGGACGGCATCGTCGGCATCGGCGGCAAGGGCGGCCTCCGCCCGGACGCGCTGCCGGTGGTCCGCGCGGCGGAGGGCGCCCTCGTCGTCGCCGTCGACCTGCCCAGCGGGGTGGACGCGGACACCGGCGAGGTGCGCGGCGACGCGGTCCGGGCCGACGCGACGGTCACCTTCGGCACGTACAAGCCCGGCCTCCTCGTCGATCCGGCCCGCGAGCACGCGGGGGCGCTGCGCCTGGTGGACATCGGTCTCGGGCCGCACCTGCCCGCCGTCCCGGACGTCGAGGCGCTCCAGCACGCGGACGTCGCCGGGCTGCTGCCGCGTCCCGCCGCGGAGAGCGACAAGTACCGGCGGGGCGTCGTCGGCGTGGTCGCCGGTTCGGCCCGCTACCCGGGCGCGGCGGTCATGTGCGTCGCGGGCGCGCTGCACGGCGGCGCGGGGGCGGTCCGCTACGCCGGTCCCGCCGCCGACGCGGTGATCGCCCGCTTCCCCGAGACGCTGGTCTCCTCCGGCCGTCCGGCCGACGCCGGGCGGGTGCAGGCGTGGGTCGTCGGCCCGGGCCTGGGCGACGGTACGGAGGCCCGCCGGGCCCTCGACGACGTGCTCGCCTCCGACGTCCCGGTGCTGGTGGACGCGGACGGGCTGCGGCTGCTCTCCCCCGACGCGGTCCGCGCCCGCCGCGCCCCGACCGTCCTCACCCCGCACGCGGGGGAGGCGGCGGCGCTGCTGGGCACGGCCCGCGAGGAGGTCGAGGGCGCCCGCCTCGCCGCCGTCCGCGCCCTGGCCGAGCGGTTCGGGGCGACGGCGCTCCTCAAGGGCTCGACCACCGTCGTGGCCGCCCCGGACGGCGGCCCGGTCAGGGTCAACCCCACCGGCACCCCCTGGCTGGCCACCGCCGGCAGCGGCGACGTCCTCAGCGGCCTCACCGGCTCCCTCCTCGCCGCCGGCCTCCCCGGCCGCGACGCGGCGGCGGTGGGCGCGTACCTCCACGGCCTCGCGGCGCGCGCCCTGGGCGAGGCGCCGATCACCGCGATGGGGGTGGCGGAGGAGCTGCGGGGGGTGTGGGAGGACGTGGCGGCGGGGTGAGGCGGGGATGCGGTCCGGTGCGCGCACGGCCGTGGACGGGCACTCGAACCCCCGTTCCGCACCGGCGCCTTGGCCTCATGGGCCTGGAGCGGCGCGGATACACTGAGACCGTGAGCCTTGATGAGATCTACCGGCACCTGCGCGAGTACCGGGACGAGCTCGTGCCGCCCCCGGGGTTCGCCCCGCCGGAAATCAGCGGCGGACAGATCATCATGATGATGAGCCCGTCCCGGGCCCACGACCTCAACGCCCTGCGCATCCGGCGCCAACTCGACTCGCAGCTCACCGGCGATCTCGTCGCCGTGAACCTGGGGGACGTCGAGGACGTGTCCCTGGGCAAGCTCCGGCGCCCGGACGTGCTCGTCGTCCCGGAGTCCGCCTTCGAGGCGGACAGCAGCGCGGAGGACGCGCGCGGCATCGACCCCCATGCCGCACGGCTCGTCGTGGAGATCGTCTCCCCCGCCAACCCTGAGAACGACTACGAGGGCAAGCTGCGCGACTACCCCGCCATGGGCGTGCCGCACTACCTGATCGTCGACCCCCGCCGGGGCGTGTGCGTCCATCACTGGCACATCGGTTCCCGTGACGGCAGGCCCGTCTACGAGGGCACGGCCCCTTACGCCTTCGGCGACAAGATCACCATCGGCGAGTGGACTCTCGACACGAGCGAACTGCGCCGGTACCGGCCGGAGACCGCCTAGCGACCGGCTCGACTTCCAGGGGAAACTCATGCCCGACGTCCATGTTCCGATCCCCGCCGAAACGCGCGACCGCCTCACGGCGGCCGCTGCTGCGGAGGGCCTGTCGCTACGGGCCCACCTCATGCGACTGGCCGGCGATTCGGCCCGCCCAGCGCGGGACGGCACCCGGGCCGACCGGGTCCGGCAGGCGCTGCACGCCTGGAACGGCTACGACCCGGACCCGGAAGAGGAGGCACGGCTGGACGCGGAGCTGGACCGCCGTATCGCCGAGGCAGCCGCCACCGGATGACGCGCCGACGGCACCCCCTCACTCCCCCCGATACGTGAGGAACCGCCCCCGCATCGTCTCCTGATAACCCGTCAGCAACTCCGCGTTGGCCACCGGCCCCGAGTGCTTGATGTACACCTCCACCCCCCGCAGCTCCCGCAGGAACGACAGGTCCATCACCTCGCCCGTGCCCTCGGGGGTGTGCAGGGTGAGCACCTTGAGGCAGGGGTAGGCGGACGGCAGGTGGGAGAGGCCGGTGAGGGAGTCCAGGCCGAGGGAGAGGTGGCGGACGCGGGGCAGGGGTTCGGCGTGTTCCAGGAAGCGCGGGTCCTCGCCCATGATGCTCAGGGTGTGCAGGCCGCGCAGCGTGGCGAGGGCGGCGCGGGCGTCCGCCGGGAAGAGGGAGTACTCGAAGGAGAGCCGGCGCAGGCAGGGGTGGCCCTCCAGACGGACGGCCTCCGGCTCCCAGGCGGAGGCCCAGCGCCCGAGGACCAGCTCCTCCAGGCCGGGCGGCAGCCGCAGGGCCGGCGGTTCGCCCTCCGGCTGGAGCCAGTCGAGGTGAAGGGAGCGCAGCCGGGCCATGCCGGGCAGCCGCTCCAGCCCGTCCGGGCGTTCCCGCAGGGACAGCCGGAGGCGTTCGAGGGCGCCGCTGGGGACGGCCCCGAGATGGGTGACGCGCCGGGTGTCGGCGATCCGCAGGGACCGCAGCGGCGGGGCGTCCCGGAGGAAGCGGAGGTCGGTGTCCTCCGGGCCCTCCCGCAGGGACAGGTCCCGCAGGACGGGCGTCACCGCCTCCCGCAGCTCCTCCGGCCGCCACACCCCCCGGCACCACACCTCGGGCCGCCCGCCCAGCCGGGCCAGCTCCCGCAGGTGGGCGACGCTCTTGGCGACGAAGGCGAGTCCGTCGTCGTGGGAGAGTTCGCCGATGACGGCGTCGGCGTAGTGCCGGGTGTCGAAGTTGTCCCAGGACCAGGCGAGTTGGGCACGCACCTGGCGGAACGGGTGCCGGGCGTAGCGGGCCAGCAGCGGGATCGCCCGGTCGTCGGCGACCGCCGTCGCGGTGACGACGACGGCGTGCGCGACCTCGTCGCCCAGCCCCTCGCCGTACGGCCCGCCCAGACCCTCCGGCCCCGGCAGCAGGTCGAGGACGACCTGGCCCGCCTCCGCCAGCGCCTTCGCCGACTCCGTGTCGCGCGGCGGCACCAGCTCGGCCGCGGCCCGCTCGACGCGGTCCCGTACGTCCGGGGCGATCTCCGTCGCGTGCTCCAGGCAGGCGGCGGCGAGCAGCCGCAGCCGGTGCCGGTGGTGCGCCTCGCGCTCGCCGCGGTCCAGCAGCATCCGCAGCAGCTCGCCCCGGGCCCGGGGCGGCGCGTGGCCGACGGCCATCCGCAGGACGTCCTCCCACTGGTCGTCGTGGGCGTTGTTGACGAGCAGGTCGAAGTCCCAGTCGTCGACGGCGGCCTGGGCGCCCAGGAAGTCCTGGAAGGTGCGGTGGATGAAGTCCAGCGTCTCGGTCGTCGGCTGCCGCAGCAGACCGCTGCGCAGCACCAGGTGGCGCAGGATCTCCTCGGCGCTGCCGCGCGCGGCGACGGCGGGCATGGCGGGCAGCGCCCGGTCCAGGATCTCCACGGCCTTGTGCCACTCGATCTGCGAACGCCCGTTGCGGATGAGCCAGTACGCGATCTTCTGGAGCAGCGCCGGCTGCGCCTGCTCCAGCTCGGGGCCCTCCAGCCCCACCGCGATGTCCCGCTCGCGGTCGCGCCGGATCAGCAGCAGGTCCAGGGCCGCGCGGTACAACTCCATCCGCCCGTGCGGGAGGTAGCCGCGCCGGGACCGGTTGAGGGCGCAGATCAGGGCGCACATCAGCGGGTTGGTGGCCAGCCGGCCGAGGTCGCGCTTGGTGACGACGGCGGCGGCCAGCGCGTCCCGGAAGCCGCGCAGCCGCTCGTCCCGTGACTGCCCGGCGGCGGTGTGCCAGCGGTCGATGAAGGCGAGGACGTCGGCGCGGCCCATCGGGAGCAGTTCCAGCTCGACGAACCCGGCGTCGGCCAGCCAGCCCTCGCGGACCGCCGACGGCCGGGTGGTGATCATGTAGCGGGCCTCGGGGTACGCGGCGAGCAGGTCCTTCACCCAGGCCAGAGTGCGTCTGCGGTCCGCCTCGGGGACCTCGTCCACCCCGTCGATCAGCAGCAGCACCGTGCCCTCGGTGAGCCGGCGGGTCACCCAGCCCTGCGCGGCCGGCAGCCCGGCCAGCGGGCGGGCCGCGGCGGCCAGGAACTCCTCCGGCTGCGGCGGCTCCCCGCCGCGCACGAGGTTCCGCAACGGCAGCAGCAGCGGTAAACAGCCGCTCAAGTGCCCCAGCCCCGGCGGCAGATCACCGCGCGCGGTGACGGTCGCGAGCCACTGGAGCAGCGTCGTCTTGCCCGAACCGGCCGCGCCGCGCAGCAGCACCCGCCGGTGCCCGGCCAGCGCCTCCTCCGCCCGGCGGGGCGTCGGCTCGGCGCGGTCGGGCGGTTCGACGGCCGTCCGCAGCCCGAACCCGTCGCGGCGCGCGTCCCGCTGCCGGCCGACGAGCTCCAGGCTGAGGTACGCGGTGTCGAGCGGCCACGTCTCGGCCTCGCCGTCGGAGAGGGTCAGCCCGATGATCGTCAGCTCGCCGGACTTCTCGATCACGTAGTCGCGGAACCGCCGCTCGAACTCCTCGGTCTCCAGCTGCCGGGGCGAGGCCAGCGACCGCGACTCCGGCTTGTGCCCGGCCAGCAGGCACGCGCTCAGGAACCGGAAGTCCGCCCACAGCGTGGCCGACGGCGTCACCGTCAGCCGCCCGTGCCGCCAGCCCGCCGGATCCGCGCACACCACGCCCGCGAGCAGCCCCTCCACGAACACGCCCGCCCCGGACATGCCGGCCCACGGCGAACCGCCGCCACCGGGCGCCTCCGGCGCGCCGTGCGCGCAGTCGAGGACGTGCCGGCCACTGAGCAGGTTGCTGCCCGGCTTGAGCGTGCCGAGCAGCTGCTCGGTGTCCAGCTCCCCGTGCCCGTCCCGCTGCGCCTGCGGGAACCCGATCGCCTGCGCGCCGGCCCAGGTCCGCAGGTCGTACGCCCGCCCCCAGACCAGCGGCTCGAAGCCGGCCGCCACGTCCTCCGGCACGACGTCCCGCTCGGCGACGAGCAGCGCGGCGTCGCACCGCCGGCTGTCGTCCCGCGCCCACACCACCCGGCAGCCCACCTGCCCGACGCCACCGGGCACGATCACCCGCGGCGCGGCGCAGCCGCCGACGACGTGGGCGGCGGTGAGGACGACCCGGGGGGTGAGCAGGTAGCCACTGCCCTGGGTGTCCCCGAACACCGCGGCGATGCGTTCTTTTGCGGGGTGCACTTCCGTCCCTTTCCGCGCTGTCCGCTCATGGGCGTCAACGCCGACCATACGCGCGGGAGATGGGCGCGGAGCCACGAACGCGCGGATCGGTGGGGGTGCCCCGGACCCGCCCTTTCACCGTTTCTCGCGGGGGCAAGCCCCCGCACCCCCGGAGCGCCCTTCGGGCGCTGTCCTCAAACTCCCCCAGAGGGGGCACCTCCCAGCGGTAGCCGGGGGAGAAAGGGCGGGACCGGGGCATCACCCCCCGACCACGGCCAACGCCTCCACCTCCACCAGCAACTCCGGCCGGAACAAGGCCACAACCTGCACAGCCGAACTCGCCGGCAAGCACCCCGCGTCCACGAACTCGTCCCGCACCTCCCGGATCACCGGCAGATCCGCCACATCCGTCAGGAAGTACGTCAACTTCACGACGTCGCCGAACGAGGCCCCCGCCCCCGCCAGACACCGCCGCAGGTTCTCGAACACCTGCCGCGCCTGGGCGCGGATGTCGCCTTCCCCGACGACCCGTCCGTCCTCGTCGAAGGCGACCTGCCCGGATACGGCGACCAGCCGCCCGGTCCCGATGACGACGTGGCTGTAGCCGCGGGCGGGAGCGACCCCGTCGGGGGCCGGGATGTGCGTGAGGTGCGTGGCATCCGTCATGATCCGCATCCTGCACCGCACCCCACCGGCCCCGCCAGCCCCGAGATCACACCACGAGGGCTCACGCCTCCGCGATCACCACCGCCGAAGCCACCCCCGCGTCATGGCTGAGGGACACGTGCCACGACCGCACCCCCAGCGCCTCCGCCCGCGCCGCGACCGTCCCGGCCACGGTGAGCCCGGGCCGCCCGTGCTCGCCTGTGGTCACCTCCGCGTCCGTCCAGAGCAGCCCGGGCGGTGCGCCCAACGCCTTGGCCAGGGCTTCCTTGGCGGCGAACCGGGCGGCCAGGGACGCGATCCCGCGCCGCTCGCCGCTCGGCAGGTACAGCTCGCGCTCGACGAACAGCCGCTCGGCCATCCCGGGCGTCCGCCGCAGCGCCGCGTCGAAGCGTTCGATCTCGGCGACGTCGATGCCCACGCCCACGATCATTCGACGGTCACCGACTTCGCCAGGTTGCGCGGCTGGTCGACCTCGTTGCCGCGCGCGGTGGCCAGTTCGCAGGCGAAGACCTGCAACGGGACGGTGGCGACGAGCGGCTGGAGGAGCACCGGCGTGGCCGGGATCTCGACGAGGTGGTCGGCGTACGGGCGGACCGCCTCGTCGCCGCGCTCGGCGATGACGATCGTCCGGGCGCCCCGGGCCCGGATCTCCTGGATATTGGAGACGATCTTGTCGTGCAGCACGGACCGGCCGCGCGGCGACGGGACGACGACGACCACCGGCAGATCGTCCTCGATCAGCGCGATCGGCCCGTGTTTGAGCTCACCGGCCGCGAAGCCCTCGGCGTGCATGTAGGCCAGCTCCTTGAGCTTGAGCGCGCCCTCCAGGGCCACCGGGTAGCCGACGTGCCGGCCGAGGAAGAGGACGGTGTTCTTGCCGGCCAGCGAGCGCGCCAGCTCGCGCACCGGCTCCATGGTCTCCAGGACCTCCTCGACCTGCGTCCCGATGCCGTCCAGCTCCCGGATCACGGACTGGATCTCGTCGCCCCACTTCGTCCCGCGCACCTGCCCCAGGTACAGCGCGACCAGGTAGCAGGCCACCAGCTGCGTCAGGAACGCCTTCGTCGACGCGACGGCGACCTCGGGACCGGCGTGCGTGTACAGCACGGCGTCCGACTCCCGCGGGATCGTCGAGCCGTTGGTGTTGCAGATGGCGAGCACCTTCGCGCCCTGCTCGCGCGCGTGCCGCAGCGCCATCAGGGTGTCCATCGTCTCGCCGGACTGCGAGATGGCGATCACCAGCGTGCGCTGGTCGAGGATCGGGTCGCGGTAGCGGAACTCGCTGGCCAGCTCGGTCTCGCAGGGGATGCGGGTCCAGTGCTCGATCGCGTACTTGGCGATCATCCCGGCGTGGAACGCCGTCCCGCACGCGACGATGACGACCTTGTCGACCTCGCGCAGCACCGACGCCGGGATGCGCACTTCGTCCAGCGTCAGCGACCCCGACGCGTCGATGCGCCCCAGCAGCGTGTCGGCGACGGCCTTCGGCTGCTCGGCGATCTCCTTGAGCATGAAGTAGTCGTAGCCGCCCTTCTCGGCGGCGGACGCGTCCCAGTCCACGTGGTACGCCCGGACGTCCGCCGGCGCGCCCTCGAAGTCCGTCACGGTGACGGCGTCCCGGCGCAGCTCGACGACCTGGTCCTGGCCGAGCTCGACGGCCTCCCGGGTGTGCGCGATGAACGCGGCGACGTCGGAGGCGAGGAACGCCTCGCCGTCGCCGACGCCCACCACCAGCGGCGAGTTGCGGCGGGCGCCCACGACCACGTCGGGGTCGTCGGCGTGCACCGCGACGAGTGTGAACGCGCCCTCCAGGCGGCGGCAGACCTGCCGCATGGCCTCGGCGAGGTCGCCGCATGAGGAGAACGACTCGGACAGCAGGTGCGAGACGACCTCGGTGTCCGTCTCGGAGGCCAGCGCGTGCCCGCGCTCGGCGAGCTCGGCGCGGAGGGCGGCGAAGTTCTCGATGATGCCGTTGTGGACGACGGCGACCCGCCCGGGGTTGTCGAGGTGCGGGTGGGCGTTGGCGTCGGTGGGGCCGCCGTGGGTGGCCCAGCGGGTGTGGCCGATGCCGGTGGTGCCGGAGGGCAGCGGCCGGTCGGCGAGTTCCTTCTCCAGGTTGGCGAGCTTGCCCGCCTTCTTGGCCGCGGCGAGCCCGCCGTCGGCGAGCACGGCGACCCCGGCCGAGTCGTAGCCGCGGTACTCCAGCCGGCGCAGCCCGGCCAAGACGACGTCGAGGGCGGACCGCCCTCCCACATAACCCACGATTCCGCACATGGAGTGCAGCGTACGGCCCCGGCCTCACCGCCCGCCGGTCAACGTCCGCGCTCGATGCGGTCGATGGCCTCCTGGACGAGCTCCAGGTACTCGACCTCCTCGCAGCGCGGCTTGCTGCCGAAGTGGTACTGGTCGAGGCAGTCCCCGAGATCCTGGCCGAGGTCCTCGTCGGGCAGGTCGTCGCAGAGCTCGGCCCGCACCCGGTCGGCGAAGGCGTCGCCCGCGTCATGCGTCCCGGCGTGCGCCCCGGCGCGATCACCGGGAGCGTCGGCGCGGAGGCGCGTGACACGGTGGAGGGTCTTGCGGATGAGCCGGAGAACGAGCCGGAGAACGAACACGGGGGGTTCCTCGCAGGATGCCGGGGCGGCCGGAGGGTGGGACCGTATTCCTGACCCACGAGTAGGTACAGGGCCCGCGCCGGATCTTCACTCCCCCGCGCCGCCGGGTCCCCTACGGGTACCCCGCGAGTCCCAGAAGATCCCAAAGATTCCGCTCGGTACCCCGAACCCCACACCCCGCAGTGATCGCCCCGCGCCTCCCACGCACAATGGGCCCCGTGCCGACCACCCCAGAGCAGCCGCAGCAACGACGCCGCACGGCTCACTCGCCCACGCACCAGTCGTCGCTCTTCGTCGACCTGACGCGGGCCGAGTGGAGCGCGCTGCGCGAGAACACGCCCCTCCCGCTCACCGCGGAGGAGGTCGAGCGCCTGCGCGGGCTGGGCGACGTCGTCGACCTGGACGAGGTCCGCGACGTCTACCTGCCGCTCTCCCGGCTGCTCAACCTCTACGTGGGCGCCAGCGGCAGCCTGCGCGGCGCCCTGAACACCTTCCTCGGCGAGAAGGGCGCCCAGCGCGGTACGCCGTTCGTCATCGGCGTCGCCGGCAGCGTCGCGGTCGGCAAGTCGACCACGGCCCGGCTGCTGCGCGCCCTGCTGGCCCGCTGGCCCGAGCACCCGCGCGTCGAGCTGGTGACCACGGACGGCTTCCTGCTGCCCAACGCGGAACTCCAGCGACGCGGCCTGATGTCGAGGAAGGGCTTCCCCGAGTCGTACGACCGCCGGGCCCTGACCCGCTTCGTGGCGGATGTGAAGGCCGGGAAGGACGAGGTCTCCGCGCCCGTCTACTCCCACCTGATCTACGACATCGTCCCCGGCGAGCGCCTCACCGTGCACCGCCCGGACATCCTGATCATCGAGGGCCTCAACGTCCTCCAGCCCGCCCTGCCCGGCCGCGACGGCCGGACCCGGGTCGGGCTGGCGGACTTCTTCGACTTCAGCATCTACGTGGACGCGCGGGCCGAGGACATCGAGCGCTGGTACTACTCACGGTTCAAGAAGCTCCGCGAGACGGCGTTCCAGGACCCCGACTCGTTCTTCCGCCGCTACACGCAGGTCTCGGAGGAGGAGGCCCTGGACTTCGCCCGCCGCAACTGGCGCACCATCAACAAGCCCAACCTCCTGGAAAACGTGGCCCCCACCCGAGGCCGCTCGAGCCTCATCCTCCGCAAGGGCCCGGACCACAAGGTGCAGAGGCTGTCGCTCCGGAAGCTGTGATCAGCCCGTCCGGCGTTTGAGGACGCGCAGCGCAGGTGCGCTCGGGGGCGCGGGGGCGGAGCCCCCGCAGGAAACGGAGAAAGGGCGGGACAGGGGCAACCCCCATCCCGCCCACCCACCGGCACCCGGCGAACTACCCGAGCGCCGACTTCACCACATCGGCGAGCCGCTGAGCGACAGCCCGAGCCTGCTCGATGTCAGCGGCCTCCACCATCACCCGCACCAGCGGCTCGGTCCCGGAAGACCGCAGCAGCACCCGCCCGGTGGCCCCGAGCTCCCGCTCGGCATCCGCGACAGCCTCGGCGAGCTCCTGCGACGACCCGACCCGCGTCTTGTCGACGTCCCGGACGTTGATGAGCACCTGCGGCAGCCGCTCCATGACCCCGGCCAGCTCCCGCAGCGGACGTCCCGTCGCCGCGACGCGAGCGGCCAGCATCAGCCCGGTCAGCGTGCCGTCACCCGTCGTCGCGTGGTCGAGCACGATGACGTGCCCGGACTGCTCGCCGCCGAGGGCGAAGCCGTTGGCCTTCATCTCCTCCAGGACGTAGCGGTCGCCGACCGCGGTCTGGACGAGCTGGACGCCCTCCCGCTCCATGGCGAGCTTGAAGCCCAGGTTGGACATGACGGTGGCGACGACGGTGTTCTTCCGCAGCGAGCCCGCCTCGCGCATCGCGAGCGCGAGGACGGCGAGGATCTGGTCGCCGTCGACCTCGGCCCCGGTGGCGTCCACGGCGAGGCACCGGTCGGCGTCACCGTCGTGGGCGACGCCGAGGTCCGCGCCGTGCTCGACGACCGCGGCCCGCAGCTTGTCCAGGTGCGTGGAGCCGCACTCGTGGTTGATGTTGAGCCCGTCGGGGTCGGTGCCGATGGTGACGACCTCGGCGCCGGCCCGCGAGAACGCCTCGGGCGAGACCCGGGACGCCGCGCCGTGCGCGCCGTCGATGACGACCTTGAGGCCGTCGAGGCGGTTGGGCAGCACGCCGATCAGGTGGGCGACGTAGTTGTCGAAGCCCTGGTCGTAGTCGCGGACGCGGCCGACGCCGGCGCCGGTGGGCCGGTCCCAGGGCTCGCCGGTGGCGTGCGCCCGGTACGTCCGCTCGATGCGGTCCTCCAGCTCGTCGGCGAGCTTGTGGCCGCCGCGGGCGAAGAACTTGATCCCGTTGTCGGGCATCGCGTTGTGGCTGGCGGAGAGCATGACGCCCAGATCGGCGCCGAGCGCGCCGGTGAGGTACGCGACGGCGGGCGTCGGCAGCACGCCGACCCGCAGCACGTCCACGCCCGCGCTGGCCAGCCCGGCCACCACGGCGGCTTCCAGGAACTCCCCGGACGCCCGCGGGTCGCGGCCCACCACCGCCACCGGGCGATGGCCCTCGAACGTCCCCGCCTCGGCGAGCACGTGCGCCGCGGCGACCGACAGGCCGAGCGCGAGCTCGGCCGTCAGATCGGCGTTGGCGACGCCGCGCACACCGTCCGTACCGAAGAGTCGTCCCACTGGTGTCCTCCGAAAAAACGCGGGAGTGCGGGGCCCCGGAGGGAGCCCCTTGTACTTGAGCCTCGTACGTGAGGTGACGGGCCCTGGGCCAAAGCGTTGCCGCCAGGTGACCGAAGTCTCCCAGGTATACGGGGTACCCGCCCCAAGTGGCCCGTACGAGTGGCCCGCCACCCGAACGGGTGACGCGAAACCACGGGTGGTACATAGCCGAACGCCCCGGCAGCACGGATCGTGCCGCCGGGGCGTTCGAGCAGAAGCAGCGAACCGCCGGATTAGCGCTTGCTGTACTGCGGGGCCTTGCGGGCCTTCTTGAGACCGGCCTTCTTGCGCTCGACCGCACGGTCGTCGCGCTTGAGGAAGCCGGCCTTCTTCAGCGGGCCGCGGTTGTTGTCGACGTCGGCCTCGTTGAGGGCACGGGCCACGCCGAGGCGCAGGGCACCGGCCTGGCCGGAGACGCCGCCACCCGAGATGCGGGCGATGACGTCGTAGCGGTCGTCGAGCTCGAGCACCTTGAAGGGCTCGTTGACTTCCTGCTGGTGCACCTTGTTGGGGAAGTAGTCCTCAAGGGTGCGACCGTTGATCTTCCACTTGCCGGAGCCCGGAACGATCCGGACACGGGCGATGGCGTTCTTGCGACGGCCCAGGCCGGCGGCCGGCTGCGGGTCGCCGAAGCGGGACGCGAGGGACTCGGAGGTGTACTCCGACTCCACGACCTCGGTCTCGGTGGTGTACTCCTCGACGCCCTCGACCGGCATCTCGGCGGTGGTCTCAGCCACGATTCTCCTCAGACTTTCTGGTTCGGCGGTGGCCGGGACTTAGCCCTGCTTGACCTGGGTGATCTCGAACGGCTGCGGCTGCTGGGCGGCGTGCGGGTGCTGGTCGCCCGAGTAGACCTTCAGCTTCGAGAGCATCTGACGGCCGAGGGAGTTCTTGGGCAGCATGCCCTTGATCGCCTTCTCGACGGCCTTCTCGGGGTTCTTGTCGAGCAGCTCGTCGTAACGGACGGAGCGCAGACCACCCGGGAAGCCAGAGTGGCGGTACGCCATCTTCTGGGTCTTCTTGTTGCCGGACAGGTGGACCTTGTCGGCGTTGATGATGACGACGAAGTCACCCATGTCCATGTGCGGGGCGTACACGGGCTTGTGCTTGCCGCGCAGCAGGGAGGCGGCCTGAGAGGCCAGACGGCCCAGGACGACGTCCTGCGCGTCGATGATGTGCCACTGGCGCTGGACATCGCCGGGCTTGGGGCTGAACGTACGCACGGTCGTAGCCTTCGCTTCTTCAGTGAGTGTGGGTCCTGACACGGTCCGCATGGGACGATCGCGCGAGCCTGGCCGCACAACGGGGACGCAACCCGTGTGCCGACCGCCGGCGATCGGCCTGACGGACAAGCGTAAGGGCCCCTCGCGTGAGAACGACCAAGCCAATACGCATAACGAACTCGTAGAGTACCGGGCGCCCACCCACGGGGTCAAAACACATGGTCGCACCGGGCCGGGCCACGGCACCCCCGGCCCGACCGCTCACCGCGCCCGCGCCACCCGCGTCTCGTCCCAGACCGGCTCCGACGCCTCCCGCACCCGCCCGTCGCTCCCGAAGACCAGGAAGCGATCGAACGCACGCGCGAACCAGCGGTCGTGGGTGACGGCGAGCACCGTCCCCTCGTACGCCTCGAGACCCTGCTGCAACGCCTCCGCGCTCTCCAGGTCCAGGTTGTCCGTCGGCTCGTCCAGCAGCAGCGCCGTGGTGCCCGCCAGCTCCAGCAGCAGGATCTGGAAGCGGGCCTGCTGCCCGCCGGAGAGCCGGTCGAAGAGCTGGTCGCCCTGCCGGTCCAGCTCGTAGCGGCGCAGCGCGGACATCGCGCCGCCCCGGTCCCTGGCGTGCTCGGTCCACAGGATGTCGACGAGCGTGCGGCCCATCAGCTCGGGGTGCGCGTGGGTCTGCGCGAAGTGGCCGGGGACGACGCGGGCGCCCAGCTTCCACTGCCCGGTGTGGGCGACGTCCTCCCCCGCCAGCAGCCGCAGGAAGTGCGACTTCCCCGACCCGTTCGACCCCAGGACGGCGACCCGCTCCCCGTAGAAGACCTCCAGGTCGAACGGCTTCATCAGGCCGGTGAGCTCCAGCCCCGCGCAGGTCACGGCCCGTACGCCGGTCCGGCCGCCGCGCAGCCGCATCCGGATGTCCTGCTCGCGCGGCGGCTCGGGCGGCGGGCCCGCCTCCTCGAACTTGCGCAGCCGGGTCTGGGCGGCGGCGTAGCGGGAGGCCAGCTCGTGGCTGACGGTGGCGGCCTGCCGCAGCGAGATCACCAGCTTCTTCAGCTGGGCGTGCTTCTCGTCCCACCGCCGGCGCAGCTCCTCGAAGCGGGCGAAGCGCTCCTTGCGGGCCTCGTGGTACGTGGCGAAGCCGCCGCCGTGCACCCAGACGTCGCTGCCCGCCGGGCCCGGCTCGACGCTGATGATCTTCTCGGCGGAGCGGGCGAGCAGTTCGCGGTCGTGGGAGACGAAGAGGACCGTCTTCTTCGTCTCGCGCAGCCGCTCCTCCAGCCAGCGCTTGCCGGGGACGTCGAGGTAGTTGTCCGGCTCGTCCAGCAGCAGCACCTCGTCGGTGCCGCGCAGCAGCGACTCCAGCACCAGGCGTTTCTGCTCGCCGCCGGAGAGGGTGCGCACCTGCCGCCACTGGGCCCGCTCGTACGGCACGCCGAGCGCGGCCATGGTGCACATGTCCCACGTGGTCTCGGCCTCGTAGCCGCGCGCCTCGGCCCAGTCGGACAGGGCCTGGGCGTACGCCATCTGCGCGGCCTCGTCGTCGACGGTCATGATGGCGTGCTCGGCCGCGTCGACGGCCGCGGCGGCCTCCCGGATCCGCGGCGGCGCCACGGAGACGAGCAGGTCGCGCACGGTCCGCTCGTCCCGTACGGACCCCACGAACTGCGGCATCACCCCGAGCCCGCCCCCGACGGAGACCGTCCCGCCGTGCGGCTGGAGGTCTCCGGCGATCAGCCGGAGCAGCGTCGTCTTCCCGGCGCCGTTGGCGCCGACCAGCGCGACGGCGGCCCCTTCGCCGACCCGGAAGGACACGTCCCCCAGCAGCGGCCGGCCGTCCGGCAGGTAGTACTCGACGTGCGCGACCTCGACATGCCCCATAGCGCGCATTGTGTCGGCTTTCCCGGACGCCACCAACCGGTTTACCCGCCCGGCGCCCGGTCTACGATGCGCCCCATGAGCTTTGGGCAGGGGGGACCGGGCGGGGGAACGCCGGACTGGGCGGCGCTCGCCGCGGACACGGAGGCGCGCGACCGCCGCCGGAAGCTGCTGATGATCGGCGGCGGGGTGCTGGCCGCGGGCGGGGTGGCGGCGATCGTGGCCACCGCGATCGTGCGGTCGGACGGCGACGGGGGCGGGGGCGGGAAGGGCGGCAAGAACGCCGCCGGAGCCTCCGCGGCGCCCAGCACCCCCGGAACCCCCGAACCCACCTTCGCCCCGGTCGCCCCGCCCCCGCCGCAGGACCCGCGGGCCTTCATCTCCAGCGCGGAGAAGGACAAGGCCCCGCTGACCACCGGCACGCTCTTCCCCGACGCCAAGCCCGCCCTGTCGGGCCGGACGTACCAGCGGACGGCCACCGCTGCCACCACGGACTGCGCCTCCGTCACCCAGGGCGCCCTGGGCTCCGTCCTGTCCTCCAACGGCTGCCGCCAGGTGCTGCGCGCCACGTACGTACGCGACGGGGTGGCCGTGACGGTCGGCGTCGCCGTCTTCGACACCAAGGCCGCGGCCGACAAGGCCAAGGCCCAGTCGGCGGGCAACATCGCCGCTCTGTCCGGCGACGGCGCCGCCGCCTTCTGCCACGCCACCGCGTGCCGCCTGACGGCCAACGCGGAGGGGCGGTACGCCTACTTCACGGTCGCGGGCAACGCCGACAACAAGCCGGTGTCCGCCGACGACACCACGGCACTCAACGCGGGCCGGGACATCTCGACGTACGCCTTCGGCCGCATCCTGGCCCGGGGACGGGCGGCGGCGGCTGCCGCGGCGGCGTCTTCGGTCACGCACTGACGGGGGCACCGTCGGGTAGGGATGCCCCGGTCCCGCCCTTTCACCGTTTCTTGCAGGGGCTTCGCCCCCGCACCCCCGAAACCGCGCTCCGCGCGGTTGTCCTCAAGCGCCGGACGGGCTGAATATCAGCCCGTCCGGCGCTTGAGGACGAGCGGCGAAGCCGCGAAAAGGGGGGTCTGGGGGCGCAGCCCCCAGGGAAACGGCGAAAGGGAGGGACCGGGGCACCAGCCCGCCGCAGGCGCTACCCCTCGTCCCCCTGCGGCAGGACCCCCGGCGAACCCCCCTTGTCGTCCCCACCCTTCGGGCGAAGCCCACCCGCCTCGACCTTCCGCACCTGCGCCGCCACCAGCCGCGGCGGAATCTCCGCCCGCCCAGGATCCCCGAGACTCGTGGCGAAGAACATGGACAGCACCTCCCCCGACCGCACCACGGTGATCAGCGTCGGCGCCTCCTCCACCGCGTTGGCGAGCCGGTAGGCCGCCGCCTCGTCCCCCAACCGGGGCGCCGTCACGCGCTCGACCGCGTCGAACGCCTGCCGCTCGCCCTCGCCCGTCCGCATCGTGAACCCGCCCGCGCAGTCCGCCGCCGCGTCCCGGAGCCCGCGGAGGGTGGCCGCGGCCCCGCCGGGCCGGTACTCGGCGACCCGGACCGTCCCCAGCAGGCCCTCGTCGGGCCCGTCCTGCTCGCCCGCGAACGTGCTCGCCACCGACTCCAGCGGCTCCGGCCGCGGCTGCGAGCCGAGCGCCGTGGCCAGGGGCCCGCACGCGGCCCGGTCGGCGGTGGGCGTGCCGCGCCCGGCGGAGCCCGGCGGCGCCTGCTCGATCACCAGCCCGGGCACCTCGTCCTTGAGCAGCTCGACGCCGCCGAGCCGTCCCGCCCGCCGGCCGTCGCCGAGCTCCTCCGACTCGCCGGGCCCCGACCCCGGCCCCCGGTCCCGGGCGTCCGCGGCCCCCACCGAGCGCTTCCCGTCGTTCCCGTGCCCGTCCCCGCGCCCGGCTCCGTCCCCGCCCCCCGCGCAGCCGGCCACCGGCACCAGCATTCCCACCGTCACGGCCGCACACAGCACGGCCGCCGTTCTCGCCTTCACGTCCCCCACCCTTCCAGTCGCCGAGGGCCGGGGCGCGTCACGCCACACCGGCGTCACACCGGCGTCCCCCCGGAGCCCCGCGTCCCCCACCCCGGCCACCGGCGGTCCTTCCGGCTTCGGGGTCCCCCGGGGGACGTCTCGATCTTTTCGAGCTTTCAGGATGAGCGGGCGGCGCCACGATTGACGCACGGGGACGTCACGACGCGAACACGAAATACGAACGCACACGCGAATCCCAATCGCCCGGCGGTCCACCCCGCACACCCGCGGTTCACCCCCGGCGCGGTCCCGTCCGGTCACCGCCCGATGGGTGACAGAGGCCACAATGTAGGCTGCCCAGGCAACCGAACCCCCCGTCGGCGGTCTCATCCGGTACAGACCGGTCGTCCACGACCGGCCGGCAGGGGACGGACCCCGAGTACCCAGGCCAGGGGGAAGGACGGACGCGGCGCCGGCAGAGGCGTGCCGCGCACACACCGCCATGAAGATCTCTTTCCTGTTGCAGAACGCGTACGGCATCGGCGGCACCATCCGCTCCACGTTCAACGTCGCCAGTGCGCTCGCCGCCCGGCACGACGTGGAGATCGTGTCGATCCTGCGGACCGGCAAGGTCCCCCGGCTGCCGCTCCACCCCAAGGTCAAGCTGGTCAACCTGATCGACACCCGCGAGGACCACGGGGCCGACCGCGACGACCCGCTTCTGTCGCAGGACAGCGCCTACATCCCGCCCAAGGAGGCGAAGGGCGCCCACTTCAGCGCCCTCACCGACCGCCGGGTCGCCGACCACCTCGCCGAGACGGACGCCGACGTCGTCGTCGCCACCCGCCCCGGCCTGGTGATGTACCTGGCCGGCTTCGGCCAGGACCGCTACCTGAAGATCGGCCAGGAGCACCGGATCTACGGCACCCACGAGCCGAACATCCGCGCCGCCCAGGACCGCGCCATCCCGCACCTGGACGCCCACACCACCGTCTCCGAGGCGGACGCCCGCACCCACCGCGAGCAGTTCCCCGACGTCAAGACGAAGATCATCTGCATCCCCAACGGCTGCCCGCCCTCCGAGGTCGAGCCCGCCGACCCGACCACCAAGCTCGTCGTCGCCGCCGGCCGCCTCATCCCGGTCAAGCGCTACGACCTGCTGGTCGCCGCCTGGGCCACCGTGCACGCCAAGCGCCCCGACTGGAACCTGCGGATCTACGGCCGCGGCCCCGAACTCGCCAAGCTCCGCGCCCAGATCGAGCGCCTGGAGCTCACCGAGACGATCACCCTCATGGGCGCCCACTCGCCCATCGAGACCGAGTGGGCCAAGGGCTCCATCGCCGCCGTCACCTCCCGCGAGGAGTCGTTCGGCATGACGATCGTGGAGGCCATGAACTGCGGCGTCCCCGTCGTCGCCACCGACTGCCCGCACGGCCCCGGCGAGATCATCAGCGACGGCAAGGACGGCCTCCTCGTCCCCGTCGGCGACAGCGAGGGCATCGCCAAGGGCCTCCTCAAGCTGATCGAGGACGACGAGCTGCGCCGCACCATGGGCGCCGCCGCCAAGGTCTCCGCCCAGCGCTACTCCCCCGAGCGGATCGCCGACGCCTACGAGGACCTGATCCGCAGCCTCGGCGTCGACACCGCACCGAAGCCGGCCGCCGCGGCCGCCGCCGACAAGGCCCCGCTGAGCACGTCCCTGCGGCGCACCGTCGGAAAGATCATCCGCCCGCTGCGCGGCCGCCCGGTCGCCCAGCCGGCCCGCAAGCCGGTCTCCGAGGCGCTGAAGGAGATAGTCCGCCGACCGCTGAAGGCCACCGCCTCCACCCGCGTCGACGCCGACGGCAACATCGTCGTCTCCGTCGACGGCAAGGGCCTGGCCGGCGACGACCTCTCGCTGACCGTCACCCGCCGCAAGGAGGGCAAGCCGATCAGCGTCCCGCTGGCCACCCCCGCCACCCCGGGCGCGCCCTACACGGCCGTCCTGGACCGCGCCAAGCTGCGGCTGGGCGAGGGCCGTTGGGACCTGCACGTCGTCCGCGACGAGGACAAGGCGCGCCGCCGCGTCGTCTCCCACCTCGCCGAGGGCAAGAACCTGCTCGGCCTGGAGCCGCTGCCCGGCTCCCCGTTCACCTGGATGATCGCCTACCCGACGGTCGACGGGTACCTGGCGCTGCGCGCCTGGCACCGCCCCGCGCACGCCGAGGCGCTGTCGATCCGTCAGACGGAGACCTCGCTCACGGTCCAGGGCCGGCTCTACGGCACCTCGTTCACCGAGGACACCAAGCCGTTCGTCATCGGCACCCCGCGCGCGGAGTCCGCGGCCGACATCTCGGCCGAGGTCACCGTCCTGGACTCGACGAGCTTCCGCTTCACCCTGCGCACCTCCCAGCTCAAGGCGGCCCGCGGCGACGAGGGCGCGATCTGGGACCTGGCGCTGCGGCTGGCCGGCGACGCCGAGCCGGTGCGGATCGGCCGGATCGTCGGCGACATCGTCGACCGCAACAAGACCGACATCTACCCGACGGTCGGCGGCGTCCGCCCGTACCTCACCGTCAACAGCGACCTGGCCGTCAACTGCCCGGCCGCTGAAGCCAAGTGACGGACTAGCAGCAACCGCCGGACCGACCGGGGAGCGTGCGCTTGTTGCGCGCTTCCCGGTTGCGGGCGGCGAGCTCGGAGTCGGCCGGGTAGCCGACCTCCTCCAGGGTCAGCCCGTGCGGCCGCACCACGTGCACCGCCGAGTCCCGCACCCCGGCCGCCAGCACCTTCCCCGGCCAGTCCACCGGCCGGTGCCCGTCGCCGACGAACAGCAGCGCGCCGACCAGCGACCGCACCATGTTGTGGCAGAACGCGTCGGCCTTCACGGTCGCCGTGATCACCCCGTCCGCGTCCCGCTCCCAGTCGAGCCGCTGGAGCGTACGGATGGTGGTGGCACCCTCGCGCTTCTTGCAGTACGCCGCGAAGTCGTGCTCACCGACGAGGCGTTCGGCCGCCGCGTTCATCGCGTCGACGTCCAGCGGCCAGTCGTGCCACAGCACGTGCCCGCGCAGCAGCGGATCCACGCCCGCCGGGTGGTCCACCACCCGGTACGCGTACCGCCGCCAGATCGCGGAGAACCGCGCGTTGAACCCGGCGGGCGCCTCCGCGACCCGCCACACCCGCACATCGTGCGGCAGCCGGCCGGCCAGCCGGCGCAGCAGCTTGTCCTCGTGCTCGGCCCACACCTCGACGGGCAGATCGACGTGCGCGACCTGGCCGCGGGCGTGCACCCCGGCGTCCGTCCGGCCGGCGACCGTCAGCTCGTACGTCACCTTGGACCGCGTCACGGTCCGGATCGCGTCCTCCAGCTCGCCCTGCACCGTCCGCTGGCCCTCGCGCTGCTTGGCCCAGCCGGAGAAGTCCCTGCCGTCGTACGACAGGTCCAGCCGCACCCGGACGTACCCGGGCGCCACCTCGTCACTCACCGCGTGTTTCCTCTCAGAATGCGGGACGGGCCCGCCCCCGGAAAGGGGCGGGCCCGGCACTGACACGTCAGACGCGTCAGGCGTCCTTCGACTCCTCGGCCGCCTCGGCGGCCTTGGCCTCGTCGGCCTCCTTGACCGCACGCTTGGTGGCGGCCTCGGCCTCGGCGACGGTCGCCTTCTTGGCGATCTCGCCCTCGACCAGCTCGATCACGGCCATGGGCGCGTTGTCGCCACGGCGGTTACCGATCTTGGTGATACGGGTGTAGCCACCCGGACGCTCGGCGTAGCGCGGAGCGATCTCGGTGAAGAGGGTGTGGACGATGCCCTTGTCGGTGATCGTCTGCAGCACCTGGCGACGGTTGTGGATGTCGCCCTTCTTCGCCTTGGTGATCAGGCGCTCCGCCACCGGACGCAGGCGACGGGCCTTGGCCTCGGTGGTGGTGATGCGGCCGTGCTCGAAGAGGGAGCGGGCGAGGTTCGCCAGCATCAGCTTCTCGTGCGCGGCACCGCCGCCCAGACGGGCACCCTTGGTGGGACGCGGCATGGTGTTTCTCCTAGGTGTCTGCCCCGGCCGTATCAGGTACCGGAGTCAGTATCCGAGCGGGCGGTCGCCCGTCGGAGATCCGAGCCTCTTTCGGGGCCCGGAAGGGCCCGCGCCCCGAGGGGCGCGGGGAACTGCGCGACCAGCCACAGCGGGCCCGCAGTCAGCATCGGACCGTCGGTCCCGAGCTCTTAGTACTGCTCGGTCTCGACGAAACCCGCGTCCGCGTCGTCGTCGGCGCCAAAGGCGTCCGCCGCGGCGGTCGGGTCGAAGCCGGGAGGCGAGTCCTTCAGCGCCAGGCCCATGCCCGCGAGCTTCGCCTTGACCTCGTCGATCGACTTCGCACCGAAGTTGCGGATGTCGAGCAGGTCGGCCTCGGAACGGGCGACGAGCTCACCCACGGAGTGGATGCCCTCGCGCTTGAGGCAGTTGTAGGACCGAACGGTGAGCTCCAGCTCCTCGATCGGCAGCGCCAGGTCGGCGGCCAGGGCGGCGTCCGTCGGGGACGGGCCCATGTCGATGCCCTCGGCGTCGATGTTCAGCTCGCGGGCGAGACCGAACAGCTCGACCAGGGTCTTGCCGGCGGACGCCATGGCGTCGCGCGGGCGCATGGCCTGCTTGGTCTCGACGTCGACGATCAGCTTGTCGAAGTCGGTGCGCTGCTCGACTCGGGTCGCCTCGACCTTGTAGGTGACCTTGAGGACCGGCGAGTAGATGGAGTCGACCGGGATACGGCCGATCTCCTGGCCCACCTGCTTGTTCTGGACGGCGGAGACGTAGCCGCGACCGCGCTCGACGGTCAGCTCCATCTCCAGCTTGCCCTTGGCGTTCAGCGTCGCCAGGACCAGGTCGGGGTTGTGCACCTCGACGCCGGCCGGCGGGGCGATGTCCGCGGCGGTGACCAGGCCGGGGCCCTGCTTGCGCAGGTACATCACGACCGGCTCGTCGTGCTCCGAGGAGACGACCAGCTGCTTGATGTTGAGGATGAGGTCGGTGACGTCCTCCTTGACGCCCGGCACGGTGGTGAACTCGTGCAGGACACCGTCGATGCGGATGGACGTGACCGCCGCACCCGGGATCGAGGAGAGGAGCGTACGACGCAGGGAGTTGCCGAGGGTGTAGCCGAAGCCCGGCTCCAGCGGCTCGATCACGAACCGCGAGCGGAACTCGTCGACGACCTCTTCGGTCAGCGAGGGACGCTGAGCGATCAGCATGCGATGAATCCTTCAGTCATGGGCGCCCGCTATTTGACGCCCGTTGTGTACTGCAAGGGTACGGGCGGCACGGCTCCCGCGAGGGGATCCGTACCGCCCGGACACTCGAAGCTACTGCGCGAAGCAGCCTGCGTCAGACGCGGCGGCGCTTCGGGGGGCGGCAGCCGTTGTGCGGGGTCGGGGTGACGTCCTGGATGGAGCCCACCTCGAGACCGGTCGCCTGGAGCGAACGGATGGCGGTCTCACGGCCGGAGCCCGGACCCTTGACGAAGACGTCGACCTTGCGCATGCCGTGCTCCTGCGCGCGGCGAGCGGCCGACTCGGCGGCCATCTGCGCGGCGAACGGGGTGGACTTGCGCGAGCCCTTGAAGCCGACGTGGCCGGCGGAGGCCCAGGAGATCACGTTGCCGGTCGGGTCCGTGATGGACACGATCGTGTTGTTGAACGTGCTCTTGATGTGCGCGTGGCCGTGAGCGACGTTCTTCTTTTCCTTGCGGCGCACCTTCTTGGCAGCGCCCTGACGACCCTTGGGGGGCATCTCTTACTCCTACAGGGAGGTGGTCGGTCCTACAGCGAAGACCGCGTGGTCAAGCGTCCGCTGAGGACTACTTCTTGCCCGGCTTCTTCTTGCCGGCGATGGCGCGACGCGGGCCCTTGCGGGTACGAGCGTTCGTGCTGGTGCGCTGACCGTGGACCGGCAGGCCACGACGGTGACGCAGACCCTGGTAGCAGCCGATCTCGACCTTGCGGCGGATGTCGGCCTGGATCTCGCGACGGAGGTCACCCTCGGTCTTGAGGTTGGCGTCCACGTACTCGCGGATCTTGACCAGGTCCTCTTCGGCCAGGTCACGAACGCGGGTGTTCGGGTTCACACCGGTGGCGGCGAGGGTCGCCTTCGACTGGGTGCGGCCGATACCGAAGACGTAGGTGAGTGCGACCTCCACGCGCTTGTCGCGCGGGATGTCAACACCGGAAACGCGTGCCATTGAATGGCTCCAGATGTTCGTCGGAGGTCTTCCACAGGACCGCTCCCAGCCGCCGTCCCCTTCGCCTTCGCGAAGGGTTGGTACGGACTGGGTCCCCGGCCTCCGAAACCGGGGGTGTCGCCCTCCATGCAGAGAGGGACGGGTCCTGCGTATGTACGTGTTGCTCGCGTCGCGCGAAGAACTGCGGAGTGCGGTTCGGTGTGCGTCAGCCCTGGCGCTGCTTGTGGCGCAGGTTGTCGCAGATGACCATGACCCGGCCGTGGCGGCGGATCACCTTGCACTTGTCGCAGATCTTCTTGACGCTCGGCTTGACCTTCATGGGTGTGAGGTTCTCCGGGTCAGTGCCACCACCCCGCCGAGACGGGATGCCGACAAGATCTACTTGTAGCGGTAGACGATCCGTCCGCGCGTCAGGTCGTACGGAGAGAGCTCCACTACGACCCGGTCGTCGGGAAGGATACGGATGTAGTGCATCCGCATCTTGCCGCTGATGTGCGCGAGGACCTTGTGACCGTTCTGGAGCTCCACCTTGAACATGGCGTTCGGCAGAGACTCGATCACGGTGCCCTCAATCTCGATGGCACCTTGCTTCTTGGCCACGCTTCGCCTTTCGAATCGGCTACCTTGATCGACTCAGGGATTCGTACCCCCGCGCGAACGCGGGCATGCGGATACACGAGAGCCGACGCATCAGTCTACGTCAGGGCAACCGGAAAGACTAATCCAGGGGTGCTTGCCCAGCCGCAGTGATCCTTAAGCGACGGCTCGACAGCGGGCGCGAACGCCCGCCGGGCCTCGGCCCAGCGGGCAGGCTCCTCCCAACGCCGGCCTCCGACCGGCGGACGGGCCGGAGGCCGCCGTCAGGGCCCCCGCTCAGCCCAGCGGGTCCGGCGCCGCCGTCACACCCAGCTCGGCCAGCTTCGCCTTGCCCCCGAAAGGCTCCTCCCGACGCCGCACTCGCGGGATCGGCGCCGGGGCGCCTCACAAGCTTCGAGCGGCTGCGCCGGCCTCCGACCGGCGGACGGGCCGGAGGCCGCCGTCAGGGCCCCCGCTCAGCCCAGCGGGTCCGGCGCCGCCGTCACACCCAGCTCGGCCAGCTTCGCCTTGCCCCCGTCCACCGCGGTGAGGACCAGCGGGCCGTCCTCCGTCAGGGCGACCGAGTGCTCCCAGTGCGACGACCAGGTCAGATCGTCGGTGAGGACCGTCCACTCGTCCTCCAGGACGTGCGTCCGCGGCGTGCCCAGCGAGACCATCGGCTCGATCGCGATGCAGAAGCCGGGGACCAGCTTCGGGCCGCGGCCCCGCTTGCGGGAGACGTAGTTCAGCAGGTGCGGGTCCATGTGCATCTCGGAGCCGATGCCGTGCCCGCCGTAGTCCTCGATGATCCCGTACTTGCCGGTGGCCGGGCGCGGCTGGCGGCGGATGTACGTCTCGATGGCCCGGGAGACGTCCACCAGCCGGTTGCCGTTCTTCACGGCCGCGATGCCGGCCCACATGGACTCCTCGGTCACCCGGGAGAGCTCCACCAGCTCCGGGGCGTGCCCGCCGCCCACGAAGGCCGTGAAGGCCGCGTCGCCGTGCCAGCCGTCCACGATGGCGCCGGCGTCGATGGAGATGATGTCGCCGTCCTTCAGGACGGTCTCCGCGCTCGGGATGCCGTGGACCACGACCTCGTTCACCGAGGTGCAGATCGTCGCGGGGAAGCCGCCGTAGCCGAGGAAGTTCGACTTGGCACCGTGCTCGGCCAGCACCTTGCGGGCGACGTCGTCGAGGTCCTTGGTGGTCGCGCCGGGGACCGCCGCCTCCCGGGTGGCGGCGTGGATGGCGGCGACGACCAGCCCCGCCTCGCGCATCTTCGCGATCTGGTCCGGGGTCTTGATCTCTACCGCCATGGGGGCCTTCCTCGGCTCGACGACATCTTTCGAAAACTTCGCAGTAAAACTGGTTCAAACAACACTACGGCCGCGATCCCCCGAAGGGCATCGCGGCCGTACACCACCGGTGGCTCAGGCGCCGTCCCGCGCGGGGAGCGCCTCCATGGCCCGCTGGGTCACCTCGGCGACCTTGCCGAGCGCGGAGATCGTCACCACCAGGCCCTGGGCCTTGTAGTAGTCGATGATCGGCTCGGTCTCGCTGTGGTAGACCTCCAGCCGCTTGCGGACCGTGTCCTCACGGTCGTCGTCGCGCTGGTAGAGCTCGCCGCCGCAGACGTCGCAGACGCCCTCGGTCTGCGAGCGGTTGTAGATCACGTGGAAGACGTGGCTGCTGTCCGCGCGGCAGATCCGGCGGCCGGCGATCCGCTTCACGACCTCGTCCTCGGGGACCTCCAGGTCCAGGACGGCGTCCAGCTTCAGGCCCTTGCCCTTCAGGTACGCGTCCAGCGCCTCGGCCTGGCCGATGTTGCGCGGGAAGCCGTCCAGCAGGAAGCCGCCGGCGGCGTCCTCCTGATCCATCCGGTCCTCGGCCATGCCGATGGTCACCGAGTCCGGGACCAGCTGGCCGGCGCGCATGTACTCCTGGGCCTGGACGCCCAGCGGGGTGCCCTGGCTGATGTTCGCCCGGAAGAGGTCGCCCGTCGAGATGTGCGGGATCGCGAGATTCTTGGCGAGGTACGCGGCCTGCGTACCCTTGCCGGCGCCGGGCGGCCCGACGAGGACGATTCGCATCAGCGGAGGAACCCTTCGTAGTTGCGCTGCTGAAGCTGGCTCTCGATCTGCTTCACCGTCTCCAGACCGACACCCACGATGATCAGGATGCTGGTTCCCCCGAATGGGAAGTTCTGGTTCGCGTTGAGTGTGACCAGCGCCACGGTGGGCACCAGGGCGATCACGCCCAGGTAGAGAGAGCCCGGCCACGTGATGCGGTTCAGCACGTAGCTCAGGTACTCCGCGGTGGGACGTCCCGCCCGGATGCCCGGGATGAACCCACCATACTTCTTCATGTTGTCTGCAACTTCTTCGGGGTTGAAGGAGATGGCGACATAGAAGAAGGCGAAGAAAACGATCAGCAGGAAGTAAGTGACCATGTAGATCGGGTGGTCGCCCTTGACCAGGTTGGCCTGGATCCACTGCGCCCAGCCCGCGTCCTTGGAGTCGGTGAACTGCACCAACAGCGCCGGGATGTAGAGCAGGGACGAGGCGAAAATCACGGGGATGACACCCGCCTGGTTCACCTTGAGCGGGATGTAGGTCGACGTACCGCCGTAGGAACGGCGGCCGATCATGCGCTTCGCGTACTGCACGGGCACGCGCCGCTGCGCCTGCTCGACGAAGACCACCAGGCCGACCATGGCCAGGCCGCAGAGGATGACGAGGCCGAACTCCAGCCAGCCGCCCATCAGCTTGCCCTGGAGCTTGATCGCCCACAGCGCGCTCGGGAACTGCGCGGCGATCGAGGTGAACATCAGGATCGACATGCCGTTGCCGATGCCGCGGTCGGTGACGAGCTCACCGAGCCACATGATCAGCGCGGTGCCGGCGGTCATGGTGATGACCATCGTGATGGTCGTGAAGATCGAGTGGTTGGGCACGATGTCGGACGCGACCGGGCAGTTGCCGAAGAGCGCGCCGTTGCGCGCGACGGCGACCAGGCCGGTGCCCTGGAGCACGGCGAGCGCGATGGTCAGATAACGCGTGTACTGCGTGATCTTGGCCTGGCCGGACTGCCCTTCCTTCTTCAGGGCTTCCAGCCGGGGGATCACGACCGTGAGCAGCTGCAGGATGATGCTCGCCGTGATGTACGGCATGACCCCCAGCGCGAAGATCGTGATCTGCAGCAGCGCGCCACCACTGAACATGTTCACGAGGCCGAACAGGCCCTGACCACTCTTGGCCTGGTCGACGCACGTCTGGACGTTCTGGTAGTTGACCCCCGGGATCGGGACCTGCGACCCGAGCCGGTAGAGCACCATGATGCCCAGCGTGAACAGCAGCTTCTTGCGCAGGTCGGGCGTCTTGAACGCCCGGGCGAACGCGGTGAGCACGGTGCCTCCTGCGCCTCTCACGCACCCACGTGAGAGGTAACGGTCTTGAGGATCGACGAATACATATCAGTCATGGCCGGACGGGCACAGTCCGCACGGCCCGGGGGTGATTCCCCCCGTGGGTACAGCAACAGTCCACGCCACCTTACCGGCGACCGTGCCCGGCTAGGAACGACCAACCGGGGATGCCCCTATGGGACATCCCCGGTTGTCGGATCAACGAACTCAGACGAGTTCGGTGACGCTGCCGCCGGCGGCGGCGATCTTCTCCTTGGCGGAGCCGGAGACGGCGTCGACCGTCACCTGCAGCGCCACGGAGATCTCGCCCTGGCCCAGGACCTTGACGAGCTCGTTCTTGCGCACCGCGCCCTTGGCGACCAGGTCGGCCACCGTGACCTCGCCACCCTGCGGGTAGAGCGCGGCCAGCTTGTCCAGGTTCACGACCTGGAACTGCTTGTGGGCGGGGTTCTTGAAGCCCTTCAGCTTCGGGAGGCGCATGTGGAGGGGCATCTGCCCACCCTCGAAGCGCTCCGGAACCTGGTAACGGGCCTTGGTGCCCTTGGTACCACGACCGGCCGTCTTACCCTTCGACGCCTCACCACGACCGACACGGGTCTTGGCGGTCTTGGCGCCGGGAGCCGGACGGAGGTTGTGGACCTTCAGCGGGTTCTGCTCCGCCATGTCAGTCGACCTCCTCGACCGTGACGAGGTGGCGGACGGTGTGCACCATGCCGCGGATCTCGGGACGGTCTTCCTTGACAACCACGTCGTTGATCTTCTTCAGACCGAGCGAACGCAGGGTGTCGCGGTGGTTCTGCTTGCTGCCGATGTAGGACTTGGTCTGCGTGACCTTGAGACGAGCCATTACGCACCCGCCCCCGCACGCGCACGCAGCAGGGCGGCGGGCGCGACGTCCTCGAGCGGCAGACCACGACGGGCGGCGATCTCCTCGGGACGCTGCAGTCCCTTGAGGGCCTCCACCGTGGCGTGCACGATGTTGATCGGGTTCGACGAACCGAGCGACTTCGACAGGATGTCGTGGATGCCGGCGCACTCGAGCACCGCGCGCACCGGGCCACCGGCGATAACACCGGTACCGGGGGACGCGGGCTTGAGCATGACGACGCCGGCCGCCTTCTCACCCTGGATCGGGTGCGGGACGGTGCCCTGGATCCGGGGGACCTTGAAGAAGTTCTTCTTGGCCTCTTCCACGCCCTTGGCGATGGCAGCCGGAACTTCCTTGGCCTTGCCGTAACCGACACCGACCGTGCCGTCACCGTCGCCCACCACGACCAGCGCGGTGAAGCTGAAGCGGCGACCACCCTTGACAACCTTGGCGACGCGGTTGATCGCGACTACGCGCTCAACGTACGCGGTCTTCTCGGCGGCAGCGCCACCGTCGCGACCCTTCCGGTCCCGCCGCTCGCCGCCACCGGCACCGCTTCCGCGGCGCTGGGGTCCAGCCATTGGAATTACCTCTCTCTGTTACGTCCGCTAGCTCCGGAACCGGGGCTTAGAACTTCAGCCCGGCTTCGCGGGCGGCGTCCGCCAGAGCGGCAATGCGCCCGGCGTACTGGTTGCCACCGCGGTCGAACACGACGGCCTCGACACCGGCGGCCTTGGCACGCTCGGCGACCAGGGCGCCAACCTTCTTGGCCTGGGCGCTCTTGTCACCCTCGCCACCGCGGATCGACGCGTCCAGGGTCGACGCCGACGCCAGGGTGTGACCCTTGATGTCGTCGATGACCTGGGCGGTGATGCCACGGTTGGAGCGCGTGACGACCAGGCGGGGGCGCTCGGCCGTACCGGAGATCCGCTTGCGGATGCGGATGTGGCGGCGCTTCGCGGCGGCGCGCTTGTAGGCGTCGCCCTTCGCGATCTTCACACCGTATGCCATGGCTTACTTACCCGCCTTTCCGACCTTGCGGCGGATGACTTCGCCCTCGTACTTGACGCCCTTGGCCTTGTACGGGTCGGGCTTCCGCAGCTTGCGGATGTTCGCGGCGACCTCGCCGACCTTCTGCTTGTCGATGCCCTCGACCGTCAGCTTGGTCGGGGACTCCACCTTGAAGGTGATGCCCTCGGGAGCCTCGACCAGGATCGGGTGGCTGTAGCCCAGGGCGAACTCCAGGTTGGAGCCCTTCGCCTGGACGCGGTAACCGACACCGCTGATCTCGAGCTTCTTGCTGTAGCCCTGGGTCACGCCGGTGATCATGTTCGCCACCAGCGTGCGCGACAGACCGTGCAGGGCCTTGTTCTGACGCTCGTCGTTCGGGCGGATGACGTTGAGCACGCCGTCCTCGCCCTTAGCGATAACGATGGGCGCCGACAGGGTCAGGTTCAGGGTGCCCTTGGGACCCTTCACCTGCACGTCACGGCCATCGATGGTGACGTCCACACCAGCGGGAACCTGGATGGGCAGCTTGCCAATACGCGACATTAGCTATTCCTCCGTTCCCGGGTTACCAGACGTAGGCGAGGACTTCCCCACCCACGCCCTTCTTGCTGGCCTGCTGGCCGGTCAGGAGACCGTGGGACGTGGAGATGATCGCCACGCCCAGGCCGCCGAGGACCTTCGGCAGGTTGGTGGACTTTGCGTAGACCCGCAGGCCCGGCTTCGAGATCCGCTTGATGCCCGCGATGGAGCGCTCACGGTTCGGGCCGAACTTCAGCTCGAGGATCAGGGACTTGCCGACCTCGGCGTCCTCGACCTTCCAGCCGGTGATGTAGCCCTCCTGCTGCAGGATCTCGGCGATGTGCGCCTTGATCTTGCTGTGGGGCATGGCCACGGTGTCGTGGTAAGCCGAGTTCGCGTTCCGCAGACGGGTCAGCATGTCTGCGATCGGATCGGTCATGGTCATGTTTGGCCTTCGGCCTCTCTCGCCGGGGTTTCCTATCTGCGCCATCCCTCTCCCCGAGCTTCGTCGGAGCGGGTGCGGTGCGGGGACCTACGGCGTAGTAAGCGACGTTATGCGGCCCGCACAGAGGTGCGGGACACGTGCGGTCATGGGCGGCGGGCGCCCAACCCCTCAACTCTACGGGAGAGCCGGGGGCGGGGACCCGCCGTCCATAGGCTTACCGAGAGCCCTGGTTACCCAAGTGGGTAATTACCAGGAGCTCTTGGTCACGCCCGGCAGCTCGCCACGGTGAGCCATCTCACGAAGGCACACGCGGCAGAGGCCGAACTTGCGGTAAACGGAGTGCGGCCGGCCGCAGCGGTTGCAGCGGGTGTACGCGCGGACCGAGAACTTCGGCTTGCGCGCGGCCTTCGCGATCAGAGACTTCTTCGCCATCTCGGTCACGCCTCCTTGAAGGGGAAGCCGAGGTGACGAAGGAGGGCGCGGCCCTCGTCGTCGTTGGTCGCCGTGGTGACCACGGTGATGTCCATACCCCGGACGCGGTCGATCTTGTCCTGGTCGATCTCGTGGAACATGACCTGCTCCGTGAGACCGAAGGTGTAGTTGCCCCGGCCGTCGAACTGCTTCGGGGACAGACCACGGAAGTCGCGGATGCGCGGGAGCGCCAGCGACAGGGTGCGGTCCAGGAACTCCCACATGCGGTCGCCGCGGAGGGTGACGTGGGCACCGATCGGCTGGCCCTCACGCAGCTTGAACTGCGCGATGGACTTGCGGGCCTTGGTCACGGCGGGCTTCTGGCCGGTGATCGTGGTGAGGTCGCGGATGGCGCCCTCGATCAGCTTGGAGTCGCGGGCGGCGTCGCCCACACCCATGTTGACCACGATCTTGGTCAGGCCGGGAACCTGCATGATGTTCTCGTAGGAGAACTCCTCACGCAGCTTGCCGATGATCTCTTCGCGGTAGCGCTGCTTGAGGCGCGGTGCGTTGGTGGTGGCAGTCATCAGATGTCCTCACCGGTCCGCTTGGCAACGCGGATCTTGTTGCCGTCCTCGTCGAAGCGGTAGCCGACGCGGGTGACGACCTTCTTGCCGTCCTTCTCCACGACGAGCTGAACGTTGCTCACGTGGATGGGGGCCTCGGTCGTGACGATGCCGCCGGTCTTCGAACCACGGGCGGTCTGGCCGGCCTTGGTGTGCTTCTTGACCCGGTTGACACCCTCGACCAGGACGCGGTCCTCGGCGGGCATGGCCTGGATGACCTTGCCCGTCTTGCCCTTGTCCTTGCCGGTGATGACCTGTACCAGGTCGCCCTTCTTGATCTTCATGCTTACAGCACCTCCGGCGCGAGCGAGACGATCTTCATGAACTTCTTCTCGCGCAGCTCTCGGCCGACGGGGCCGAAGATACGGGTGCCGCGGGGGTCACCGTCGTTCTTGAGGATGACGGCCGCGTTCTCGTCGAAGCGGATGTACGAGCCGTCCGGACGGCGGCGCTCCTTGACGGTGCGAACGACGACGGCCTTGACGACGTCGCCCTTCTTCACGTTGCCACCGGGGATCGCGTCCTTGACGGTGGCGACGATGACGTCACCGATGCCCGCGTAGCGGCGACCCGAGCCACCGAGAACACGGATGCAAAGGATCTCCTTGGCACCAGTGTTGTCGGCGACGCGAAGTCGCGACTCCTGCTGGATCACGTCTATCTCCTGATCGTCTGCCGGTTCCCGGCGGGGGCCTCACGGATGAGGCCCCACGCCGAGCCTGGCGGAACTTACCTGGGGGCTAATGCCCTCAGGTGATTACTTGGCCTTCTCGAGGATCTCGACGACGCGCCAGCGCTTCGTCGCGGACAGCGGCCGGGTCTCCATCAGGAGGACGCGGTCGCCGACACCCGCGGCGTTCTGCTCGTCGTGCGCCTTGAGCTTGTTGGTACGGCGGATGACCTTGCCGTACAGCGCGTGCTTGACGCGGTCCTCGACAGCGACGACGACGGTCTTGTCCATCTTGTCGCTGACGACGAGGCCCTCACGGGTCTTGCGGAAGCCGCGCTCGTTCGTCTCAGTCATGTTCTTCTCGCTCATCAGGCGCTCTCCACCGTCTCGATGCCGAGCTCGCGCTCCCGCATCAGGGTGTAGATCCGGGCGATGTCCTTGCGGACGGCCTTCAGCCGGCCGTGGTTCTCAAGCTGTCCGGTCGCCGCCTGGAAGCGGAGGTTGAACAGCTCTTCCTTGGCCTCACGGAGCTTGGCAACGAGGTCCTCGTTGTTCAGCTCACGCAGCTCGGTCGCCTTGGTACCGGCAGCCATCACGACTCACCTGCCTCGCGCCGAACAATGCGGCACTTCATCGGAAGCTTGTGGGCGGCGCGGGTCAGCGCCTCACGAGCAACCTTTTCGTTCGGGAAGGACAGCTCGAACATCACCCGACCGGGCTTGACGTTCGCGACCCACCACTCCGGGGAACCCTTACCGGAACCCATGCGGGTCTCGGCGGGCTTCTTCGTGAGCGGACGGTCCGGGTAGATGTTGATCCACACCTTGCCGCCACGCTTGATGTGACGGGTCATGGCGATACGAGCGGACTCGATCTGCCGGTTCGTCACGTAGGCCGGGGTCAGGGCCTGGATGCCGTACTCACCGAACGCCAGCTCGGTGCCACCCTTGGCCATGCCGTTCCGCTTGGGGTGGTGCTGCTTGCGGTGCTTGACCCTGCGAGGGATCAGCATGTCGGTCAGGCCTCCGTTCCGGTGGACTCAGCCGGAGCAGCGGTGGCCTCGGCCTTGGGGGCCTCGGCAGCCTGCTGCGGCTTGCGGCCGCGGCCGCCACGCTCGCCGCCGCGGCCACCACGGGCCGGACGGTCGCCGGCGCCACGGGACGGGCGGTTGCCCGCACGGGCGGCGGCGTTCTCGGCGCGGACCTCGGCGATGTTCTTGACGTCGCCCTTGTAGATCCAGACCTTCACGCCGATGCGGCCGAAGGTGGTCTTGGCCTCGAAGAAGCCGTAGTCGACGTTGGCGCGGAGCGTGTGCAGGGGCACACGGCCCTCGCGGTAGAACTCCGAGCGGGACATCTCGGCGCCGCCGAGACGGCCACCGCACTGGATCTTGATGCCCTTGGCGCCGGCCTTCATCGTCGACTGCATGCTCTTGCGCATGGCGCGACGGAAGGAGACGCGGGAGGACAGCTGCTCGGCGACGGCCTGCGCGACCAGCTGAGCGTCGACCTCGGGGTTCTTGACCTCGAGGATGTTCAGCTGGACCTGCTTGCCGGTGAGCTTCTCCAGCTCGCCGCGGATGCGGTCGGCCTCGGCGCCGCGGCGGCCGATGACGATGCCCGGACGAGCGGTGTGGATGTCGACGCGGACGCGGTCGCGGGTGCGCTCGATCTCCACCTTGGAGATACCGGCGCGCTCCATGCCCTTCGTCATCATGCGACGAATGGCGACGTCTTCCTTGACGTAGTCCTTGTACAGCTTGTCGGCGTACCAGCGGGACTTGAAGTCCGTGGTCACACCGAGCCGGAACCCGTGCGGGTTAACCTTCTGGCCCATTACCGGGTTCCTTCCTTGCTGCTGACGACCACGGTGATGTGGCTGGTCCGCTTGCGGATCCGGTAGGCGCGGCCCTGGGCGCGCGGACGGAACCGCTTCAGGGTCGGGCCCTCGTCGACGTAGGCCTCGGAGATGTAGAGGCTGTCGACGTCAGAGTGGTCGTAGTTGTGCGCGGCGTTGGCAATGGCGCTGTCCAGCACCTTGCCGACCGGCACGCTCGCGGCCTGCGGGGCGAAACGCAGGACCGCCTGAGCCTCCGTGGCGTCCATGCCACGGATGAGGTCCACCACGCGGCGGGCCTTCATGGGCGTGACGCGGATGTACCGCGCCTGGGCCCTGGCTTCCATGGTTGTCCCTTCGGTGTCAGTCATAGTCGTTCACACCCCGCGATTAGCGGCGCTTCGACTTCCGGTCGTCCTTGACGTGGCCGCGGAAGGTGCGGGTCGGCGAGAACTCGCCGAGCTTGTGGCCGACCATCGACTCGGTGACGAACACCGGGACGTGGGTCTTGCCGTTGTGCACCGCCAGCGTGTGGCCGAGCATGGCCGGCACGATCATGGAGCGGCGGGACCAGGTCTTGATGACGTTCTTGGTACCGGCTTCGTTCTGGGCGTCCACCTTCTTGATGAGGTGGCCGTCGACGAAGGGTCCCTTCTTGAGACTACGCGGCATCTAAACCCGCTCCTAGCGCTTCTTGTTCGTCTTGCGGCGGCGGACGATGTACTTGTTGCTCGCCTTCTTGGGAGAACGAGTACGACCCTCCTTCTGACCCCACGGGGAGACCGGGTGGCGACCACCGGAGGTCTTGCCCTCACCACCACCGTGCGGGTGGTCGACCGGGTTCATCGCGACACCGCGGACGGTCGGGCGGACGCCCTTCCAGCGCATGCGGCCGGCCTTGCCCCAGTTGATGTTCGACTGCTCGGCGTTGCCGACCTCGCCGACGGTGGCGCGGCAGCGGACGTCGACCAGGCGGATCTCACCGGACGGCATACGAAGGTGGGCCATGGTGCCCTCCTTCGCCAGCAGCTGCACGGAGGAACCGGCGGAGCGGGCGATCTTCGCACCGCCACCGGGACGCAGCTCGATGGCGTGGATCGTCGTACCGACCGGGATGTTGCGCAGCGGCAGGTTGTTGCCCGGCTTGATGTCGGCCCCGGGGCCGTTCTCAATACGGTCGCCCTGGCCGAGGCCGCGCGGCGCGATGATGTAGCGCTTCTCGCCGTCCACGTAGTGGAGCAGCGCGATGCGCGCGGTGCGGTTGGGGTCGTACTCGATGTGAGCGACCTTGGCCGGCACGCCGTCCTTGTCGTGACGACGGAAGTCGATCACACGGTAGGCGCGCTTGTGGCCACCGCCCTGGTGGCGGACGGTCACACGACCGGCGTTGTTACGGCCGCCCTTGCTGTGCAGCGGGCGGACCAGCGACTTCTCCGGCGTGGACCGCGTGATCTCGACAAAGTCGGCGACGCTGGAGCCACGACGGCCCGGAGTCGTCGGCTTGTACTTGCGGATACCCATTTTTCAGTCCTCGTCCGATATCGGACGACTCGGAACTCCGTTAGGAGACCGGGCCGCCGAAGATGTCGATACGGTCGCCCTCGGCGAGGGTCACGATGGCGCGCTTGGTGTTGGCGCGCTTGCCGAAACCGGTGCGGGTGCGCTTGCGCTTGCCCTGGCGGTTGATCGTGTTGACCCCGGTGACCTTGACCGAGAAGACCGCCTCGACGGCCTGCTTGATCTGGGTCTTGTTGGCGCGCGGGTCGACGATGAACGTGTACTTGTTCTCGTCCAGCAGCGCGTAGCTCTTCTCGGAGACGACCGGCTTGACCAGGAGGTCACGCGGGTCCGAGAACGTCTTGCTGGTGACGACGGCCTCAGTCATCAGGCTTCGCTCCCTTCAGCGGCCTTGGGGCCAGACACGAAGGACTCGAAAGCGGCCTGGGTGAAGACCACGTCGTCGGAGACGAGCACGTCGTACGTGTTCAGCTGGCCCGGCTCCAGGATGTGCACCTGGGGCAGGTTGCGGGCGGACAGCCACGCGGCCTCGTCGGACCGGTCGGCGACCAGGAGCACGTTCTTGCGCTCGGAGATCTTGCCGAACAGGTTCTTGGCGGCCTTGGTGGACACCGCGCCGTCGACCACGCCGGAGACGACGTGGATGCGGCTGTGGCGGGCCCGGTCGGTGAGGGCACCGCGCAGGGCGGCGGCCTTCATCTTCTTCGGGGTCCGCTGCGAGTAGTCACGCGGCACGGGACCGTGCACGACGCCACCACCGGCGAACTGCGGCGCGCGGGTCGAACCCTGACGGGCGCGACCGGTGCCCTTCTGGCGGTACGGCTTCTTGCCACCGCCGCGGACCTCGCCACGGGTCTTGGTCTTGTGCGTGCCCTGACGGGCAGCGGCCAGCTGCGCGACGACGACCTGGTGGATCAGCGGAACGCTGACCTTCGCGTCGAAGATCTCCGCGGGGAGCTCGACGGTCCCGGCCTTGTCGCCTGCCGGCGAAAGGATGTCAATGGTGCTCATCGGTTACCTCAGGCCCCCTTGGCCGCGGTACGGACCAGGACGAGGCCGCCGTTCGGACCAGGAACCGCGCCCTTGATGAGGAGCAGGCCCTTCTCCGCGTCAACGGCGTGGACGGTCAGGTTCTGGGTGGTGACCCGCTCGTTGCCCATGCGGCCCGCCATGCGGAGGCCCTTGAACACACGGCCCGGGGTGGCGCAGCCACCGATCGAACCGGGGGAGCGGTGCTTGCGCTGGGTGCCGTGCCCGGCGCCGAGGCCACGGAAGTTGTGGCGCTTCATGACACCGGCGAAGCCCTTGCCCTTGCTCTTGCCCGTGACGTCGACCTTGACGCCGGCCTCGAACACGTCCGCGGTGATCTCCTGGCCGAGGGTGTACTCGGCGGCGTCGGAGGTGCGGATCTCCACCAGGTGGCGGCGGGGGGTCACGTCGGCCTTGGCGAAGTGGCCCTTGAGGGGCTTGTTCACCTTGCGCGGGTCGATCTCGCCGAAGGCGATCTGGACCGACTCGTAGCCGTCGGCGTCGTTGGTGCGGACCTGCGTGACAACGCAGGGGCCGGCCTTGACAACGGTGACCGGGACGACACGGTTGTTCTCGTCCCAGACCTGCGTCATGCCGAGCTTCTCGCCCAGGACGCCCTTGATCTGCTTAGCCATCTCGCGCGTCACCTCAGAGCTTGATCTCGATGTCGACGCCCGCCGGCAGGTCGAGGCGCATGAGCGAGTCAACCGTCTTCGGCGTGGGGTCGAGGATGTCGATGAGGCGCTTGTGCGTGCGCATCTCGAAGTGCTCGCGCGAGTCCTTGTACTTGTGCGGCGACTTGATGACGCAGTACACGTTCTTCTCAGTGGGCAGCGGCACCGGGCCCGCGACCGACGCACCAGTGCGGGTCACCGTCTCGACGATCTTCTTCGCCGAGGAGTCGATGACCTCGTGGTCGTAGGCCTTGAGCCGGATGCGGATCTTCTGTCCCGCCATGGCTACTTCGTAGTCCTGTCTCTCGTAACGCTCTGGGACTCGGCCGGGCTGCGCGCTCCTCGCGGAACATCGCGGTCCGTCCCACTCACGCTCCGACCCACGCGGTCGGGCGTGTCGCGCCCCTTCCAGCAGATCTCCCATAAGGGAGATCCCTGCTCAAGGGGTTCGTGGGGGAAGGACACCCACCGAGTGCCTGGCTGGCACCCCGCTGACACTTCCCGGAAGATTCCCGTACTTCCACCTCTGAGAAGAGGTGACGAGTACTGCGGGACTCGCTTCCAGTCCTCCCGGCGGGAGGCGCGCAGCATCGGCACTCAACCGAGCAACCTGAACAGTGTGCCATACGGGACGGAAGCCGCGCCAATCGCAGCCGATGAACGTACCCCGACCGGCGCAGATGTCAAACCGCCCTGCCGAGTTTATGCGGACATTCGGTGCGGAACGGTCAATGTTCACCATGGCGCGGTGGCGCGAAGGTGTCATGCGCGCCACAGTGACCGAAAACCGCCAGGTCTCGCGAAGGGGAAATCAGGCTTTGTAGCAAGTTGGGCAACCCGCCGGGCCTCTTCCCCGTCCCTTTTCACACTGGGGGGCGCTGGACAATGAAGCGGAGTCAGGTAGTTGAACATCTCACAGCGCAGAACCGTTCCGTTCCAGAACGCGCGTCCGGTCGGACGTCGGTCTGTGCTCGCCGGGATCGCGGCCGTCACGGCCGCCGTGGCGACGGGATGCAGCGACAGCGGTTCCGAGAAGTCCGCCCCCTCCGCCTCCCCCGTCCGCGCGGTGGACCCGCACACCACCCAGTCCTTCGGTGACGCGCGCGGGCCGCTGCTGCTCCAGGTGCTGGCCCACCCGGACGACGACCTGTTCTTCATGAACCCGGACGCGCTGCACATGGTCCGCGCCGGCGTCCCGGTCGTCTCCGTCTACGTCACGGCCGGCGAGGCCATAGGACAGAACTGGGTGGAGGGCATGCCGCGCAAGGAGCGGCAGCACCACGACAAGGCCGCCTACTCCTCCGCCCGCCACCAGGGCCTGCGCCAGGCGTACGCGCGGATGCTGGGCAAGCACCCGTTCACCCCCTGGCAGAAGTCCGTGCTGAGCCTGCCGGGCGGGGTGAAGGCCGAGACCAACGAGCTCGTCGCCGGGGACCGCCGGGCCCGGCTGGTCTTCCTCAACGTCGCCATGCTCTCCGAGCACAGCGTCCGGCTGCCGCAGCTCTGGGACCAGCCGGGGGCGGAGGCGAAGTCCCTGGTCGCCAAGGGGTCGCCGTGCACCGAGGTGAGCACCTACCGGCACAGCACGCTGGTGGACGCCCTGGCAACGATCATGGATCGTTTCCGGCCGACCGTGGTCCACACCATGGACCCCGACCCCGACTACCAGGTCCACGACGCCACGCACCCCAAGGACAACGACTACGGCGCGTGCTCGGACCACCGCGACCACACCCCGACCGCCCTCTTCACCTGGAAGGCGCTCTCCCAGTGGTCGGCGGACACGACCCGCCGCGAGAAGCACCCGCCACGCTTCGTGACGACCTCCTACCGCGGGTACTACAACCAGCGCTGGCCGCACAACCTCCCGCACGAGATCGTCGCGCAGAAGCACGAGCTGGTGGAGGCGTACGGCGGCGCTCCCGACTGGCACTGCGGCAACGACGGCGGCTGCGGCGACTACGGCCAGGGCGGCGACCGCCCGCTGAAGAACCGCAAGGGCTGGATCCGCTCCACCCACTACCGCCACCCCGGCGCCACGCCGACCGTGGACAGCGACCGCTCCGGCCGCCTGGAGGCGTACGGGGTGCTCGGCCTGCACGCCGTGCGCTGGCGCGAGACCTCGGCGGGCAGCGGCCGCTGGGGCGCCCCGGAGAACCTCGGCGGCGGCCCCCTGGCCCCCGCGCTGACCACGGTCAAGGACGCCGACGGCCGCCGCCTGGTCTTCGCGCTGCGCTTCTCCGCCCTGGAGGGCGAGGGCCGCGCCGACACCCGCGAGATCGTCGTCCTGGCCCAGCGGACCCCGGACGGCCCGTTCACCGGCTGGACCGGCCTCGGCAACCCCGAGCACAGCGCCGACCGGGGCCGCCGGGTGGGTGTCCCCGTGGCGGTCACCGACCCCGACGGGCGCGTCCACCTGTTCGTCCGCAACGCGGGCAAGGGCGTCTCCACCCGGGTCCGCGAGCGCGACGGCAAGTGGGGCAAGTGGCGCAACCTCGGCGGCCAGGACGTGCAGGAGGGCCTGACCGTCGCGCTGGACGGGGACCGCCGGATCCACGTCCTGGGCGTCGGCCGCGACACCGTGCACCACTGGAGCCAGGACGGCCCCGGCAAGCCGATGCGCTTCCTCCCCCTGGACGGCCTCCCGAAGCCGGCGGGCGACCCGGTGGCGGCCCACCCGGGCGACGACGGAAAGCTCGTGGTCGTCTACCGCCAGCCGGCCCAGTCGCGTCCGCAGGCGTTCCGCCTCACCGGCGACGCGGGGACGGAGGAGCTCAAGGACTCCGCCGTCCGCGACCTCGTCGGCTACGGCCCGCTCACGGCCCGCGCCCTGCCGCAACGCGGCCACCGCGACGCGCTGATGGTCCTGGGCAAGGACCTGGAGGGCCGCGCCCAGGTCCTCGACGCCGCCTCCGACGACGCCCACCCGACGGTCGCCGACCGCCAACCGGTCCCGGTGGCCACCCCGGCCCTCCACACGGACGGCGCCCACCGCCTCTGCGTGGTGGGCCTCGCCCCGGACGCGACCCCCTGGATCTGGCGCCCGGACCTCGGCTGACCACCACTCACCGCGCCCCCGCTCAGCCCGTCCGGCGTTTGAGGACAACCGCGCGCAGCGCGGTTGCGGGGGGCGCGGGGGCCGACCCCCGCAAGAAACGGTGAAAGGGCGGGACCGGGGCAACAAACCGCGCGCAGCACGGAAGCGGGGGCCCGCGGGGGCGCGGCCCAAGCAGGAAACGGCGAAAGGGCGGGACCGGGGCACACCCCCACCCGCCTTGCTATCGTGCTGCCCCCGCCGTACCGGAGGCCGCCTCACCCGGGGGAAGGGCGCACCCAATGCTCGTCGACCGCGAAGCCGAACTGGCCACCCTCTCCGCGGCCCTGGCGGAAAGCGCCCGCGGCACCGGCGCCTTCGCGGTCGTCCACGGCGCGACGGCCCTGGGCAAGACGGAACTGCTGCACGCCCTCCGGACCCGTGCCACGGAACACGGCTTCACGGTCCGCACCGCCCTCGGCAGCCCCACCGAACAGCCCTTCCCCTACGCCCTGGTGGACCAGTTGGTCCCCGAACTGGCCCTCCTGGCAACGGAGTCGGACCAGGACGAAGCCCAACACACCGTGCCCCCGCACGTCCTTCGCCGCATCTACCACGCAACCCTCGCCCTCGCCGCGGACCGCCCCCTCCTCCTCTGCGTGGACGACCTGCACTACGCGGACCACGCCTCCCAGCAGTGCCTCCTCTACCTCGTCCGCAGACTGCGCACGACCCGGGCCGCCCTGGTCGTCACCGAGGCCCCGCACGGCACGGCCCACCGCACTCTGCTGGCCGAACTCCAGTACCAGCCCCGAACGCGGCACCTGTTCCTCAGCCCTCTCACCCCCCGCGGGATCACCCGCCTCCTCGCCCACCACCTCGGCGAGCCCGCCGCGGCCCGCCCGACCGCGGAATTCCACCGCCTGACCGGCGGCAACCCGCTCCTCCTGCGCGCCCTGCTGGACGACGCCGCCGCCACGGCGGGGACCGTCCCCCGGCCCGGCGCGGCGTACCGGAGCGCGGTGCTGGCCTGCGCCCACCGCAGCGGCGCCGAGGCCCTGGCCGTGGCCCGCGCAACGGCCGTCCTCGGCACCACCGACACCGCGAGCGCCCCGCACCCCGACGCCCCGCGCGCCACCGGGACCGTGCCTCCCACGAGCCCCGACAGTCCGGACACCGCCCTCCTCGCGGCCACCGCGGCCCTCGCCCCCCGCGTCGTCCCCCAAGCCCTGGCCGCCCTCACCGCCTCGGCCCTGCACGACGACCACCACCGCCCCCGGCACCCCGCCGTGGCCGAGGCCCTGCTCGCCGACCCCGACCTCTCCTCCGCCGCCCACACGGCCCTGCGCGCCCGCGCGGCCCGCGCGCTGCACGCCCAGGGCGCACCCGCCGTCGCGGTCGCCGCGCAACTGATGGCGGGCGCCCCGCTGGGCGAGAGCTGGGAGGCGCCGGCGCTCCGCGCGGCGGCCGAGGAGCACCTGGCGGCCGGCGACACCACCCTCGCCGCCCGCTACCTGCGCTGCGCGGTGTTCCGCGCGGACGACTCGCCCCAGGGGCTGGCGGACCGGCTGGCCACCGTGGCCGTCGCCTGGCGGCTCGACCCGCCGGGCGTCATCACCCAGCTCAGGGCGCTCGCCGGGCACGCCCGTACCGGCCTGCTGCCGCCCCGCGCGATCCTGCACCTCGTCCAGGCCCTGCTGTGGCACGGCCGCGAGGAGGACGCGATCACGGCCGCCGGGACGCTGCCGGACGAGGACGCGGACCCCCGGTACGCCACCGAGCTGGCCGTCACCCGGCTCCGCCTGACCCACACCTATCCCGGCACCCTCCCCTGGATGCCGGCCGTCCTCCGCCGGCCCTCCCCCGCACCCGAGCCCACCGACCCGCCGGAACCCGTGGAGGTCGCGGCGGCGCGTACCCTCCACACCGCGCTGACCGGCGGTGACCCCGACGCCGTCGCCACGGCCGCGGAACGCGTGCTGCGCACCCCCGGCATCGTCGATCACCGCCCGGACGCCGTGGTCGTCGCCATACAGGCGCTGGTGTACATCGACCGCCTCGACGCCGCGGACGCCTGGTCGGACCGGTTCCTCGCCCCCCGCCCGGGGTTCCCGACGCCCACCCCCGTCCGGGAGGCCCTACTGCACCAGACCAGGTCGTTCGTCCTCCTGCGCCGGGGCGAGCCGGCCGCGGCGTGCGAGCACGGCGCCCATGCCCTGGACCTGATGCCCGAGGCGGGCTGGGGCACGGCCCTCGCCTTCCCCCTGGCCGTCCTCGCGGAGGCGCACACCGCCCTGGGCGAGCACGACAGGGCCGCCGAACTGCTGGACCGGCCGCTCCCCGAGGCGACCCACCGGACGATCTTCACCGTCCCCCACCAGCACGCCCGCGGCCTCCACCACCTCGCCCTGGACCGCCCGCGCGACGCGCTCGCCTGCTTCGTCTCCTGCGGCGAGACGCTGCGTTCCTGGGGCCTCGACACCCCGGCGCTGGCGCCCTGGCGGACCGGTGCCGCCGAGGCGTGGCTGGCCCTGGGCCGGCCGGAGCGGGCCGTCCGGCTGCTGGACGACCGGCAGGCCGCCCCCGTCCACCGCCGTCCCCGCGCCCGCGCCGGCGCGCTGCGCGTCCTGGCCGCCACCGAGCCGCCCGAGCGCCGCGCGGCGACGCTCACCCGCGCCCTGGAGCTCTACCGCGCCTGCGGCGACCGGTACGGGATCAGCCGCACCCTCGCCGACCTCGACACCGCGGCGGAGCGGCACCGCACGCCCGCCCCGGCGCCCGGCGTCGTCCTCACGACCGCCGAGCGCCGGGTGGCCGTCCTGGCGGCACAGGGCCTGTCCAACCGCGAGGTGGCGGCCGAGCTGTCGATCGCGGTGAGCACGGTCGAGCAGCACCTCACCCGCGTCTACCGCAAGTACCGCATCAGGCACCGGCGCGAGCTGCGCACCCGGCTGGCCGCCGGCACCTGAGGTCCCCCGGACACAAAAGCGAGCGGGCCCGCACATCCGAAGATGTGCGGGCCCGCTCGGACCTGCAAGGTTCAGACCCGCAAGTAAGAGGACTTACTTGGTGATCTTGGTGACCTGGCCGGCGCCGACGGTACGGCCGCCCTCACGGATGGTGAAGCGCAGGCCCTCCTCCATGGCGACGGGCTGGATCAGCTGGACGGACATCTCGGCGTTGTCGCCGGGCATGACCATCTCCGTGCCCTCCTTGAGGGTCACGACACCGGTCACGTCAGTCGTACGGAAGTAGAACTGCGGACGGTAGTTGTTGAAGAACGGGGTGTGACGGCCACCCTCGTCCTTCGACAGGATGTAGGCCGTGGCCTCGAACTCGGTGTGCGGGGTGACCGAACCCGGCTTGATGATGCACTGGCCGCGCTCGACGTCCTCGCGCTTGATGCCACGGAGGAGCAGACCGACGTTCTCACCGGCCTGGCCCTCGTCGAGCAGCTTGCGGAACATCTCGATACCGGTGACCGTGGTGGTGGTCTTCTCGGTCTTGATGCCGATGATGTCGACGGTCTCGTTGACCTTCAGGACACCGCGCTCGATACGGCCGGTGACGACGGTGCCACGACCGGTGATCGTGAAGACGTCCTCGATCGGCATCAGGAACGGCTTGTCGACGTCACGCTCGGGCTGCGGGATGTTCTCGTCGACGGCGTTCATGAGGTTCATGACCGACTGGCCCCACTCGGCGTCGCCCTCGAGCGCCTTCAGCGCCGAGACCTTGACGACCGGAGCGTCGTCGCCCGGGAACTCGTACTCGTTGAGGAGCTCACGGACCTCGAGCTCGACGAGCTCCAGGATCTCCTCGTCGTCCACCATGTCGGCCTTGTTCAGGGCGACGACGATGTACGGAACGCCGGACTGGCGGGCCAGGAGCACGTGCTCCTTGGTCTGCGGCATCGGACCGTCGGTCGCGGCGACCACGAGGATCGCGCCGTCCATCTGGGCGGCACCGGTGATCATGTTCTTGATGTAGTCCGCGTGACCCGGGCAGTCGACGTGGGCGTAGTGACGCGACTCGGTCTGGTACTCGACGTGCGCGATGGAGATGGTGATACCGCGCTGCCGCTCCTCAGGCGCCTTGTCGATCTGGTCGAACGGCGTGAAGGGGTTCAGCTCCGGGTGCGCGTCGTGCAGCACCTTGGTGATCGCCGCGGTAAGGGTCGTCTTACCGTGGTCGACGTGACCGATGGTGCCGATGTTGACGTGCGGCTTAGTCCGCTCGAACTTCGCCTTCGCCACTGGGGTCCTCCTGGGAGTGGTTCTGTACGCCTGCTACACGGCGCCAGGGATCTTTGCTGGGGTGCCGTCCGGCGGGGCACCCGCCGCGTGCCGGGAGGTGGCCGGTAGGACCGGGTTCCTCACGATTCGCGGCGGTATGCCCCGACGGTCGGTGTCAAGCCTAAGGCGTCAGCCCCGTCTGTGGAGACGGGAGCCGGTTACTCGCCCTTGGCCTTCGCGATGATCTCCTCGGCGACGTTCCGGGGAACCTCGGCGTAGGAGTCGAACTGCATCGAGTAGCTTGCGCGACCCGACGTCTTGCTGCGGAGGTCTCCGACGTAGCCGAACATCTCCGACAGCGGAACCAGGCCCTTGACGAGCTTGGCGCCGTGACGGTCCTCCATGGCCTGGATCTGGCCACGGCGGGAGTTGATGTCGCCGATCACATCGCCCATGTAGTCCTCGGGGGTGGTGACCTCGACGGACATCATCGGCTCGAGCAGAGCCGGCGACGCCTTGCGGGCACCCTCCTTGAACGCCATGGAACCGGCGATCTTGAAGGCGAGCTCGGACGAGTCGACGTCGTGGTAGGCACCGTCGAGCAGCGTCACCTTGACGCCGGTCAGCGGGTAGCCGGCCAGCACGCCGAACTCCATGGCCTCCTGGCAACCCGCGTCCACGGACGGGATGTACTCCCGCGGGATGCGGCCACCGGTGACCTTGTTCTCGAACTCGTAGCCGTCGCCCTCAAGAGGCTCGATCGCGATCTGGACCTTCGCGAACTGACCGGAACCACCGGTCTGCTTCTTGTGGGTGTAGTCGATGCGCTCGACGGCCTTGCGGATCGTCTCGCGGTACGCGACCTGCGGCTTGCCGACGTTGGCCTCGACCTTGAACTCACGCTTCATACGGTCGACCAGCACGTCGAGGTGCAGCTCGCCCATACCCGCGATGATGGTCTGGCCCGTCTCCTCGTCCGTGTGGACCTGGAAGGAGGGGTCCTCCTCGGCCAGGCGCTGGATGGCGACACCCAGCTTCTCCTGGTCGCCCTTGGACTTGGGCTCGATCGCGACCTGGATGACCGGCGCCGGGAAGTCCATGGACTCCAGGATCACCGGGTTCGCGGCGTCGCAGAGGGTCTCACCGGTGGTGGTCTGCTTCAGACCCATGACGGCGACGATGTCACCGGCACCCACCGACTCGATCTCCTCACGCTTGTTCGCGTGCATCCGGTAGATCTTGCCGATGCGCTCCTTCTTGCCCTTGACGGAGTTCTGCACCTGGGTGCCCGCCGTCATACGGCCCGAGTAGACCCGGACGAAGGTGAGCTTGCCGAGGTGCGGGTCGCTCATGATCTTGAAGGCAAGACCGGAGAACGGCTCGTCGTCGGAGGGCTTGCGCTTGACGACCTCGTCGGGGTCGCTGACCGAGTGGCCCTCGATGGCCTCGATGTCGAGCGGCGACGGCAGGTAGCGGACGACGGCGTCGAGCAGGGGCTGAACGCCCTTGTTCTTGAACGCGGTACCGCAGAACACCGGGGTGACGGTGGTGCTGCCACCCTTGCCGGAGTTGATGGTGATGCGGCGGATGGCCGCGTACAGCTGCTCCTCGGTGGGCTCGGTGCCCTCCAGGAACAGCTCCATCATCTCCTCGTCGTTCTCGGCCACGGCCTCGAGGAGCTTGCCGCGCCACTCGTCGGCGGCCTCCACGTGGGTGTCCGGGATGTCGACGACGTCGTACATCTCGCCCTTGGCGGCTTCGGCGGACCAGACCAGGGCCTTCATGCGGACCAGGTCGATGACGCCCTTGAAGTCGGCCTCGGCACCGATCGGGAGCTGCATGACGATCGGGGTCGCGCCGAGGCGGTCCACGATCATGTCGACGCAGCGGTGGAACTCGGCACCGGTCCGGTCGAGCTTGTTGACGAAGCAGATGCGCGGCACGCCGTAACGGTCGGCCTGACGCCACACCGTCTCGGACTGCGGCTCGACACCGGCCACACCGTCGAACACCGTCACGGCACCGTCGAGCACGCGCAGCGAGCGCTCCACCTCGACGGTGAAGTCGACGTGGCCCGGGGTGTCGATGATGTTGATCGTGTGATCGACGTTCTCGAGCGGCCAGTGGCAGGTCGTCGCGGCGGACGTGATGGTGATGCCGCGCTCCTGCTCCTGCTCCATCCAGTCCATCGTGGCAGCGCCGTCGTGGACCTCACCGATCTTGTACGAGACACCGGTGTAGAACAGGATCCGCTCGGTGGTGGTCGTCTTGCCCGCGTCGATGTGGGCCATGATCCCGATGTTGCGGACCTTGGCCAGGTCAAGCGAAGTGGTGGCCATATGGCTCAGTCTTCTCTCGGTTCTCGATGGGGGTAGCGACTACCAGCGGTAGTGCGCGAAGGCCTTGTTGGACTCGGCCATCTTGTGCGTGTCCTCACGCTTCTTGACCGAGGCGCCGAGACCGTTCGAAGCGTCCAGCAGCTCGTTCATGAGGCGCTCGGTCATGGTCTTCTCGCGACGGGCGCGGGAGTAACCGACCAGCCAGCGCAGCGCCAGGGTGGAGGCGCGGCCCGGACGGACCTCGACCGGCACCTGGTAGGTCGCGCCACCGACACGGCGGGACTTGACCTCGAGGGCGGGCTTGACGTTCTCAAGCGCGCGCTTCAGCGTGATGACCGGGTCGTTGCCGGTCTTCTCGCGGAGACCCTCCATGGCGCCGTACACGATGCGCTCGGCGGTGGAGCGCTTGCCGTGCAGCAGGATCTTGTTGATCAGGGACGTGACCAGAGGAGAGCCGTAGACCGGGTCGATGATGACCGGGCGCTTCGGGGCGGGGCCCTTACGAGGCATTCTTACTTCTCCTTCTTGGCGCCGTAGCGGCTGCGAGCCTGCTTGCGGTTCTTGACGCCCTGGGTGTCGAGCGAGCCACGGATGATCTTGTAGCGAACGCCCGGCAGGTCCTTCACACGGCCGCCGCGCACGAGCACGATGGAGTGCTCCTGCAGGTTGTGGCCCTCACCCGGAATGTAAGCGGTGACCTCGATGCCGCTGGTCAGACGCACACGCGCGACCTTACGCAGGGCCGAGTTCGGCTTCTTCGGGGTGGTCGTGAAAACACGCGTGCAGACGCCACGACGCTGGGGCGAACCCTCGAGTGCGGGCGTCTTGTTCTTCTCGACCTTGTCCTGCCGGCCCTTTCGGACCAGCTGCTGGATCGTAGGCACCGTTTCTCCGGTTTCTGTGTGCCGATCACGATAAAACTAACCTGGGACTACCCCCCGACCCACGCGGTCGGGTGTGTCGAAGGCTGCATACCCCCGCCGACGGCGGTTCGGCGCAGATTTCGGTGTCTTTGAACCGTTCGGGACCACGGAGGACCGTCAGGACCCGGCCTCTTGCGCGGTTTGAAGGCACGCACAAGAGCCCAGGGACACCCCAGGCACAAGGTCAGAGCGTACCTACCGCATGGGCTGCGGTCAAAACAAATGCACACGCGGAGGACGTACCGATGTGCGGCGTATGTCCAGTATGAACGAGCGTTCGGCACCGCCGAGGGCCGGAGGCCGGGGGGAACCGAGCAGAGGGACCGGCTCCGCCCGGACGCCCTCGCGCCACGCCGACCACGCCCGCCCATCGCCGCCACGCGAGCGCAGGCCCCGTCCACACCTCCGCTCGCTCCCACAGCTGCCGCGGCGGAACGCCAAACGTATGTGTGATTGCCCATAACCTGACCCGAGACGACGGCGCCCTCGCGGACGGCCCGTCGCGGGGAGCGTCCGGACGGCGGAGGGGCCCATCGAGGTGGGGGGAGCCTGACATGTGGGGACGGAAGCGACGGCCGGCGGACGCGGAGCGGCGCCTCGCCGCCGCGATGGAGGCGGCGGCGGAGGCCCACCGACGTCTGGAGGCACCGGCCGACCGCGTCGACGGCCTCTACCGCGCGATCCAGGGGGCCTGCGGCCACGGGGACGGCATGCCCAGGAGTTCCACGCGGGAGGCGCTCGCGGACGTTCCGGAGACGCTGGAGAGCTGTCGGCACCTGCTCGCCTCGTACGCGGAGATCCGCGGCGAGTGGACGCACGCGGAGGTCCCCGACCCGGACGCCATCGACCGCGCCGCCCACCTCTTCGCCTCCTGGGCCGAACAGACCGACGAAGCCGCGGCCCACTTGGAGGAGCTGCTCGCCGCCCTGACAGAGGTCCGGGCGAACCTGGACGAACTCCGGATCGCCCTCCCGCCCGTCCGCGCCCGCGCCCACGCGGCCGTGACGGCGGCCCGCGACGACCTCCTCTGGGCGAGGAGCCCGGTCCCCGGACGGTTCGCCCTGGAGGCCCGACTCAACGCCCTCGGCGACCGGTTGCGGGAGTTGGACGCGGGCCGCGTCGAACTTGTCGAGGACGGGGACGACGTCACCGAGTGGTACCGCGAGGTGGAGACGGGCGCGGCGGAGGTGCGTGACGCGTTGTCGCGACCGCTCAGCTTCGGAGATCGGTGAGGAAGGCGGCCCAGGCGGGGGCGGGTATGAGGAGGGTGGGGCCGTGGGGGCGTTTGGAGTCGCGGACGGGGACAACAAGACCGTTGTTGCCAACGGCGACTTCGAGGCAGTTGTTGCCGCCACTGTTGTCGCCCGACCCGCTGTGACTGCTCTTCCGCCAAGCCACGGAGCTTAGATCCAGTGCTCTACTCATGTCCGTACTCCTCTGCAACCGACGTGATCAGCGACAAGGACTCGGCTGGGGACAACGCGACGGCCGTAGCGAAATCGTAGGAGCGTTCGCACTCCTCCACTACGGACGGATCGTCCAGGAGGTTTCCGCTCAGGTGCCCTTCGCTGTACGCCACCGGTGGTACGTCCTCGAACGCCATGAGCGTGAGCGCGCCGTCCAGCAAGGGAGCACCCGCGTCAAACGGCAATACCTGCAACCCGATGTGGCGCCGACGCACCAATGCGGCAATGTGCGAAAGCTGCTCATGCATCGCGGCAGCACCCCCTACCTTGCGACGGATGACGCTCTCATCGAGGAGAGCCCACAACAAGGGCTTTGTTGGATCACGGAGGATGCGAGCCCGCGCCAAACGGTTCGTGACCCGAGACTCGATGTCCTCTTCGCTCGCGAAAGGGTGGCCCCCAAGGAAGACGGCGCGCGCATAGGCGGCCGTCTGCAACAGGCCAGGCACGAAGATCGGGGCGTACTCTCTGATGCTGGTAGCCAGCCCTTGGAGGTAGGCCACCTCCCTGAAGCAGTCGGCGTACGACGGGTTGTCGATGAGCTCTTCACACATCCGCGCAAACAGCCCGTCGGTCCCCAACACCGCGTCGAGCCGCACAGCGATCTCCAGTTGAGGCTTGCGAAGCGCCTTCTCGAACTGACCGATGTACGAGCCCGAGCAAATGACCCTTCTGCCCAGTTCGTCCTGCGACAGCTTCGCGGCCTCGCGCCGACGCTTCAGTTCCCTGCCGAAGAAGCGCCAGCCGAACTTCGGCTGGCAGTACCGCGACTCACCGTCGGCCTTGGCCATAGCTTAACTCCGTTTCCGTACAGCGCAGTTGTGTGGACGCAACCCCTTTCCGAGGCTATCGACGGGCCCCCAAGCTGGGCGCCACATCGGTTCGGCACAACTCGAAGGGAACCCTCCATGACGTACCGCGAAGGCGCCTACGTGGTGGACACGCGGAGCGCGAAGCTCGCACAGGTCATGGCGCGGGCGGGCGACAGCGTCTACGTCAGACCGCCCGGCGGCGGCCGGGAGTGGGAGGCGCCGGCGGAGGCGCTGCGCCTGGCGACGCGGGACGAGCAGGCCGCGGCGGGGCTGGCGAGGAGGACGCGATGAGCGCGGGAAGCGCGAGGGGCGTCCGGACGACGACGGGCCGGCTCGTACGGAACTGCGCGCACCGCGAGGGCTGGTCCGCGGCCCCGGACGGAGTCCGCCGCTGCGTCTCGTGCGGCGTGGAGCGGTACGGCGCGTACGGCCCCCTGCGGCTGCCGAAGGAGCGGAACCCGCTGACCGCGAAGACGGGCACCGAGCGCGCGGCCGCGGCGGCGACGGCGATCGCGGCGCTGGGAACCCGCTTCCTGGAGGAGCGCGCCCGCCTCCTCCGGCACCGCCGAGTGGCGGTGGCCGCATGAGCGTCGTCACGAGCTCCGTCTCGTACGCGGACGTGTCGGCCGTCCGTCCCGGCGCGACACTCGTCGCGCCCTGGCGGACGCCGTTCAGCGAACAGCACGCGCTCGTCACCCTGACCGTCGCGCCGGACGGCAAGAGCGCGGAGGGCCGCTTCTCCCTCCCGGGGCGAGGCCCGGAACCACTCCGGGCGGAACCCCCGCCGACCGTGGACGTCACCACGCTCGGGGACATCTCCTCGACCCGTCTCACGGAGGCGGAGTTCTCCACAGCGACGTTCGCCCTGGGCATCAAGCTGCGGGGCGTGCGCCAACAGGCGGACGCCAGACGCCGCTACGGCAGAGCGATCTGGCTCCGGGGACTCGACGGCGACCCGTCCTGGGCCTGCGCCCTCTTCCGGGCCGAGCCGGACCTGACGACGCTCGTCTGGCAGGGCGGCCCGCGCCGCCTCTGGGACGAGGCGGAGGCGGCATACGGCTGGTGGGTGGCGCAGGGCGCACCCTCCCCCGCCCGCTTCGGACTGACGGTGGACGACGCGGGCGGCCGGCTCTGGCTGGACGAGCCGGGGAACGTCATCAGGGAGCTGTAGCGCGCGGCGCCGTCGGGCTGTGCCCGTAGTTCAGCCTGTCCGGCGTTTGAGGACAGCGCGCGCAGCGCGCTTCGGGGGTGCGGGGGCGGAGCCCCACGCAAGAAACGGTGAAAGGGAGGGACCGGGGCACCCCCAAACGCCGCGAGGCGGCCACCCCGAAACCGGGGTGACCGCCTCGCGAACCACAGACCGCTTACTGGTTGTACGGCCCGTAGTCGTAGTCCTCCAGCGGAACCGCCTGACCCGACCCCGTCCCGAAGGGCGAGTAGTCGATGTCGTCGTACCCGACGGCCGAGTACATGGCGGCCTTCGCCTCTTCGGTCGGCTCGACCCGGATGTTCCGGTAACGGGACAGACCCGTACCGGCCGGGATGAGCTTACCGATGATCACGTTCTCCTTGAGGCCGATGAGCGAGTCGGACTTGGCGTTGATCGCCGCGTCCGTCAGCACTCGGGTCGTCTCCTGGAAGGAGGCGGCCGACAGCCAGGACTCCGTGGCCAGCGAGGCCTTGGTGATACCCATCAGCTGCGGACGGCCGGAGGCCGGGTGGCCGCCTTCCTGGACCACGCGACGGTTCTCCGCCTCGAAGCGCGAGCGCTCCACGAGCTCGCCCGGCAGCAGCTCCGCGTCGCCGGACTCGATGATCGTCACGCGGCGCAGCATCTGCCGGATGATGATCTCGATGTGCTTGTCGTGGATCGACACACCCTGCGAGTTGTAGACCTTCTGGACCTCGCCGACCAGGTGGACCTGGACCGCGCGCTGACCGAGGATCCGCAGCACGTCGTGCGGGTTGGTGGCACCCACGGTGAGCTTCTGGCCCACCTCGACGTGGTCGCCCTCGGACACCAGCAGACGGGCACGCTTCGAGATCGCGTAGGCGGTCTCGTCGGAGCCGTCGTCCGGGGTGACGACGATCTTCTTGGTCTTCTCGGTCTCCTCGATGCGGACGCGGCCGGCCGCCTCCGAGATCGGGGCGACACCCTTGGGCGTACGGGCCTCGAAGAGCTCGACGACACGGGGCAGACCCTGGGTGATGTCGTCACCGGCCACACCACCGGTGTGGAAGGTACGCATCGTCAGCTGGGTACCGGGCTCACCGATCGACTGGGCGGCGATGATGCCAGCCGCCTCGCCGATGTCCACCAGCTTGCCGGTCGCCAGCGAGCGGCCGTAGCAGTAGGCACAGGTGCCGACCGCGGACTCGCAGGTGAGGACCGAGCGGGTCTTGACCGTCTCGACGCCGTGGGCGACGAGCTGGTCGATGAGCACGTCACCGAGGTCGACGTTGGCCGGCGCGATGACCTTGCCGTCGACGACGACGTCCTCGGCCAGCATGCGGGCGTACACCGACGTCTCGACGTCGTCGGCCTTGCGCAGCACGCCGTTGGCGTCCTTGGTCGCGATCGTCAGCTTGAGGCCGCGGTCGGTGCCACAGTCCTCCTCGCGGATGATCACGTCCTGGGAGACGTCCACGAGACGACGGGTCAGGTAACCCGAGTCGGCGGTACGGAGGGCGGTGTCCGCGAGACCCTTACGGGCACCGTGGGTGGAGATGAAGTACTCCAGCACGGAGAGACCCTCACGGAACGACGCCTTGATGGGCCGCGGAATGGTCTCGTTCTTCGCGTTCGACACCAGACCACGCATACCGGCGATCTGCCGCATCTGCATCATGTTTCCTCGGGCACCCGAGTCAACCATCATGAAGATGGGGTTCGTCTTGGGGAAGTTCGCGTTCATCGCCTCGGCGACCTCGTTGGTCGCCTTGGTCCAGATCGCGATGAGCTCCTGCGTGCGCTCGTCCTTGGTGATCAGACCGCGCTCGTACTGCTTCTGGACCTTCTCGTCCTGGGCCTCGTAGCCCTTGACGATCTCCTTCTTGGCCTCCGGCACCACGATGTCGGAGACGGCGACGGTCACGCCGGAACGGGTGGCCCAGTGGAAGCCGGCCGCCTTCAGGTTGTCGAGCGTCGCCGCCACGATGACCTTGGGGTAGCGCTCGGCCAGGTCGTTGACGATCTCGGAGAGCTGCTTCTTGCCCACCGAGTAGTCGACGAACGGGTAGTCCTCGGGCAGCAGCTCGTTGAAGAGCGCGCGGCCCAGGGTGGTGCGCAGACGGAACGAGTCCCCCTGCTGCCACTCCGGCTCGCCCTCCTCCGCCACCGGCGGGGTCCAGCCGCGCGGCGGGACGGTGCCGATCGGGAAGCGGATGTCGACCTTCGCCTGGAGCGAGAGCTCCCGGGCGTCGAACGCCATGATCGCCTCGGCGACGGACGCGAACGAGCGGCCCTCGCCCTTGACCTCGCGCTCCTCCTCGTCGGTGGTGAGGAAGAAGAGGCCCAGCACCATGTCCTGGGTCGGCATGGTGACCGGACGGCCGTCGGCCGGCTTGAGGATGTTGTTCGAGGACAGCATCAGGATGCGGGCCTCGGCCTGCGCCTCCGCGGAGAGCGGCAGGTGGACGGCCATCTGGTCACCGTCGAAGTCCGCGTTGAACGCGGTGCAGACGAGCGGGTGGATCTGGATGGCCTTGCCCTCGACCAGCTGCGGCTCGAAGGCCTGGATGCCGAGGCGGTGCAGGGTGGGCGCACGGTTCAGCAGAACCGGGTGCTCCGCGATGACCTCTTCCAGCACGTCGTACACGACCGTACGGCCGCGCTCGACCATGCGCTTGGCGCTCTTGATGTTCTGCGCGTGGTTCAGGTCGACCAGGCGCTTCATCACGAACGGCTTGAAGAGCTCCAGCGCCATGGCCTTGGGCAGACCACACTGGTGCAGCTTCAGCTGCGGGCCGACGACGATGACGGAACGCGCCGAGTAGTCGACTCGCTTGCCGAGCAGGTTCTGACGGAAGCGACCCTGCTTGCCCTTGAGCATGTCGGACAGCGACTTCAGCGGACGGTTGCCGGGGCCCGTGACCGGGCGACCACGACGGCCGTTGTCGAAGAGCGCGTCGACGGCCTCCTGAAGCATGCGCTTCTCGTTGTTCACGATGATCTCGGGGGCACCGAGGTCAAGGAGTCGCTTGAGGCGGTTGTTGCGGTTGATGACGCGGCGGTACAGGTCGTTCAGGTCGGAGGTCGCGAAGCGGCCACCGTCCAGCTGCACCATCGGACGCAGGTCCGGCGGGATCACCGGGATGCAGTCCAGCACCATGCCGCTGGGGCTGTTGCGGGTCTGCAGGAAGGCGGAGACGACCTTGAGGCGCTTGAGCGCACGGGTCTTCTTCTGGCCCTTGCCGGTACGGATGATCTCGCGGAGGCGCTCGGCCTCCTCGTCCAGGTCGAAGGACTCCAGGCGCTTCTGCAGCGCGGCGGCGCCCATCGCACCCATGAAGTAGGTGCCGAAGCGGTCGCGCAGCTCGCGGTAGAGCAGCTCGTCGCCCTCGAGGTCCTGGACCTTGAGGTTCTTGAAGCGGTTCCAGACCTCGTCGAGGCGGTCGATCTCGCGCTGCGCGCGGTCGCGCAGCTGCTTCATCTCACGCTCGGCGCCCTCGCGCACCTTGCGGCGCACGTCGGCCTTGGCGCCCTCGGCCTCCAGCTCGGCCAGGTCGGACTCGAGCTTCTTGGCGCGGGCCTCCAGGTCGGCGTCGCGGCGCTGCTCGATCTGCTGGCGCTCGACGGAGACGTGGGCCTCCAGCGACGGCAGGTCGCGCGTACGGCGCTCCTCGTCCACCCACGTGATCATGTAGGCGGCGAAGTAGATGACCTTCTCGAGGTCCTTCGGGGCGAGGTCGAGCAGGTAGCCCAGCCGCGACGGAACGCCCTTGAAGTACCAGATGTGGGTGACGGGGGCGGCGAGCTCGATGTGGCCCATCCGCTCACGGCGCACCTTGGCGCGGGTGACCTCGACGCCACAGCGCTCACAGATGATGCCCTTGAAGCGGACACGCTTGTACTTGCCGCAGTAGCACTCCCAGTCCCGGGTGGGGCCGAAGATCTTCTCGCAGAAGAGCCCGTCCTTTTCCGGCTTCAGGGTGCGGTAGTTGATGGTCTCCGGCTTCTTGACCTCGCCGTGGGACCAGGTTCGGATGTCGTCCGCGGTCGCCAGGCCGATCCGCAGCTCGTCGAAGAAGTTGACGTCGAGCACTTTGTCGTCAATCCCTCTTTCAGGGTTCGTGCCCTCTCGCGTCAGCGAGGTACGGGCTCTACATCAGTGGTCTGGGGGTCCGGGGACGACCGGGGGATCCGAGTGGATCCCCCGGTCAGACCCGTCAGACCTCTTCGACGCTGCTCGGCTCGCGCCGGGACAGGTCGATACCGAGCTCCTCCGCCGCGCGGAAGACGTCCTCGTCGGTGTCCCGCATCTCGATGGACATGCCGTCCGAGGACAGCACCTCCACGTTGAGGCAGAGGGACTGCATCTCCTTGATGAGCACCTTGAAGGACTCGGGGATGCCGGGCTCGGGGATGTTCTCGCCCTTGACGATCGCCTCGTAGACCTTCACTCGGCCGGTGACGTCGTCGGACTTGATGGTCAGCAGCTCCTGGAGGGCGTACGCGGCGCCGTAAGCCTCCAGCGCCCACACCTCCATCTCACCGAAGCGCTGGCCACCGAACTGAGCCTTACCACCCAGCGGCTGCTGGGTGATCATGGAGTACGGACCGGTCGAACGGGCGTGCAGCTTGTCGTCGACCAGGTGGTGGAGCTTGAGGATGTACATGTACCCGACCGAGATCGGGTCCGGGAACGGCTCGCCGGAGCGGCCGTCGAACAGCCGGGCCTTGCCGGACGGGAGCACCATGCGCTCGCCGTCGCGGTTCGGCACGGTGTGCTCGAACAGACCGGCCAGCTCGTCCTCGCGGGCACCGTCGAAGACCGGGGTCGCGACGTTGGTGCCCGGAGCGACCTCGGCGGCGCCGATGGCCTTGAGCCGCTCCATCCACTCCTCGCTGCCCTCGACGTTCCAGCCCTGGCTGGCGAGCCAGCCGAGGTGGATCTCGAGGACCTGTCCCGGGTTCATTCGGGACGGGACACCCAGCGGGTTGAGGATGATGTCGACCGGGGTGCCGTCCTCCAGGAACGGCATGTCCTCGACCGGCAGGATCTTGGAGATGACGCCCTTGTTGCCGTGACGGCCGGCGAGCTTGTCACCGTCGGTGATCTTGCGCTTCTGGGCGACGTAGACGCGGACCAGCTGGTTCACGCCCGGCGGAAGCTCGTCGCCCTCCTCGCGGTCGAACACGCGGACGCCGATGACCTTGCCGATCTCGCCGTGCGGGACCTTCAGCGAGGTGTCACGGACCTCACGCGCCTTCTCACCGAAGATCGCGCGGAGCAGGCGCTCCTCGGGGGTCAGCTCGGTCTCACCCTTCGGGGTGACCTTGCCGACGAGGATGTCGCCGCCGATGACCTCGGCACCGATGCGGATGATGCCGCGCTCGTCGAGGTCGGAGAGGACCTCCTCGGAGACGTTCGGGATGTCCCGGGTGATCTCCTCCGGGCCGAGCTTGGTGTCACGGGCGTCGACCTCGTGCTCCTCGATGTGGATCGAGGAGAGGACGTCGTCCTGCACGAGGCGCTGCGACAGGATGATCGCGTCCTCGTAGTTGTGGCCCTCCCACGGCATGAACGCCACGAGCAGGTTCTTGCCGAGCGCCATCTCACCGTTCTCGGTGGACGGGCCGTCGGCGAGCACCTGGCCGGCCACGACGCGGGCGCCCTCGTCGACGACGACCTTCTGGTTGAAGGACGTGCCCTGGTTGGAGCGCGAGAACTTCGCGACCCGGTACGTGTTGTACGTGCCGTCGTCGTTGGCGACGGTGACGTAGTCCGCGGAGATCTCCTGGACCACGCCGTCCTTCTCGGCCTTGATGACGTCACCGGCGTCGACCGCGCAGCGGTACTCCATGCCGGTGCCGACCAGCGGGGCCTCCGCCTTGATCAGCGGAACGGCCTGGCGCATCATGTTCGATCCCATGAGCGCGCGGTTGGCGTCGTCGTGCTCGAGGAACGGGATCATGGCGGTCGCGACCGACACCATCTGGCGCGGCGAGACGTCCATGTAGTCGACCTCGGCCGGCGCGATGTAGTCGATCTCGCCGCCACGGCGGCGGACCAGCACGCGGGCCTCGGCGAACCGCAGCTCGTCGGTGAGCGGGGCGTTCGCCTGGGCGATGACGAAGCGGTCCTCCTCGTCGGCGGTCAGGTAGTGCACCTCGTCGGTGACCTGGCCGTCGACGACCTTGCGGTACGGGGTCTCGACGAAACCGAACGCGTTGACGCGGCCGTAGGACGCGAGCGAGCCGATCAGACCGATGTTCGGGCCTTCGGGGGTCTCGATCGGGCACATGCGGCCGTAGTGCGACGGGTGGACGTCTCGGACCTCGAAGCCGGCCCGCTCACGGGAGAGACCGCCCGGACCCAGCGCCGACAGACGGCGCTTGTGGGTCAGACCCGACAGCGGGTTGGTCTGGTCCATGAACTGGGACAGCTGGCTGGTGCCGAAGAACTCCTTGATGGAGGCGACGACCGGCCGGATGTTGATCAGGGTCTGCGGCGTGATCGCCTCGACGTCCTGGGTGGTCATCCGCTCGCGGACGACGCGCTCCATACGAGCCAGACCGGTACGGACCTGGTTCTGGATGAGCTCGCCGACGTTGCGCAGACGACGGTTGCCGAAGTGGTCGATGTCGTCGGTCTCGACGACGATCGAGGTGCCGTTCTCGCCGACCGTCTCGGTCTCACCGGCGTGCAGCTTCACCAGGTACTTGATCGTCGCGATGATGTCGTCGACGGTCAGCACACCGGCGTCGAGCGGGGCGTCGGCGCCCAGCTTCTTGTTGACCTTGTAGCGGCCGACCTTCGCCAGGTCGTAGCGCTTCGGGTTGAAGTACAGGTTCTCCAGCAGCGTCTGCGCGGCCTCACGCGTGGGCGGCTCGCCCGGACGCAGCTTGCGGTAGATGTCGAGCAGCGCGTCGTCCTGGCCCTGGGTGTGGTCCTTCTCCAGGGTGGCGCGCATGGACTCGTACTCGCCGAACTCCTCGAGGATCTGCTCGGTCGTCCAGCCGAGAGCCTTGAGCAGCACGGTGACGGACTGCTTGCGCTTGCGGTCGATGCGGACGCCGACCATGTCGCGCTTGTCGACCTCCATCTCCAGCCAGGCACCCCGGGACGGGATGATCTTGGCCGTGAAGATGTCCTTGTCGGACGTCTTGTCGATGGCGGAGTCGAAGTAGACACCGGGCGAACGGACCAGCTGCGATACGACGACACGCTCGGTGCCGTTGATGCAGAAGGTTCCCTTGGGCGTCATGAGCGGGAAGTCGCCCATGAAGACCGTCTGGGACTTGATCTCACCGGTCTCGTTGTTGGTGAACTCGGCCGTGACGAAGAGCGGGGCCGCGTACGTGAAGTCGCGCTCCTTGCACTCGTCGATCGAGTTCTTCGGGGGCTCGAAACGGTGGTCACGGAACGTCAGCGACATCGACCCGGAGAAGTCCTCGATCGGGGAGATCTCCTCGAAGATCTCCTCCAGACCGGACTTGGTGGGGACGTCCTGACCAGACTCCAGCGCAGCCTCGACGCGAGCCTTCCAGGCGGCGTTGCCGAGCAGCCAGTCGAAGCTCTCGGTCTGCAGCGCAAGGAGGTTCGGAACCTCGAGAGGCTCCTTGATCTTCGCAAATGAGATGCGCAGCGGGGCAGTGCTGGCGCCGTTGTTCGTATTGGCGGTCGAGGCGTTGCGCGAGGCGGCCAAGAGGGGGTCCTTCCGAGGGCTCGGACTCACTACGCGCGTACCGGTCCCACCCCGTGCTTCGACAGAGAACCCCAGGTCAGAGGGGATTCATCGAGGATGCTCGGCAGTGGGCATGCCCCTGGTGACGGGCAGGGAGCAGCTAACAGGCAGCGCAAAGGGTCAGTGTAGCCACTTGGCCCACTGATGTCCAGAGCGGATGTCGCGAGACCGGTGCGATACCAATCTCTCCCTCCGGGATCCTGTTGTCCTTGCCTGTCGAGCCTGTCCGAGCCCGTCCGACGCGCCCGGTGCGCCAGGGGCTCCGCCCGCCGGCCGCGCCCGGAAGCGCAGGACGATACTTCCCTCTCCGCCGGCGTTCCATGCCTCGGGCGGCGCCTCGAATGGAACTTCGGTCCGAACCGGCCCCAAGGCGGCCCCGGACCGGCGGAGTTCCGAAAGTCACCGCGTCCCGAGAATTGCGCGCGGCGTCCCGTTCGTCAAGGCCCTCCGGCTGCCGAGCGGCCCTGGCCGGGCCCGGACCGGCCCGGAACGACCCTGGCCGGGCCGCTGCCGCGGGGCAACAAAGATCACCATACTCGTCTCCGGCACGCGGCGCTGCAGCCCTCCCGGGTACGCCGAAGGGCGACCACCCGCATGGGTGATCGCCCTTGGCGTCGAGAGGTACGTCAGACGTACGTCAGAGCGGAGCCCAGAGGACTCCGTGAGGTCACTTGACCTCGACGGAGGCGCCGGCGCCCTTGAGGGACTCGGCGGCCTTCTCGGCGGTCTCCTTGTTGACCTTCTCCAGGACCGGCTTCGGGGTGCCGTCGACCAGGTCCTTGGCCTCCTTCAGGCCGAGGGAGGTCAGCTCGCGGACGACCTTGATGACCTGGATCTTCTTGTCGCCGGCGCCGGTGAGGATGACGTCGAACTCGTCCTTCTCCTCGGCGGCCTCGGCGGCGGCGCCACCAGCGGCACCACCGGCGACGACGACCGGCGCGGCAGCGGCGGCGGTGACGTCGAACTTCTCCTCGAAGGCGGAGACGAACTCGGCCAGCTCGATGAGGGTCATCTCCTCGAACTGCGCGAGCAGCTCGTCCTTGGTGAGCTTCGCCATGATGGCGGGTCCTTCCACTAAATCGGCAGGTGCCGGATGTACATGTCGGCGGGCGTACGGCCCGCTACGACCGGTGCCGGGTGGCGCCGGTCAATGCGCGAGCCGAATTACTCGGCACCGCCCTGCTCGTCCTGCTTGGCGCGCAGCGCGTCCACGGTGCGGACGAGCTTCGTCGGCAGCGCCTGGAAGAGCGACGCAGCCTGCGACTGCTTGCCCTTCATGGCACCGGCCAGCTTGGAGAGCAGAACCTCGCGGGACTCGAGGTCCGCAAGCTTCTTGATCTCATCGGCGGACAGCGCCTTGCCGTCAAGGACACCGCCCTTGATGATGAGATTCGGGTTGTCCTTGGCGAAGTCACGCAGACCCTTCGCCGACTCCACCGGGTCACCGGTGATGAAGGCGACGGCCGTCGGGCCAGCGAAGAGCTGGTCCTCCAGCGTGATCCCGGCCTCACCGGCCGCGATCTTGGTCAGCGTGTTCTTCACCACGGCGTACTGCGCGTTCTCACCGAGCGATCGGCGCAGCGTCTTGAGCTGCGCCACGGTGAGACCGCGGTACTCGGTCAGCACGGCGGCGTTGGAGCTGCGGAACTTGTCCGTCAGCTCGGCAACCGCGGCGGACTTGTCGGGCCTCGCCATGAGCCTCGGCCTCCTTCCGGGTGAATAGGACCGCATAGGCGCGAGAAGGGACCTGGGCAAAACGAAACGCCCCGGCGCGGGCGCTCGGGGCGTGACTCGACCATATGGACAAGGAGTCCACACGGGAGTTCAACCACAGTCACCTGCGCAGGTCGCCCGCAGCTAGCGGATCCTTCGGCCACCACACCTCCGGATGGAGGCGCAGCAACGACCAGCGGTCTTTGGCTTCTGGGTGAGACTACGTGACCGGGCCGCCGTCAAGCAAATCGCGTCGACGGCGACCCCGGAGCCGGCCGCGGGGTCCGGGCTCAGGAGTCCTTCTTGGCCTCCGCCATCGGGTCCACGACGTCACCGGCCGGCGGCGCCTTGATCTCGACCGGCTTGTTGTAGTCGAGGAACTTGATGGTCAGGTCCAGCGGACCCTTCTGAGTGGCGGACCGCATGCGGAACTGCTTGGTGTGGTCCTGGCCGTCGATCCACATGTCCATCGCGAACTTGTCGACGCCGAGCTTCTCGAAGCCCTTCAGCTTGGCCTCCTGGCGCTCCCGGGTGGCGGGGTCCTTCTTCGCCAGGGACTCGCGCATCTGGGCGACGGTGACGGTGCCCTTGTAGTGGGTCGTCTTCACGCCGTCGACGGTCTCCTCGCCGACCTTCTCCAGGTCCTTCGAGGCGCTCAGGGAGGCGGAGTCGTCCATGGGGTTCTGCTCGGCCTGGGTGCGCGTGCCGAAGGGGTTGTCCGCGCCGCCGGGACCCTTTCCGGCGCCCATGTTGGGCATCTTGATCCAGCCCTTGCCGCCGTCGAGCTTCTTCCCCTTGGCGTTGAGGTAAAGGGCGTCGTCGACGAGGCGGATCTCCATTTCCCCGCTCTCGTCCGCGGAGGAGCCCTTGACCTTCATCTTCATCTGCATGGCCAGGGGCTTCATGTTCATCGACGCCGCGGTCTCGACGTGCCCGCTCTCGGGCATCTCACCGCTCATGGTGTACCGCAGCGAAGTGATCTTCTCGTTCTTCTTCGCGGCCCGTTCCACGGCCGCCGCGAAGGAGGCGTCCACCGGCTTCCGCGTGGACTTGCCGGCCGCCTTGGAGTCGTTCTTCTTGTCGGCGTCCGAGGAATCGGAGGAGCAGGCGGCCGTACCGCACAGCAGGGCGCCCGCGAGCAGGGCCCCGGCGGCCTTGCGGTGCATGTTCTTCATGATCTCTTCCCGGTGGGCATGACGATTTCTTTCGCAAAACTTTGCGAACTCCGGCGACAATACCCTCCGGTAGCCCGGGGGCGGTACACGATTAACGGCCCCCGGCCCCCGGACGGGGAACGGGGGCCGTTATTACGCCCTTGGAGAGAATCAACCGGTTTTACGCACCGGTGCCCGAACCGGCCGCGGAGCCGTCCTTCAGGCCCTTCATCATCTCCATGAGGTCGAGGGTCTCACCGGCGGGCGGCGCCTGGACGTCGGCCTTGGCGCCGTAGTCCTTGTAGTCGGCGGTGATCTTCATCTTGCCCTGCTCGCTGTCCATGCCCATGAGCATCCGGACCGGCAGGTCCTGGTCGTTGAGCCAGAACTCCAGGTCGTACCCCTTGACGCCGGCCTTCTTGATGCTGTCGAGCATCTGCTGGCGGTCCTTGGGCTCCAGGAGCTTGGTGGACTCGTTGCCCTTCATCATCTCCTCGACGGTCAGCGTGCCCTTGTAGTGCTGGGCGTCGACGCCGTTGACCTTCTCCGAGCCGAGGTGCTTGAGGTTGGGCGAGTCGAGCAGGACGGCCATCTGCTTGGCCGGGTCCTGGTTCATGTTGTCCATGTTCCCCGTGAGCTGCTTCTGCAGGGCGGGGTTGCCCGACTCCTTGGCGGCCGCGGCGATGTCGATCTTCATCCACTTCTTGCCGCGCATTTCGGCGGGAGCGGATTCCATGGACTTGGCCGGCATCTGCATGTACATCACATTGTTCAGCATGACCATGCGGGTGGCGCCCGGGCCGTCCTTGCCCTCCATCGCCGCACCGCTCACGGTCATATCGGCGACCGTGGGGTTCCAGCCGGTGACGCCGTCGATCACCATCGGCCCGGAAGGCGCGTCCTTCATCGCGGCCGTCGGCATTTCCATGGTCATGTGCACCTTGGCCGACTTCGCCGCGCTGGTCTTCTTGAACGCCGCCTGGAGGGCCTGGACGGGGCTCCGGCCGTCGTTCTTCGGCTCGCTCTTCGACTGGCTCTGCGGCGCGCTCTTGTCGTCCTTCTTGTCGTCGGAGTCACACGCGACGGCGCCGACGAGAATGGCTGCGGCGGAAAGCGCGATTCCGGCGCGACGGACCATGGACTTGGACATATCCCCCACCTTTTTGGAGACCTCTTGCACGTTCGTTCGCTCGACGATAACGCAGCGGTCCGACAAGAGGACAACAAGAAAGAGGCCGGCCCCCGCATCCGGAAGGGATGCGGGGGCCGGCCCCTGAACACACGCGGTCACACGCGGTGCGAGAACGTCTCTCAGACGGTCTCGTCCTCGACGAGGAGGTTGCGGGTGCGGTTCGGGTCCACCGGGATGCCGGGGCCCATGGTGGTGCTCAGGGTCGCCTTCTTGACGTAGCGGCCCTTGGCGGCGGACGGCTTCAGACGGAGGATCTCCTCCAGCGCCGCACTGTAGTTCTCGATCAGCGCCTTCTCGTCGAACGAGGTCTTGCCGATGATGAAGTGCAGGTTCGCGTGCTTGTCGACACGGAACTCGATCTTGCCGCCCTTGATCTCGGTCACGGCCTTGGCCGTGTCCGGGGTGACCGTGCCGGTCTTCGGGTTCGGCATCAGACCACGGGGACCGAGCACGCGGCCGAGGCGGCCGACCTTGCCCATGAGGTCCGGGGTGGCGACGACGGCGTCGAAGTCCAGACGGCCCTTGGCGACCTCGTCGATGAGCTCGTCGGCACCGACGATGTCGGCGCCCGCGGCACGCGCGGCCTCGGCACGGTCGCCGGTCGCGAAGACCAGGACCCGGGCGGTCTTACCGGTGCCGTGCGGAAGGTTCACGGTGCCACGGACCATCTGGTCCGCCTTGCGCGGGTCGACGCCCAGGCGCAGGGCGACCTCGACGGTGCCGTCGAACTTGGTGCCGGAGGTGTCCTTCGCCAGACGGACGGCCTCGAGCGGGGCGTACAGGCGCTCCCGGTCGATCTTCGCGTCCGCGTTGCGAAGAGTCTTGCTGCGCTTCACTGAAACTCCTCAGTGGTGAATGGAGTCGTGGTGCGGGCCAGCGCTGGCCCTTCCACGGGGTGCCTTGAGGGGCGGGGACGTTCAGCCCTCGACCGTGATGCCCATGGAACGGGCGGTGCCGGCGATGATCTTCTCGGCGGCGTCCAGGTCGTTGGCGTTCAGGTCGGGCATCTTGGTGGTGGCGATGTCACGGACCTGGTCACGCGTGATCTTGGCGACCTTGGTCTTGTGCGGCTCGCCGGAGCCCTTGTCCACGCCCGCGGCCTTGAGGATCAGCTTCGCGGCCGGCGGAGTCTTGGTGACGAAGGTGAAGGAACGGTCCTCGTAGACCGTGATCTCCACCGGCACGACCATGCCACGCTGCGACTCGGTCGCGGCGTTGTAGGCCTTGCAGAACTCCATGATGTTGACGCCGTGCTGACCCAGCGCGGGGCCGACCGGCGGAGCCGGGTTGGCGGCACCGGCCTGGATCTGGAGCTTGATAAGCCCCGTGACCTTCTTCTTCTTGGGAGGCATTGCTCTCTCCGGGTCCTAGTGAGAGTTTTCTGCCCACGACACACTGCGCGCAGGCATACCGCACCACGATAACGGGTAACGTGGCCGGCCCAAAAACCGAGAGGTCAGGCCGCCCCTCGCGGGGCGACCCGACCTGTTCGGAAGCGTACGGCCAGAAGATCAGTTCTTCTGGATCTGGTCGAAGCTCAGCTCGACCGGGGTCTCGCGGCCGAAGATCTCGACGAGGCCCTTGACCTTCTTCGAGTCGGCGTTGATCTCGTTGATCGTCGCCTGGAGCGTCGCGAACGGGCCGTCGGTGACGGTGACCGAGTCGCCGACCTCGAAGTCCAGCACCTGGACCTCGACCTTGCGGCTGGGGGCCGGACGGCCCTCGGCCTCGGCGGCCTCCTTGGCGGCCTTCTCCTCGGCCTCCGGGGCGAGCATCTTGACGATCTCGTCCAGGGTCAGCGGGTACGGGTCGTAGGCGTTGCCCACGAAGCCGGTGACGCCCGGGGTGTTGCGGACGACGCCCCACGACTCGTTCGTCAGGTCCATGCGCACCAGGACGTAGCCGGGGAGCTTGTTCTGGCGGACGGTGCGGCGGTCGCCGTTCTTGATCTGGACGACCTCTTCCTGCGGCACCTCGGCCTGGAAGATGTAGTCCTCGACGTTCAGCGAGACGGCGCGCTGCTCGAGGTTGGTCTTCACGCGGTTCTCGTAACCGGCGTAGGTGTGGATGACGTACCACTCGCCGGGCAGCCCCCGCAGCTCCTCGCGGAGCGCGGCGACGGGGTCCACCGGGGCGGCTTCCTCGGCCGGCTCGGCCTCCTCGGCCTCTTCCGCGTCGGCGGCCTCCGGCTCCTCGGCCGCGGCGGCCTCCTCGGTGCCCTCGGCGTCGGCGGCGGGCTCGCGCCCGGCGTCGTCAGCGGTCGCAGCGTCGCCCTCGACCTCGGCCGAGACAGCCGCGTCCACGTCGGCCTCTGCCGCCTCGACGGGCTCGACGGCGTCGTTCAGGTTCGGGTCAGACACGTGGCTGCTTCTTCCTGGCTTCAAGGGGTGGAACGTGCGAAAAGGCGGCTCTCCGGAACCCTCCCGGAGGCGACCGCCTTGGCGCGCGGGCGGGCTCAGCCGAAGACGTACTTGACGGCGTTGCTGAACCCATAGTCAATCACGGTCACGAGACCAATGACGATGACGACGAAGACGATCACCACGGAGGTGTACGTCGAGAGCTGGCCGCGCGTGGGCCAGACGACCTTGCGGAGCTCCGCGACGACCTGGCGGTAGAACAGCGCCATCCGCCCGAGCGGGCCCTTCTTGCCGCGCTTGCCGCCGCGGCGCTTCTTGACGGCGACCTCGTCCTCGGGACGACCGCTCTCAGGCGTCGCGGTGGAGCCAAGGGCTTCCGTCACTACGTCCTCACCTGAATCCGGGTCGTGGCCGTGCCGCGCCCGGTGGAGCCGCACGGCGGTGCATCAGTGCGTACGCACGCACCTCGGTGACGATGCGTGTAGCAGGGCCGAAGGGACTTGAACCCCCAACCGCTGGTTTTGGAGACCAGTGCTCTACCAATTGAGCTACGACCCTTTGTGGTTCCCCCAACGTACCGCATCCGCTCGACCGCACGATGTGTCCGGTACGGATTCGCCTGTGAGGGGCCAACGACGCATGAGTGTACGTGGTTCGGGGGCCGTCGTCGAACAGATACCGCCGCCGTCGTGGGAAAAGCTCCGGAATCCGGGATTCCATACGGCTCCCGGGCAGGCGCTCGGCCGTCCCGTGGACCGTGCGTTCCGTTCCCTGGAACCACCGCCCCCCGCGTCCGCCGGTTCTGCGACGATGCCTGTATGACCGATGCCACCGCTCCCTTCCCCGCCGCTCAGGCACCCACCGACCGCCGGGTCTCCACCCGCATCGGGTCGATCTCCGAGTCCGCGACGCTCGCCGTGGACGCCAAGGCCAAGGCCCTCAAGGCGGCCGGGCGCCCGGTGATCGGCTTCGGCGCGGGCGAGCCGGACTTCCCCACCCCGGACTACATCGTCGAGGCCGCCGTCGAGGCGTGCCGCGACCCGAAGAACCACCGCTACACCCCGGCCGGCGGCCTCCCCGAGCTGAAGGCCGCCATCGCCGCCAAGACGCTGCGCGACTCGGGCTACGAGGTCGAGGCGTCCCAGGTGCTCGTCACCAACGGCGGCAAGCAGGCCATCTACGAGGCGTTCGCGGCGATCCTCGACCCGGGCGACGAGGTGATCGTCCCGGCGCCGTACTGGACCACGTACCCCGAGTCCATCCGCCTCGCGGGCGGTGTCCCGGTGGACGTCGTGGCCGACGAGACGACCGGCTACCGGGTCTCCGTCGAGCAGCTGGAGGCGGCCCGCACCGAGCGCACCAAGGTGCTGCTCTTCGTCTCCCCGTCCAACCCGACCGGCGCGGTCTACTCGCGCGCCCAGGTCGAGGAGATCGGCCGCTGGGCGGCGGAGCACGGCCTGTGGGTCCTGACGGACGAGATCTACGAGCACCTCGTCTACGGCGACGCCGAGTTCTCGTCCCTGCCGGTGGTGGTGCCCGAGCTTCGCGACAAGTGCATCGTCGTCAACGGCGTCGCCAAGACGTACGCCATGACGGGCTGGCGCGTGGGGTGGATCATCGGCCCGCAGGACGTGGTGAAGGCCGCCACCAACCTCCAGTCGCACGCCACCTCCAACGTGAGCAACGTCGCGCAGCGCGCCGCGCTGGCCGCCATCGCCGGCGACCTGGCGGCCGTCGAGGAGATGAAGGTCGCCTTCGACCGCCGCCGCCGCACGATCGTGCGCATGCTCAACGAGATCGACGGCGTCGTCTGCCCGGAGCCGGAGGGCGCGTTCTACGCCTACCCGTCGGTCAAGGCGCTGCTCGGCAAGGAGATCCGCGGCAAGCGGCCGGCCACCTCGGTGGAGCTGGCGGCGCTGATCCTGGAGGAGGCCGAGGTCGCGGTCGTCCCGGGCGAGGCGTTCGGCACCCCGGGCTACCTGCGCCTGTCCTACGCGCTGGGCGACGAGGACCTGGCGGAGGGCGTCTCGCGGATCCAGAAGCTGCTGGCCGAGGCGCGCGACTGACGCGAACGGGGGCCGCGCCGTGACGTTCCGGCACGGCCCCCGCCTCGTTCTCCCTTTCGGGCCCTTCCCCGATCAGGGACGATCGGGGAAACGCCTTCCGGTCGCCGGGGTCGATGCGGCAGGATCCACAGATGGAGAACGTTCGTGACGTCCGTCTGCTGCCGAAGGCCCATCTGCACCTGCACTTCACCGGCTCGATGCGTCCCGGGACGCTGCTGGAGCTGGCCGACAAGTACGGCGTGCACCTGCCGGAGGCGCTGAGCGGCGGCGAGCCCCCGAGACTGCGGGCGACGGACGAACGCGGCTGGTTCCGCTTCCAGCGGCTGTACGACATCGCGCGCTCCTGCCTGCGCTCCCCCGACGACATCCGGCGGCTGGTGCGCGAGGCCGCCGAGGAGGACGTCCGGGACGGCTCCGGGTGGCTGGAGATCCAGGTCGACCCCACCTCGTACGCGCCCCGGCTGGGCGGGCTGATCCCCGCGCTGGAGATCATCCTGGACGCGGTGGAGACGGCGTCCCGCGACACCGGCCTGGGGATACGGGTCCTGGTGGCCGCGAACCGGATGAAGCACCCCCTGGACGCCCGCACCCTGGCCCGGCTGGCGGTGCGCTACGCGGACAAGGGCGTGGTCGGCTTCGGCCTCTCCAACGACGAGCGGCGCGGCTTCGCCCGGGACTTCGACCGGGCCTTCGAGATCGCCCGGGAGGGCGGCCTGCTGGCCGCGCCGCACGGCGGTGAGCTGTCGGGCCCGGCGAGCGTCCGCGACTGCCTGGACGACCTGCGCGCGGGCCGGGTGGGCCACGGCGTCCGGGCGGCCGAGGACCCGCGGCTGCTGCGCAAGCTGGCGGAGCGGGGTGTGACGTGCGAGGTCTGCCCGTCCTCGAACGTGGCCCTCGGCGTCTACGAGAAGCCCGCGGACGTCCCACTGCGCACCCTCTTCGAGGCCGGCGTCCCGATGGCCCTCGGCGCCGACGACCCCCTCCTCTTCGGCTCCCGCCTGGCCGCCCAGTACCAGCTCGCCCGCGAACACCACGGCTTCACGGACGAGGAACTGGCGGAACTGGCCCGCCAGTCGATCCGCGGCTCGGTGGCGCCGGGGGATGTGAAGGGGCGGCTGCTGGCGGGCGTGGAGGCGTGGCTGAACAACCCGCCCGGCGCTTGAGGACTGGGGGGCACCCCCACTAGCCCGTCCGGCGTTTGAGGACAGCGCGCGCAGCGTGCTGCGGGGGTGCGGGGGCGCAGCCCCTGCGAGAAACGGGAAGTGGGGGTGCCCCCTCTGGGGGAGGGACAGGGGCAACCCCCCCTCCCGCCCCAGCCCCCACGGGGCTAAAGGCTGACGCCGACCGTCACCGGCTCGTTCACCAGGGTCACCCCGAACGCCTCCCGCACCCCGTCCCGGACCTCCCGGGCAAGCGCCAGCAGGTCCTCCGTGGTGGCCGACCCCCGGTTCGTCAGGGCCAGCGTGTGCTTCGTGGAGATCCGCGCGGGCCCGGACCCGTACCCCTTCCCGAACCCCGCCTTGTCGATCAGCCAGGCGGCGGACGTCTTCACCCGCCCGTCCCCCGCCGGGTAGGCGGGCGGGACGACGTCCGGCCCGAGCCGCTCCGCCGCCCGGTCCAGGAAGGCCGCGTGCTGCTCGGCCGTGAGCACGGGGTTGGTGAAGAACGACCCCGCGGACCAGGTGTCGTGGTCCTCGGGGTCGAGCACCATGCCCTTGCCGGCGCGCAGCCGCAGGACGGTCGCGCGGGCGTCGGCGGCGGGCACGCGGTCCCCGGCCTCGACGCCGAGGGCGCGGGCCGTCTCGGGGTACTTGATGGGCGCGGAGAGCCCGCCCGCGTCCTCCAGGGCGAAGCGGACGCGCAGGACGACGTAGCGGGAGGGGTCCTCCTTGAAGCGGCTGTGCCGGTAGGAGAAGCCGCACTCGGCGTTCGGCAGGACGACGGTCTCGCCGGCCCGGCGGTCGTAGGCGACGACCTCGGTGATGACGGAGGAGACCTCCTGGCCGTAGGCGCCCACGTTCTGGATCGGGGTGGCGCCGGCCGAGCCGGGGATGCCGGCCATGCACTCGATGCCGGCGAGCCCGGCCTCGACGGTGCGGGCGACGGCGTCGGACCAGTTCTCCCCGGCGGCGAGCTCCAGGTCGGTGCCCCGGAGCGAATATCCGGCCGTGGCGATGCGCAGGGCGACGCCGTCGAAGCCCTTGTCGGAGATCACGAGGTTGCTTCCGCCGCCGATGACCAGCAGCGGCGTCCCGGAGGCGTCCGCCTCGCGCACGGTCGCGATCACTTCCTCGTCGGTGACGGCCGTGACCAGACGGCTCGCGGGGCCACCGAGACGGAAGGTGGTCAGGGGGGCGAGGGGGGTGTCGTGGAGTTCCTGCACGGCGACAAGGGTACGGGGGCGTGGCACGGCGGCCGGGTGCGGCCTCGCTCGGCCGGGGCGGACCGGCGGCGGCGCCCTCCCATGGAGCCGGTCCTGAACGCGCCCTGAGGGGGTCAGGAAGTCGGCGTCCGCGCAGGGGGCTCGACCGGCGTCCGCACAGCGGGACGGCTCGGCCGACGGGCGGCGCCGGTCGGGGGCGAAGTCTGCGCCCGCCCAGCGCGGCGACTCGACCGACAGCCGGCACCGGCCAGGGGCAGGGCCGGCGCCCGCAAGGGCGGTGCTCGGCCGGTGGGTGACGCCGTCGGGGATGCCCCCGCGAGCGTCAGGGAGGCGCCGGTGCCCGTCGGCGAGGGTGCGGTGTCGGTTTCCGCGCCGGTGGGCGCCCCGGTGCACGGGCGGGTCGGCCGTCGGCGGTGTCCGCCGCGACGCGCGAGCGCCCGGGCCGCCCGGAACGGCGGCCGGGCGCTCGCGGCCCGAGGAGGCGCTACCGGCCGGCCGGCGCCGCCGCGCGTCCGTCCACCGTTTCCGTCGCCCGCGCCGTGGCCGGTCCCACCGCCACGGGACGCCGGCGCCGCGGGATGAGGGCGGCCGCCACCGCCGCGAGGGCGACGCCCGTGGCGCCGATCCACAGCGCGGGTGTGGTGCCGTCCACGATCGCCTGGGGTGAGCCGAAGCCGCCGCGGGCGGAGAAGACCGACCCGAGGACGGCGACCCCGAACGCCCCGCCGACCTCGCGCAGCGCGCTGTTCGTCCCGGAGACGATGCCCTGTTCGGCGGGGCCGACCGAGGACATGGCGAGCGCCGAGGAGGGGGCGAAGAAGAGGGCCATGCCGACGCCGTTGAGCATCAGGGCGGGGAGCTGGGCCACGTAGGAGAGGTCGGCGGTGAGGACCAGGGCGTAGTAGGCGAGCCCGGCCGCCTGGAGGGCGAGGCCCGAGACGACCACGACGCGCCCGCCGACGCGGTCGGCGAGCCGGCCCGCGAGCGGGGCGACGATCAGCGACATCCCGGTCCAGGGCAGCATGCGCAGGCCCGCCTCCGTGGGCGAGTAGCCGCCGACGCCCTGCAGGAACTGGCTGAGCAGGAAGATCGAGCCGAACATGCCGAAGAACATCAGCAGCCCGGCCGCGTTCACGCCGGCGAAGGCCCGGTTGCGGAAGAGGCGCATGGGCAGCATGGGCTTGTGGTGGGTGATGCCGTGCCGGACGAAGGCGGCGAGCAGCACGGCTCCCGCGATGAGCCCGGTGAGCACCCGGCCGCCCGTCCAGCCGTGGGTGTTGACGTTGACGACGGCGAAGACGACGCCGAAGAGGCCGCCGCTGACGAGGACCGTGCCGAGCACGTCGAGCCGGGCGTCCGGGGTCCGGGACTCGGCGACGCGGTAGCGGACGACCGGGAGGAGGAGCAGCCCGATCGGGACGTTGAGCCAGAAGATCCAGTGCCAGGAGATGTGCTCGGTGAGTCCGCCGCCGATGAGCGGGCCGGTGGCGACGGCGAGACCGTTGATCGCGCCCCAGATGCCGAACGCCGTGCCGCGCCGTTCGGGCGGGGTGGCGGCGGTCAGCAGGGTGAGGCTCAGCGGCGTCATGATCGCGGCGCCGACGCCCTGGACGGCCCGGAAGGCGATCAGCGCGTCGATGCCGGACGACAGCGCGGCGGCCGCCGAGGCGGCGGTGAACAGGGCGATGCCGATGCCGAAGAACCGGCGGCGGCCGAACCGGTCGCCGAGCGCGGCGCCGAACATCAGCAGGACGGCGTAGGTGAGCGTGTAGGCGCTGACCGTCCATTCGAGGTCCTCGAGCGAGCCGCCGAGGTCCCGGCGGAGGGTCGGCAGCGCGGTGGTGACGACGAGGTTGTCGAGCGCGGCCATGAAGCCGGCCGCGCCCGAGGCGACGAGGGCCCAGGCGGCGCGTCGTGAGGCTTGCTGTTCCACTTCTCCCCCTGATTATTTATCAGTCACTAACTTTCGGTGGCGAAAGAAAACCGGCCCGGAGGGCCGGCGGAGCCGGTGGCGCCGATGGTCAGCCGCGCCTGGAGGGCGGCAGCCCGTCCCACACCCGGTGCTCGGGCGGGAAGCCCAGCGAGACCAGCGAGTTGATGAGCGTTCCGTGGGCCATAAACCGGGCCGTCTGCTCCGGGTCGCCGCCCAGCGCCAGGCGGACCCGGTCGGTGAGCCGCTCCCAGCCGGCCCGGATCGGGCGGCCGAACTCGGTGTCGCCCGCCGCCTCGGCGGAGGCCACCGCGACGCACATCTGCATCAGCATCAGCAGCGTCTCCTTGTCGCGGGCGATGAGGCGTTCATAGGCCAGGCCCATCGCCTTCACGACGCCCTCCGGCGACACCCCGTCGGCGGCCTCCTCGAAGGTGCGCATGATCTTCTCCTGGCACGCGTCGACCGCGGCGAGGAAGATCGCCTGCTTGCCCGGGAAGAGACGGAAGAGGTACGGCTGCGACACGCCCACCCGGCGCGCGATCGCCTCCGTCGAGGTGCCGTGGTAGCCACCCCGGGCGAACTCGGCGACCGCCGCCCGGACGACGCTCTCGCGCCGCTCCTCCGCGCTCATCCTGACCATGGACGGCAGATTAGTGGTCACTAACTAACTTTGCAAGCCCCGCGACCGGGCGGCCCCCAGGGCGGCGGACGCCGGCCCCGGAGCCGCCCCGGCGGCCTCAGGCCAGCCGCACCACGGCCCGCGGCATGCCCAGCACCCGCTGCCCCGCGCTGCGCACCAGCAGGTCGACGCGCACGGTCCGCGCCTCGTCGTCCAGCTTGGCCGCGACCTTGCCGCTGACCTCGATGACCGCGCCCTCGTCGTCGTCCGGGACGACGACCGGCTTGGTGAAGCGCACCCCGTACTCGGCCACCGCGCCCGGGTCGCCGGCCCAGTCGGTGATCACGCGGACCGCCTCGGCCATGGTGAACATGCCGTGCGCGATCACGTCCGGGAGCCCGACCTCCTTGGCGAACCGCTCGTTCCAGTGGATCGGGTTGAAGTCGCCCGAGGCGCCCGCGTAGCGCACCAGCGTGGCGCGGTTCACAGGGAACTCGCGCGTCGGCAGCTCGGTGCCGACCTCGACGTCGTCGTACGAAACCTTGGCCGTCATCACGCGTCCCCTCCCTTGGTGTCCTCGGCCGCCTCGGGGCCCCGGGCCACCAGCATCGTGTGGGCGGTCACCACGTGCTCGCCGTGCTCGTCGTGGACGTCGCCCCGGATGGTCAGCAGGTCGTTGCCCGCCATCGACTTGATCGCCTCGATGGTCGAGGTGACCGTCAGCCGGTCACCGGCGCGGACCGGGCGGGTGTAGGTGAACTTCTGGTCGCCGTGGACGACGCGGCTGTAGTCCAGCCCCAGCTGCGGGTCCTCGATCACCTGTCCGGCTGCCCGGTAAGTGATGGCGAACACAAAAGTCGGCGGGGCGATCACATCCGGGTGGCCGAGCGCCTTGGCGGCCTCGGCGTCGGTGTACGCCGGGTTCTCGTCGCCGATGGCCTCGGCGAATTCACGGATCTTCTCGCGGCCGACCTCATAAGGGGCGGTGGCCGGATAGGTCCGTCCGACGAAGGACTGGTCGAGCGCCATCGGCTCGGCACCTCCTGGGTGTGGATACGCCATGAGGCCGCCCCCAGCAATCGGGGACGGCCTCATGAACGACTGTGCGTTATCGCGTTTCGCGGTGCGCGGTGTGCGCGTTGCAACGCGGGCAGTGCTTCTTCATCTCAAGACGGTCCGGGTCGTTGCGCCGGTTCTTCTTGGTGATGTAGTTCCGCTCCTTGCACTCCACGCAGGCCAGCGTGATCTTCGGGCGGACGTCGGTGGCAGCCACGTGAGTGCTCCTTGACGGATGGACGGATTAACGCAGACAAGAGTAGCCGATCGGAGGACCGACCCCGCAATCGGCTACTGTGTGTAGCGGCGACCGGACTTGAACCGGTGACACAGCGATTATGAGCCGCTTGCTCTACCGACTGAGCTACGCCGCTTTGATGCGGGGGGCGCCTCCCCGTCCGAAGACGGGGAGACCCCTCACACCAGAGCCCCAAAACGGAATCGAACCGTTGACCTTCTCCTTACCATGGAGACGCTCTGCCGACTGAGCTATTGGGGCGAGCGAGGAAGACATTACACGCTCTGCGGCCGAAGGTGAAATCCGTACCGGAGCACCCCCGAGCGGAGGCCCCGGGCGGTGTCCTGCGAAGGGCCCGCGGCCCGCGTCGGCGCCGCGTACCGGCCGCTCGCGGGCCGCGCACAGCCCGGCAGCGGGCCGCGTACGACCCCGTACCCGGCCGCGTACGACCGCGCCGCGCCACGGACGACCGCGACGGACGACCGCGTCGGGACGCCGCCGCCGGTACGACTATTCGCAGCGCGCCGCAGCCTGCTCGAACCCGCTCCCCCCGCGGCCTAGGCTCGGGTTCACGCTGCGCGAATGCCCCGGACCGTAGGGAGCGCGATGCCCGACAACCAGCAGCCGCAGCCCGCGAGGAACCCCGACGGCGACGCGAGCTCCCCGCCCGGCTCCCCGGGCGGCGGCGGTCCCGGCGAGAAGCCGCTGGTGCTCTGCGGCGCCCACCTCGCCGACGGCCGCGTGGTGGACGTACGGGTGAGCGGCGGACGCGTCGAGGCCGTCGGCACGGCGGGCAGCCTCGCCCCCGGCGTCCGCTGCGACCTCGACGGCTACCTGCTGCTGCCGGCCCCCGCCGAACCGCACGCGCACGGCGACACCGCGCTCACCGCCGACCTGGCGGGCCCGGTCCCGGACGGCGTCGAGGACGTCCAGCGGCGCGCCACCGAGGCGGCGCTGCTCCAGCTCGGCCACGGCGCCACCGCCGTCCGCTCGCACGTGCGCGTCGGCGACGTGCACGGGCTGCGGGCGCTGGAGGGGGTCCTGGCGGCCCGCCGCGTCCTGCGCGACCTCACCGACCTCACGGCCGTCGCCGTCCCCAGGCTGCTCACCGGACTCGCCGGGGCCGACGGCCTCGCCATGCTCCGGGACGCGGTCAAGATGGGCGCCACCGCCGTCGGCGGCTGCCCCGACCTGGACCCGGACCCCACCGGCTACGTGGAGGCCGTCCTCCAGATCGCCGCCGAGCACGGCTGCGCCGTGGACCTGCACACCGACGCCGACGACCCGCCCCGGCTGGCCCGGATCGCCGCCATGGCCGGCGGGCTGCGCCCGGCCGTCGCCCTCGGTCCGTGCGGCGGTCTGGCCCGGCTCCCCCGGGAGACCGCCGTCCGGGCCGCCGAGCAGCTCGCCGCCGCCGGTGTGACGGTGGTCTGCCTGCCGCAGGGCGACTGCGGCACCACCGCCCGCAGCCGCTACCGCGTCTCGCACGCCGCCCCCGTACGGCTGCTGCGCGCCGCCGGCGTACGGGTCGCGGCCGGGAGCGGGGCGGTCCGGGACGCCGCCAACCCGGTCGGCCGCGGCGACCCGCTGGAGGCCGCGTTCCTGCTGGCCTCGCGCGGCGAGCTGTCCCCGGACCAGGCGTACGACGCGGTGAGCGGGCGGGCGCGGGAGGCGATGGGGCTGCCGGAGGTCCGGGTCGAGGCCGGGTTCCCGGCCGAACTGCTGGCGATCCGCGGGGACGGCGTGGCCGGGGTGTTGTCACTGGGCTACAGCCGGCTGGTGGTGCACCGGGGACGGGTGGTGTCGCGGACGAGCGCCGTCCGCGAGTACCGGCACTCGGCGGGGGCGCCCGCCCTGGAGCTGCCCCGGCAGGCGCCGCGCGGGGGCGAACCCTCCTCCTGAGGCGCGTGGCCACCGGGGCGTACGGTCGGATCATGCGCATTGTCATCGCTGGTGGACATGGACAGATCGCGCTGCGGCTGGAGCGGCTGCTCGCCCGGCGCGGAGACGAGGTGGCCGGCGTGATCCGCCGGCCGGAACAGGCGGGCGACCTGCTCGCCGCCGGGGCCGAACCGGTGGTCTGCGACCTGGAGTCGGCGTCCGTCGCGGACATCTCCCGGCACCTGGAGGGTGCCGACGCCGCGGTCTTCGCGGCCGGCGCGGGCCCGGGCAGCGGCATCGAGCGCAAGGACACCGTGGACCGCGGCGCGGCCACCCTCTTCGCCGACGCGGCGGAGGCGGCCGGGGTACGGCGCTTCGTCGTCGTCTCCAGCATGGGCGCCGACGGGGAACCTCCCGAGGGCACCGACCCGGTCTTCGCCGCGTACCTGCGCGCCAAGGGCGCCGCCGACGCGGACGTCCGCTCCCGCGCGGGCCTGGACTGGACGATCCTCCGCCCCGGCCGGCTCACGGACGACCCGGGCACCGGCCTCGTCACGCTGGACGACTCGACGGGCCGCGGCGAGGTCACCCGGGACGATGTGGCGGCCGTCCTGGTGGGGCTGCTGGACGAGCCGGGCACGGCGGGCCGGACGCTGGAGCTGATCGGCGGGCGGACGCCGGTGGAGGAGGCGGTACGGGCCGTGGCGGGGTGAGGGGCCGCGGGCGCCGTGGCGGGGTGAGGGGCCGCGGGCGCCGTGGCGGGGTGAGGGGCCGCGGGCGCCGTGGCGGAGTGAGCGGCTGCGGGCGCCGTGGCGGGGTGAGCGGGTCACCGGCGTGGGTGGGCGCCGGGGCCCGCACGAAAAACCCGCGCGCAGTTGAACGCACCGAGGTCCCACCTGAACGCACCCGGTCCCGGCCGAACGCGCGCGAGCCCGCCCGCCCGGCGTCGAGCGGCCCGGAGCGGGCCCCGAACGCACCCTGGACACACCAAAGAGGCCCCCGCTCTCGGAAGAGCAGGGGCCTCACTCGGTGGCGGCGCCAGGATTCGAACCTGGGTAGGCTAAGCCGACGGATTTACAGTCCGCTCCCATTGGCCACTCGGGCACACCGCCATGGGCGCCGCCTCGGACTCCCTTTCGAGATCTCCTCGGCAACGACGTAAACCATACCCGATGACCGGGGGTGCTCCGCCACTCGGTCAGGAGCCAGCCGAACGCCGCCCGGATGACTAGGCTTGCGGGGCGGCCGTCCTCCGGGCCCGTCCGGCCCCCGCCGGGCGCCCGCCACCGAGGACGCCCCCACGCCGCGCCCCTGACGGAATCTACGCACGAGGAGCCAACTCAATATGGCCGACTCCAGTTTCGACATCGTCTCGAAGGTCGAGCGGCAGGAGGTCGACAACGCCCTCAACCAGACTGCCAAGGAGATCTCCCAGCGCTACGACTTCAAGAACGTCGGCGCCTCGATCGCCTGGTCCGGCGAGAAGATCGAGATGCGGGCCAACTCCGAGGAGCGGGTGAAGGCGATTCTCGACGTCTTCCAGTCGAAGCTCATCAAGCGCGGCATCTCCCTGAAGGCTCTGGACGCGAGCGAGCCGCAGCTCTCGGGCAAGGAGTACCGGATCTCCGCGTCGCTCGAGGAGGGCATCTCCCAGGAGAACGCGAAGAAGGTCGCCAAGATCATCCGCGACGAGGGCCCCAAGGGCGTCAAGGCCCAGGTCCAGGGCGACGAGCTGCGCGTCTCCTCCAAGAGCCGCGACGACCTCCAGGCCGTGATCGCCCTGCTGAAGGGCAAGGAGCTGGACTTCGCCCTCCAGTTCGTCAACTACCGGTGACGCGACGGGCGTACCGGTGAGGTGACCGGCGCCCCGAGCGGCCCGAGCCCGAAGAGACCGGCGTCCGGACGAGGGCGCGCCGGGGAAGGTCCACGACCTTGCGCGGCGCGCCCTCGCTCCGTTTCCGCGGGCGGTCAGAAGTCCACGTTCGCGGCCTCGTCCGCGCGCATCACCGATTCCTGGTGGAACTGCTTCTTGTACGCGGCGCGGATCTCCTGGATGCCCGCGTCCTTCGCGCGGGCCTCGGACTTCGGGTAGTAGAGGGTCAGTTCATAGGACCGCTCCCGGATGACGACGCCCTTGGCGTCGCGCCACTGCCCGCGCGCGTCCTCGATGGACAGGCCGGCGGGGAACTTCGGGGTGACGCGCCGGGTCACGAAGTCGCGGAACTGACGGTCCGTCACATCCGGGTGTCCGTCGGAGCGGGCGGTGCCGAAGTAGAGGTGCGTGCCGACGTACGGGGTGCCGCGTACGGCCGTCGAACGGTCGGCGGGTGCCGGTTCGCCGCCGGCGTCCAGGGCGGCGTACGCCGTGGGGGCGCCCACCGCCAGGACGGTCGCGGCGGCCAGGGCGGCGGTGCGCAGACGGGAGGTGCGCTGGGGCACGGGCGGGGTCCTTTCGGCCGGGGCCGGCCCGGCGGACGGGCGGGCCGGTACGGTGCTGCGCCCGGTGCGCTGCCGCGCGTCGAGACGCGCGACCACTCTCCCGGCCGGGCCGGGCACGCGCGGCCGATACGCGCGTCCTGACCGAAAAGTGGCGCAGGAGGGACGGGATGTGCTCACCCGTGTCGTAGGGGTGTCAGCGGAAGTACGACTCGAGCGTGCCGCGGCGCCGGACGTCCCCCGAGCGCAGGATGTCGGGCAGGCGGTCGTCGTCGACGTGCCGCGGCTTCGGCGCGCGGGCGGCGGGGAGGTCCCGGCCCGCGAGGTGGCCTCGCCCGGGCGGTGGTCGCTTCGCCGTGGGGCGTCCGCACTCGGCTGCCGTACGGACGCCTCGTCGCGCGTGGACTTCTTCCGTGCGCCTACCGGGTGGCGAACGGGCGGTCGGTCGGGACGATTTCGCGGCCGAGCGGCATCAGGGAGACCGGGATCAGCTTGAAGTTCGCGATGCCCAGCGGGATGCCGATGATCGTGCAGCACAGCGCGATGCCGGTGAAGATGTGGCCCAGCGCGAGCCACCAGCCCGCGAAGACGATCCAGATGATGTTGCCGAGCAGCGAGCCCGCGCCCGCGTCCCGGCGTTCGACGGTCGTCCGGCCGAACGGCCAGAGGGCGTAGGAGGCGATGCGGAAAGAGGCGATGCCGAACGGGATCGTCACGATGAGCACGCAGCAGATGATGCCCGCGAGCACATAGCCGAGCGCCATCCAGAGCCCGCAGAGGACCAGCCAGACGATATTCAGGATGAACCTCATGTACATAGCCTTTCACGCGACTGGTTCCCTGGCCACTCACTGTGACGCCGGGAAGCGACGGCGCGGTTGCCCTCCGCGGGCGGCGGGGGCGGGCGGCCGTCACGAGGGGTCGGCGGCCGGTTCCGTCGCGTAGCGGCTCATCGTCTCGCGGTGTGCGCGGGGGCTCGGGGTGCGTCCGTCGGCCGTCATGTCCCGGAGGTCGCGGAAGTACTGCACGTACAGGTCCGGCGTGAAGATGCTGAGCATGACGGCCGGTTGGCCGGTCGTGTTGGCGAACGTGTGCGGGGTTCCGGGCGGGACGAGCACGAAGGTGCCCGCGGTCGCGTCGTGGTCCCGGTCCCCGACCGTGAACCGCACCGTGCCGGAGAGGACGTAGAAGCCCTCGTCGTGCCGGGCGTGGCGGTGCTGCGGCGGTCCGGGTGTGTGCGGCGCGAGAACGGACTCGGTGACCCCGAGGCGGTGGCCGGTGTTGCCGCCGTCCTCGAGGACGCGCATATGGGTGGGGCCCAGGAGGATCGTCTCCCCCTCGCCCGGGGCGACCACCGAGGCGGTGGGCGGGGTGGTCATCCGGCCGGTGCCGGTTTTCGGTTCGTCGGTCATGTCCCCATCTCACGGCCGGGGTACGACGGTTGTCCAAGACCTGTCCCGGGCGGCCGATACCGGACGGGTATCGTCCCCGCATGGAGCTGCGCACCCTGCGGTATTTCGTGGCGGTCGCCGAGGAACTCCACTTCGGCCGGGCCGCCGCACGGCTGCACATGAGCCAGCCGCCGCTGAGCCGGGCGGTCAGACGGCTGGAGGCCGACGTCGGTGCCGCGCTGTTCGACCGGTCGCCCGCCGGTGTCGCGCTCACCCCGGCGGGGGCCGTCCTGCTCGACGAGGCGCGCGCCCTGCTGGACCGGGCCGACCGGGCACGCGACCGCGTGGCCGCGGCGGCCGGGGCCGCCGGCCTGACCGTCGGCATCCTGGGCGACGGCGGCGGCCCGGACGCGGCGCGGCTGGCCCGCGCCTTCCGCCGGCGGCACCCGCACGCCGAGGTCCGCGTCCGCGACACGGACCTGACCGATCCGACCTGTGGTCTGCACGCCGGAACGGTGGACGTCGCCCTGACCCGCGGGCCGTTCGACGACACCGGGCTGACCGTGCGCGAGCTGCGGGCCGAGCCGGTGGGCGCCCTGCTGCGCGCCGACGATCCACTGGCCCGCCGCGACCGGCTGCGGCCGGCCGACCTGGCGGACCGCCGCTGGTTCCGCTTCCCGGCGGGCACCGACCCGCTCTGGCAGGCGTACTGGAACGCCGGGGAACCCCGCGAGGGCCCGGTGGTCCGCGCGGTCCGGGAGTGCCGGCAGGCCGTGCTCTGGAACGGCACGGTCGGCATGACGGTCCTGGGGCACGAGCCGGGCGAGGGGCTCGCCGTGGTGCCGCTGGACGGTGTGCCGCCGAGCCGGGTGGTGGTGGCGTGGCGGGCGGGTGAGGCGAGCCCGCTGGTCCGGTCGTTCGTGCGGATCGCCGTCGGGGTCTACGGCGATTGAGCGTGGTCTCGCCGGGCGTGCGAGACGGCCGGACATGTTTCGGAGACGGAAGGCCATTCAGACGCTCGTCCGGGGTTCGTACGGTGAGGGAAGTCAACCGGACGAAGACGAACGAGCAGGGAGTGTCCCCATGCGTGCTGTGGTGCAGAAGACCTTCGGCGGGCCCGAGGTGCTGGAGCTGGTGGAGAAGGAGCGGCCGGTCCCGCTCTCGGCCGAGGTGCTGATCCGGGTGCGGGCGAGCGCGGTGAACCCGGTGGACGTCGCCGTCCGGTCCGGGGCCTTCCCGCTGCTCGGCGAGCCGCCGTTCGGGGTCGGCTGGGACGTCTCGGGGGTCGTCGAGGAGGTCGGCGCCGGTTCCCGGTTCAAGGTCGGGGACGAGGTGTACGGGATGCCGTTCTTCCCGCGCGCCGCCAACGCCTACGCCGAGTACGTGGCCGCGCCCTCGCGCCAGGTCGCCCGGAAGCCCGCCTCGCTCGACCATGTGCACGCCGCCGCGCTGCCGCTCGCGGCGCTCACCGCCTGGCAGGGGCTGGTGGACGCGGCCGGCGTGGCGGAGGGCGACCGGGTGCTGATCCACCGGGCGGCCGGCGGGGTCGGGCACCTGGCGGTGCAGATCGCCAAGGTCCGGGGCGCCGAGGTGATCGCGCTGGCGAGCGCGGGCAAGCACGAGTTCGTCCGCGGGCTGGGCGCCGACGAGGTGATCGACTACCAGTCGGTCGACTTCACGGAGGCGGTGAAGGACGTCGACGTCGTCTTCGACTCCACGGCCCAGGGCGCCCGTTCGACGCGGGTCCTCCGTCCCGGCGGAACGCTCGTCAGCATCCTGGAGCACGGTAACCGGGAGCTCGCGGCGGCGGTGGAAGCCGACGGCTTCCGCTTCGCCGGGGTGTCGGTGGAGCCGGACTACGCGGCTCTGGAGCGGATCGCCGCCCTCGTGGACGCGGGCCGGATCCGGCCGCACGTCGGCGCCACGTTCCCGCTCGCCGAGGCGGGCAAGGCGCATGAGCTGGTGGGGGCGGGTCGGGCGCTGGGGAAGGTCGTGCTGACCCTTAACTAAGGGGGGCTGAGGGGTGGATGCGGGTGCTGGTTCAGATGAGTCCGGTGAGTCCGCGAGACTGGTCACGTCGGACGGAGGAGATCACGTGGACATCCTGACCGAGGCGCTGGCCTCGATGCGGACCGGGAGTCCGGCCTCCGTGCGCACCGACGGGCGGGCGCCCTGGGGGCTGCGGCTGCCGCCCGTCGCGGGGGCCGGCTTCCACGTGGTGCTGCACGGCGCGTGCTGGGCGCTGCCGCTGGAGGACGGGGCCGTGGACACGTACCAGGACCCGATCCGGCTGGAGGAAGGCGACGTGATCTTCCTGCGGGACGGGCGCGGGCACATCCTCGCCGACCACCCGGACACCCCGGCCCAGCCCGAGGAGACGGCGGAGTTCTGTCCGGGCACCCCGATCGGGACGGTCTCGGTGGGCGGCGACGGCGCCCGTACCAGCCTGCTGTGCGGCAACTACCACCTGGACCAGGGCCGCCCCCACCCGCTCGTCGGCCGGCTGCCCGCCGTGATCCACCTGCCGACGCGGGACGGCCGCCACCCCGAACTGAGCGCCGCCGTGCGCCTGCTGGGCGCCGAGGTGGAGAACCCCAGGCCCGGCTCGGCCGGCATCGTGCCCTCACTGATCGACTCTTTGCTCCTGTATATCCTCCGGGCCTGGCTGGCGGAGCGGCCGGCCGGGGACGGCGACGGCGCGGGGTGGGCCGCCGCCCTGGCCGATCCCGTGGTCGCGCCCGCGCTCGCCGCGATCCACGAGGAGCCCTCGGCGCAGTGGACGGTCGAGTCGCTGGCCGGGCGTTCCGGGCTGTCCCGGGCGGCGTTCGCCCGGCGCTTCACGACGCTCGTCGGCGAGCCGCCCGTCGCGTACCTGACCCGCTGGCGGATGACGACGGCGGCGCGGCTGCTGCGCGAGTCCGACGCGCCGCTGACGGCGGTGGCGGCGCGGGCCGGCTACGGGTCGGAGTTCGCGTTCGCGAAGGCGTTCAAGCGGGAGTTCGGGCAGGCGCCCGGTGGGTACCGGCGGGCGGCGCGGGAGGGCCGGGCTGTGGCGTGAGCGGCGGTTCCGGGGGATGCGTGGGGTCCTCGCGCGGTCGCCCTGAACACCGGACCGGCGAAATCCCTCCAACGGCTCAACGCAGCGCGCCGCCCGGCCCTTTCCGTGGCCATGGTGGGCGTGCCGCCATCCGGCGGACGCAACGTCCGGGAGGAACCATGCGCAGAGCGATCCTGTCGGCGGCCCTGGCCGCCGTGAGCGTGCTGGGCGCCACCACCGCCCAGGCCGAGCCCGCGGCCCCGGCCGACATCGACGTCTTCACCTGCCTCGACGGGGGCGGCGTCCCCGACTACGGCGACGCGGACCCGGGCGTCCTCACCGTCGACATCAAGGCCACCTGCAAGGGCGGCACCCACAACGGCGAGACGATCTCCTGAGGCTCCCCTCCCTCAGGCCCGCTCAGCCGTGGCCGCCGCCCGCCATCCGCTCCAGGCGGCTGATCCGTTCGGTCATCGGCGGGTGGGTGGAGAAGAGCTTGGACATCCCCTCACCCGGCCGGAACGGGTTGGCGATCATCATGTGGCTCGCCGTCTCCAGGCGCGGCTCCGGCGGGAGCGGGAGCCGCGCGGTGCCCGCCTCCAGTTTGCGGAGGGCCGAGGCCAGGGCCAGCGGGTCGCCGGTGAGGCGGGCGCCGGACGCGTCGGCCTCGTACTCCCGGGAGCGGCTGACGGCGAGCTGGATCAGGGACGCCGCGATGGGCCCCAGCAGCATGATCATGATCATGCCGATGATCCCGGGGCCCTCGTCGTCGTCGGACCGGCCGATGGGGACCAGCCAGGCGAAGTTCACCAGGAACATCACCACCGAGGCGAGCGCGCCCGCGACCGACGAGATGAGGATGTCGCGGTTGTAGACGTGGCTGAGCTCGTGGCCGATCACGCCGCGCAGCTCGCGCTCGTCGAGGAGGCGCAGGATGCCGTCGGTGCAGCAGACCGCGGCGTTGCGCGGATTGCGGCCGGTGGCGAAGGCGTTGGGGGCCTCGGTGGGCGAGATGTACAGCCGGGGCATGGGCTGGCGGGCGGCGGTGGAGAGCTCGCGCACCATGCGGTAGAGCTGTGGCGCCTCGAACTCGCTGACCGGGCGGGCGCGCATCGCCCGCAGGGCGAGCTTGTCGCTGTTCCAGTACGCGTAGGCGTTGGTGCCCAGCGCCACCAGGACGGCGACGATCAGCCCCGTCCTGCCGAAGGCGCTGCCGATGACGATGATCAGCGCGGACAGTCCGCCGAGGAGTACGGCGGTCCTGAGCCCGTTGTGCCGGCGGTGCACGGTACGCCCTCCAGGTGGTGCGGCAGGGGAACCCTTGAACCAGTGGAACCTTTCGTACTGGTCAACGCGAGGCGGAGGCCGCTAGTTCCCTTGTGCACGGGGTGGGGGTGTACTCCGGTCGGGTGAGGCGGGCGCCGCCGCGGCGCGGCGCCCCTCCCCTACAGCAGCGCCGCCGACGCGTACCGCAGCACCAGCTGCGGCGCGCCCGACAGGACGATGCCGGCCGCCGCGGCCAGGCCGATCGCCGCCGCGAGGGAGCGGGGCACGCTCGCCTTCGCCACCGCCGTCTCCGCGGGCTCAGCCGTCTCCCCCGCCGGCCGGAAGAGGAAGGCCGTCCACTGGAGGTAGTAGTACAGCGCGATGACGACGTTGACGGCCATGACCGCCGCCAGCCAGCCCAGCCCCGCGTCGACCGCCGCCGAGAAGACGGTGACCTTGGCGAACAGCCCGATGACGCCCGGCGGCAGACCGGCCAGGCAGAGCAGGAAGAACGCGAGGGTGAGCGCCGCGAACGGGCTCCGCGCGTACAGCCCGCGGTAGTCGTCGACGCGGTGGCGGGGCGCGGTGCGGCCGACGAGGACGGCGACGGCGAACGCGCCGAGGTTCACCGCCGCGTACATCAGCGCGTACGCGACGGTGGAGCCGACCGCGCGCCCCGGCTCGTTCCCGTACCCGGCGGCGGCCAGCGGCACCAGCAGGTAGCCCGCCTGGCCGACCGAGGACCAGGCGAGCAGCCGGACGGCGCTGAGCCGCCGGTCCGGGCGCTGGCGCAGCGCGGCGACGTTGCCGACCGTCATGGTGAGGGCGGCGAGGACGGCCAGGGCCGGTCCCCAGACGTCGGAGTACGACGGGAACGCGACGACCGTCACGAGGGCGATGCCCGTGAAGCCGACGGCCTTGCCGACGACGGAGAGGTAGCCGGCGACGGGCAGCGGCGCGCCCGCGTACGCGTCCGGCACCCAGAAGTGGAAGGGGACGGCGGCCGTCTTGAAGGCGAAGCCGACGAGGGTCAGCACCACGCCGGTGCGGGCGAGGACGGCGAGCCGCGGGTCGACGGCGGCGAGGCTGTGGGCGACGTCGGTGAGGTGCAGGGTGCCGGTGGCCGCGTAGACGAAGCTGACGCCGAGGAGGGTGACGGCGGTGGCGGTGACCGAGGAGAGGAAGAACTTCAGCGCCGCCTCGGAGGAGCGCCGGTCGCCGCGGCGCAGGCCGACGAGGGCGAACGCGGGCAGCGAGGCGACCTCCAGGGCGACGACGAGGGTGGCGAGGTCGCGGGAGGCGGGCAGCAGGGCGGCGCCGGCGGCGGAGGAGAGCAGCAGGAACCAGTACTCGCCGGCGGGGAGTTCCTGTTCCCGCACGGTGGTGGCGGACAGCAGCGCGGTCAGCAGCGCCCCGCCGAGCACCAGGAACTGGAGGATCAGCGTGAAGTGGTCGGCCTCGTAACTGCAGGTGTGGCTGCCGCCGGTGAGGCAGAAGGTGCTGCGGGTGCCGGAGCGCAGCGGGAGCAGCGCCAGCCCGGCCAGCACCAGGCCGCCGACGGTGATGCCGCCGAGGACGTTCTTCCGCTCGGCCGGCAGGAAGAGGTCGGCGACGAGGACGGCGAGCGCGGCCACGGCGGCGATCAGGGGCGGTGCGACGGCGATCCAGTCGACGGACTGGACCAGGGAGACGGCCGCGGAGTCGGCGAGGAGAACCATCACTTGCCTCCTCCGAGGAGCTGCTGGACGGCCGGGTCGGTGAGGCCCAGGAGGGCCGCGGGCCAGAGCCCGGCGAGGACGGTGAGGACGACGAGCGGCGTCCAGGCGGCGAACTCGTACGGGCGGACGTCCGCGAGGGCGGGGACGGCTTCCTTGATCGCTGTGTGCTGTTCGCCGTTGCCGCCCATGCAGACGCGGCGGACGACGACCAGCAGGTAGGCGGCGGTCAGCAGGGTGCCGAGGCCGGCCAGGGCCATGAAGGTGAGGTACGCGGGGCGGCTGAGGCCGTCGGCGGGCCGGAAGGAGGCGAACATCGCGAGCATCTCGCCCCAGAATCCGGCCAGTCCGGGGAGGCCGAGGGAGGCGACGGCGCCGAAGGCGAGCAGGCCGCCGAGGCGTGGCGCGCGGCCGTAGAGCGCGGCGCCGGTGGGGCCGGAGAGCCGGTCGAGGTCGGTGGTGCCGTAGCGGTCCTTGATGCCGCCGACCAGGAAGAAGAGGAGGCCGGTGATGAGGCCGTGGGCGATGTTGGCGAAGAGGGCCGCGTTCACGCCGGTGGGCGTGAGGGTGGAAACGCCCAGGAGGACGAAGCCCATGTGGCCGACGGAGCTGTAGGCGATCAGCCGCTTGAGGTCGCCGCCGGAGCCCCGGCGGGCCAGCGCGAGGCAGACCAGCGAGCCGTAGACGATGCCGACGGCGGCGAACGCGGCGAGGTACGGCGCGAGGGTGTGGGCGCCGTCGGGGGCCATGGGGAGGACGATGCGGACGAGGCCGTAGGTGCCCATCTTCAGCAGCACGCCCGCGAGGAGCACCGAGCCGGCGGTCGGCGCAGCCGTGTGCGCGTCGGGCAGCCAGCTGTGCAGCGGGAACATCGGCGCCTTGACGGCGAGCCCCGCGCCGATCGCCAACACCGCGATGACCTGCGTGGAATGGCTCAGACCCGACCCGTTGTCAGTGGCGAGTGCCACCATGTCGAAGGTGCCGCCCTTGATGCCGACGAGGAGGAGGCCGAGCAGCATGACCACGGACCCGAGCAGGGTGTAGAGGACGAAGCGCCAGGCGCCGCGCTCGCGTCCCTCGCCACCCCAGCGGGCGATGAGGAAGTACATCGGGACGAGCACCGTCTCGAACGCGAGGAAGAACAGCACGAGGTCGAGGACGGCGAACGAGGCGAGGGTGCCGGCCTCCAGGAGCAGCAGCAGCGCCACGAAGCCCTTCGGTGACGGGCCGTCGGGCACGCGGTGGTAGCTGTACAGCGCGCAGAGGAAGGTGAGGAGCGAGGTCAGGACGAGGAGGGGGAGCGAGACGCCGTCCACGCCGAGGTGGAACCGGATGCCGAGGGCCGGGATCCAGCCCACGTCGGTGGTGGCCTGCATCCGGGCCGGCCGGTCGTGGTCGAAGCCGGCGGCCAGGGCGACGGTGAGCGCGAGCACGGCGCCTGTGACGGTGACGCCGTGCCGCAGCACCGCCTGGTCGGGGCTCCGGCCCTTGAGCCCGGGCGGCGCCGGGAGGAGGGCGGCGACGGCTCCGACGAGGGGCAGGCCGACGATCGCGAGGAGGAGGATCTGGAGGACGGTATGGCTCACGATCAGGCTCCGGAGGCGACGAGGACGGCGGCGACGGCCAGGACGACGGAGCCCGCGAACAGGACGCTCAGGTAGGTCTGGGTGTTGCCGGTCTGGGCCCGGCGGACGGCCGCGCCCAGCAGGCCGGGGGCGGACGCCGCACCGCGCACATAGGTCTCGACGACCTCGCGGTCGAGGAAGCGGGCGAGGCGGGCGGCACCGCGCGCCGGGCGGACGGCGACGGCGTGCGCGACGGCGTCCAGGTGGAAGCCGGCGGCGGCGTGCCGGTGCAGCGGGCCGAGCAGGAGCCGGCCGGGGTCGGCGGGGTCCTGGGCACCGGAGGGGCTGCCGTACGCGGCCTCGTGGGTGGCGATGGCCTCCTCTTCGGAGACGGCCGGGGCCTCGTCCGGGTCCGCGGCCACCGCGCCGAGCGGGGCGCGGGCGGCGAGGGCCGCGGTGCGCCGCCACGCGGCGACGACGACGAGCACGCCGGCGAGCGCGCAGCCGGTCGACAGGAGGGAGGTGGTGAGCGTGGGGGCCAGGGAGCCGCCGTCGAACCAGTCGGGGAGCTTCCAGGCGGCGAGCCCGAAGGCGGCGGTGGGGATGAGCAGCACCCACAGGACGGCCGTCATGGCGGCGGGCTGCCGGCCGTGATCGGCGGCCTCGGGGCCGCTGCCGCGGAAGGCGAGCAGCCACAGGCGGGTGGCGTAGGCGGCGGTCAGGACGGCGGTGAGCAGGCCGGCGACCAGCACCGTCCAGCCGACCGCGCCCGGGATGCCGTCCGCCTCGCCGCGGGCGGCGTGCTCGGCGGCGCCCAGCACGGCCTCCTTGGAGAAGAAGCCGCTGAAGGGCGGGATCGCGGCGAGCGCGACGAGGGCGACGGTCATCGTCCAGAACGCGTCGGGGACGCGCCGGGCGAGGCCGCCCATGCGGGCCGTGGCGGCCAGCGAGTTGGTGCCGGCGGCGTGGATGACCACGCCCGCCCCGAGGAAGAGGAGGGCCTTGAACGCGCCGTGCGAGACGAGGTGGAAGACGGCGGCGCCGCGGTCGCCGACGGCCAGGGCACCGGTCATGTAGCCGAGCTGGCCGACGGTCGAGTAGGCGAGGACGCGCTTGATGTCGTCCTGCGCGAGCGCGGCGACGGCCGAGCCGACCATGGTGACCGCCGCCATCACGGCGAGCACCGCGAGGGCCGCGGTGGAGGCGGCGAAGACGGGGAGGAGCCGGGCGACGAGGTAGACGCCGGCCGCGACCATCGTCGCGGCGTGGATCAGCGCGGACACCGGCGTGGGGCCGGCCATCGCGTCGGGCAGCCACGTGTGCAGCGGGAACTGGGCGGACTTGCCCGCCACCCCGGCGAGCAGCAGCAGCGCCGTGAGGGTGGGGTGGGCGAGGTCGCCGGACGCGGCCGTGCGCACGATGCCGTCGATGCGGAACGTCCCGGCGTCGTCGGCGAGCGCGAACACGCCGATCAGGAAGGGGACGTCGCCGAGCTTGGTGACCAGGAACGCCTTGAGGGAGGCGGCGCGGGCGGCCTCGGTCTCCCAGTAGTGGCCGACGAGGAAGTACGAGCAGATGCCCATGACCTCCCAGCCGACCAGCAGCACCATCAGGTCGCCCGAGTAGACGACGAGGAGCATCGCGGAGGTGAAGAGGGAGACCAGCGCGGCGTAGGACGGGTAGCGCGGGTCGTCGCGCAGGTAGGCCGTCGAGTACAGCTGGACGCAGGTGGCGACCACGCCGACGAGCACGGCGACGAGGACGGCGAAGCCGTCCAGGTGCAGGGCCAGGTCGATGGGGACGGAACCGGTCGGGGTGAGCCGGGTCGCCGCGTCGAGGGCCCGGCCGCCGCCCTGCTGCCAGGCGACGACGACGGCGAGCACGGCGGCGACGGCGGTCGGCAGGAGGGCGAGCGGGCGGACGAGTCCGGGCGCGCGGCGGCCCGCCAGGATGCCGCCGACGGCGCCCAGGAAGGGCAGCAGCGGGACGAGGGCGGCGGTGGTCGTGGTCGTCACGAGGCGGCCTCGGCCTTCTGCTCGCGGTCGGTGGTGCCGTCTTCGCGTGCGGTTCCGTCCGCGTCGTCCTCGCGGAGGTCGCGGAGCCGGTCGAGGTCGGCGGTGCCGCGGTTGCGGTGGACGAGCAGGACGATGGCCAGGCCGATGCCGATCTCGGCGGCGGCGATGGCGATGGTGAACAGGGTGAGCGCCTGCCCGGCGTGCAGCTCGTCGCGCAGCCAGACGTCGAAGGCGACGAGGTTGAGGTTGACGGCGTTGAGCATCAGCTCGACGGACATCAGCACCAGGATGGCGTTGCGCCGGGCGAGGACGCCGTAGAGGCCGGTGCAGAAGAGGAGGGCGGCGAGGACGGCGGGGTAGATCAGGTGCATCAGCGGACCTCGTCCTTCCGCCGCTCTTCCGCGGGCTCGTTCTCCTTGCCGCGCCGGGACAGCACGATCGCGCCGACGAGCGCGGCGAGCAGGAGGACGGAGAGCGCTTCGAAGGGCAGCACCCAATAGCGGAAGAGCATCTCGCCGGACACCTTGGTCGAGCCCTGGACCGGTCCGCGGACGTCGATCCAGGTCCGGCGGAAGGCGTCCGCGACCACCCAGACCAGCGCGACGGCGGCGGTACCGGCGACCGCGATCGCCACGGGCCGGTTGCCGGAGTCGGCGTCCGGCGAGCGGCCGATGGGCGCCTTGGTCAGCATCAGCCCGAACAGCAGGAGGACGACCACCGAGCCGACGTAGATCAGCACCTGCACCCAGGCCACGAACTCGGCCGTGAGCAGCAGGTACTCCACGGCCAGCCCGCCGAGCGTCACGACCAGCCACAGTGCGGCGTGCACCAGCTGCCGGGTGGTGACGGTCAGCACGGCGGCGCCGAGGGTGACGAGGCCGACGAGGAGGAAGGCGACCTCGACGCCGGTGGGCGAGAGGAAGCCGTGCGCGCCCGAGGCGAGTGCGACGCCGTGGGTGCTCATGCTCCGTCCTCCTTCGCTTCTTTCGTTTCCTGCTCTGCCTGTGCTTCCTGAGCCGCCTGCGCGGCTTGGGCCGCCTGTGCTGCTTGGGCCGCCGCCATCTTCTCGGCCGTCTTGCGGGCCGCCGCGACCTCCTTGGGCTCCTCCGCCGCCGGGTCGAGCGCGGACGGCTCGGGCACGGTCCACATCCACTCGCGGAGCCGGTCGCGTTCGTGGGTGAGGTCGAGGATGTCCGTCTCGGCGTACTCGAACTCCGGCGACCAGAAGAGGGCGTCGAACGGACACACCTCGATGCAGATGCCGCAGTACATGCACAGCGCGAAGTCGATCGCGAACCGGTCGAGGACGTTGCGGCTGCGCTCGCGCCCGCCCGGCGCGGCCGGGGGGACGGTCTCCTTGTGGGAGTCGATGTAGATGCACCAGTCGGGGCACTCGCGGGCGCACAGCATGCAGACCGTGCAGTTCTCCTCGAACAGGCCGATCACGCCGCGGGTGCGGGGCGCGAGTTCGGGCTGCGCGTCGGGGTACTGGACCGTCTGCGTGCGCCGGGTGAGCGTCCGCAGGGTGACGGCCAGGCCCTTGGCCAGGCCGCTGCCGGGGATGTTCATGAGATCGCCACCTTGACGACGCCGGTCAGCGCGATCTGCGCGAGGGCGAGCGGGATGAGCACGGTCCAGGCGAGCTTCTGCAGCTGGTCCTCGCGCAGCCGCGGGTAGCTCACCCGCAGCCAGATCACGACGAACGCGAGCACCGCCGTCTTGAGCAGCGTCCACACCCAGCCGAGCCCGTCGGCCCCGAACGGGCCGTGCCAGCCGCCGAGGAACAGCACGGTCGTCAGCCCGCAGAGGACGACGATGCCCGCGTACTCGGACAGCAGGAACATCGCGAACCGCAGGCCTGTGTACTCGGTGTACGCGCCGAAGATGATCTCGGAGTCGGCCACCGGCATGTCGAACGGCGGCCGTTGCAGCTCGGCCAGGCCGGCGGTGAAGAACACCAGCCCGCCGACGATCTGCCAGGGCACCCACCACCAGTGGAACGCGTCCAGGATCCCGGGCAGCGAGACCGTGCCCGCGGCCATCGCCACGGAGGCGGCGGCGAGCAGCATCGGCAGCTCGTACGCCATCAGCTGCGCGGCCGTCCGCAGGCCGCCGAGGAGGGAGAACTTGTTCGCCGACGCCCAGCCGGCCATGAGCGAGCCGAGCACGCCCACGCCCATCACCGCGAGGACGAAGAACACGCCCGCGTCGATGTACCAGCCGACCGCCCTGCCGGGGCCGATCGGGATCGCGACGAGGACGAGGAGGTAGGGCAGCAGCGCGACGGCCGGCGCGAGCTGGAAGACCCGCCGGTCGGCCTCGGCCGGGACGATGTCCTCCTTCTGCGCGAACTTCACGCCGTCCGCGACGAGCTGAGCCCACCCGTGGAACCCGCCCGCGTACATCGGCCCGAGCCGGCCCTGCATATGGGCCATCACCTTGTGCTCCATCTGCCCCACGAGCAGCGGGAACACCAGGAAGACCCCGAACAGGGCCACGAGGCGCAGCACCACGTCGAGGGCGTCGCTGCTGCTCATGCGGGGTCGCCTCCGGCGGGGTCAGGGTCGTTCTCGGGGGCGCCGCCGTCGGGGGCGGCGGGTCGCTTCCCGCGGGGGGCGGGGGGCGTGGCGGCGGAGCCGCCGGGGGCGGCGGGCTTGTCGCCGTCCGGCGCGGGGAGCTTGTCGCCGGGCGCGGCAGGCTTCTCGTCGGGCGCGGGGCGCTTCTCGCCTGACGCTCCGAGCTTGTCGCCGGACGCGGCAGGCTCCTCGCCCGACGCTGCGAGCTTGTCGCCGGGCGCGGCGGGCTTCTCGTCGTCGGGTGCGACGGGCTTCTCGCCGGGCGCGGCAGGCTCCTCGCCGGGCGCGGGGCGCTTCTCGCCCGACGCTGCGAGCTTGTCGCCGGACGCGGCAGGCTCCTCGCCCGACGCTGCGAGCTTGTCGCCGGGCGCGGCGGGCTTCTCGTCGTCGGGTGCGACGGGCTTCTCGCCGGGCGCGGCAGGCTCCTCGCCGGGCGCGGGGCGCTTCTCGCCCGACGCTGCGAGCTTGTCGCCGGACGCGGCAGGCTCCTCGCCCGACGCTGCGAGCTTGTCGCCGGGCGCGGCGGGCTTCTCGTCGTCGGGTGCGACGGGCTTCTCGCCGGGCGCGGCAGGCTCCTCGCCGGGGGCGGGGCGCTTCTCGCCCGACGCTGCGAGCTTGTCGCCGGACGCGGCAGGCTCCTCGCCCGACGCTGCGAGCTTGTCGCCGGGCGCGGCAGGGCTCGCGGTCGGTGCGTTCTGGTGGGTGGGGGTGACCGTCCCGGGGGTGGCCGTTTTCGGTGTCTCGGCCGTTTCCGGCGTTGCGGGCTTCGCCGTGGGTGGGGTCGAGGGGGCGGTGGGGTGGTCCGCCGGAGGCGGCGTTCCGGTCGACGGCTCGTCGAAGGCCGGGCGGGCGTGGTGCCACGGGGCGTCGGACGAGCGCGGGGCCGGGCGGCGGGTGGCCGGGGTGGACTCCGGGGCGCCCGCCGGCGTGTTCGCGGAGGTCGGGCCCGTACCCGCATCCGTACCGGACTGGCTCACCGAGCCGTCGCTCGCGCTCCGCGTGCGCCGGGGCGTCGCGCCGGCGGCGCCCTGGCTCGCCGAGCCGTCGGCCGCGCTGCGCGTACGCCGGGGACCGGCGGCGCCGGTTCGGGTCTCGTCCTGGCTCGCCGAACCGTCCGCCGCGCTCCGGTCGCGCCGCGGAACGGCGGGGTCCGCCTGGGTCTGGCTCGCGGAGCCCTCCGATGCGCTGCGCGTCCGGCGCGGCGCCGGAGCGGCGGCCTCCGGGGCCGTCGGTACGGACTGGCTCGCCGAACCGTCGGCCGCGCTGCGCGACCGTCGGGGAGCGGCCGCGTCGGTCTGGGTCTGGCTCGCGGAGCCCTCCGATGCGCTGCGCGCGCGGCGCGGCGGGGCCGCCGCGTCCTGGCTCGCGGAGCCCTCGCCCGCGGTGCGGGTGCGCCGGACCGGGCGGTCGCCCGCCGCGGCCGGGCCCGCCGCTCGGGCGGCGCGCGCCGGACGGGCCGGGGCGGGCGGAAGCTGGCCCTTGAGCGGGCCCCACTCGTTGGGGTCGGGGACGCCGGGCGGGAGCATCTGCCGCCGCTTGGGCCCGCCATGGTCGGATTCGCCCGGCTCCTTCGCGCCCGGCCACGCCTTGACGACCCGCGCCGCCAGGACGAAGTCCTTGCGCAGCGGGTGGCCTTCGAAGCCTTCGGGGAGCAGCAGCGGCACCAGGTTCGGGTGGCCGGTGAAGTCGACGCCGAACATCTCGTGCGTCTCGCGCTCGTGCCAGCCCGCGCCGGCGTACACCCCGACCGCGGTCGGCAGCGCGGGCGCGTCGTGCGGCACGGTGGTGCGGACGACGAGACGGCGGACGGACGCGTCGGCGCCGGTCGGCAGGGCGACGAGGTGGGCGCAGACGAGGAAGCCCGTGCCGGGCTCGTCGACGGCGCTCAGCCAGTCGAAGAAGGTGCAGCCGAGCACGTCGCGGGCGGCGGTGAGGGCGGTGATCCAGGACGCGGCGGGGACGTCGACGGTGAGCAGGCCGTACGCCTCCTCGGCGGTGGCGTCCGCGCCGAAGAGGTCGGTGACGGGTGCGGGCAGCCAGCCGGTCATCGGCCGTCCTCCCCGGAGCCGTCCGCCGGGCCGTTCCCGGAGGCGTTCTCGGGACCGTTCGCCGAGCCGCCAGCCGGGCCGCTCCCGGAGCCGTTCGCCCGGCCGTTCCCGGAGGCGGCCTCAGGGCCGTTCCCGGAACGGGTCTCGGTTCCGGTCCCGATTCCGGTTCCGGTCCCGGTCCCGGTCCCGGTTCCGGTTCCGGTGTCGGCCCCAGGGCCGCTCCCCGGTCCCTCCCCAGCCCCCGCCACCGGCGGCGTCACCGGCGCGCTGCGCAGCTCCGCGACCGACGCGGCCGGCACCGCGGCGGCCGGCGCCGCACCCACCGGCGCCGTACCCCCCGGCGCCGACGCGCCGTACCGCTCCGCCGTCGATTCCGCCGCGATCTTCTCCTGCAGCTTGAGGATGCCCTGCAGCAGCGCCTCCGGCCGGGGCGGGCAGCCGGGGACGTAGACGTCCACCGGGATGATCTGGTCGACGCCCTTGGTCACGGAGTACGAGTCCCAGTAGGGGCCGCCGCAGTTGGAGCAGGCGCCGAACGAGATGACGTACTTCGGCTCGGGCATCTGCTCGTACAGCCGCTTCACGGCGGGCGCCATCTTGTCCGTCACCGTGCCGGAGACGATCATCAGGTCGGCCTGCCGGGGTCCGGGCGCGAACGGGATGACGCCCAGGCGGATGAAGTCGTGCCGGGCCATGGACGCGGCGATGAACTCGATCGCACAGCAGGCGAGGCCGAAGTTGAACACCCAGAGGCTGTAGCGGCGGCCCCAGTTCAGGACCACCTTCATGGGCTCGGGGGCCAGCCGGGCCAGCGCGCCCAGGCGGCGGGGCTCGGGCAGGCCGACCGGCTCGGCGCGTGTCACGTCCACTCCAGGACGCCCTTCTTCCATGCGTACAACAGGCCAACGGCGAGGAAGCCGAGGAAGACGAACATCTCGACCAGGGTGGCGGCCCCGTACCCGGGCGCGGCGAAGACCGTCGCCCAGGGGAACAGGAAGACCGAGTCCACCGCGAAGATCACGTACAGGAAGGCGTAGACGTAGTACCGCACCTGGGTGTGGGCCCAGCCCTCGCCGACGGGGTCCACGCCGCACTCGTACGTCAGCAGCTTCTCCGGCGTCGGGACGACGGGCCGCAGCAGCCGTCCGGCGCCGAACGCGACGGCGACGAACAGCACGCCGAGGACGCCGAGCAGGGCGACCAGGCCGTAGCCGTCGAAGTAGGCGGCGGATTCCGCCGCGAGCCGGGCGTCGGCCGTCGCGATGCGCGCGGTTGCCTCCGGCACGTCCGGCCCCTCACTCCCTGTGTGCGGCTGTTCGTCCGCATTCGACGATCTGTACGCACAGGAGTCTAGGCGCTACGGGCCGGGGACCGGGCAGCGCTGCCCGGCCGGGGGTGGGGTTCTCCCCACCGGGGCGTTCCCGGGGCCCCCATGGCGGGGAGCCAGGGGCTCCGGGCAGGCTTGGACCGTGACCGCTCGCACCCCCGCCCCGATCCACACCGGTCCCCGGCCCCGGGTCCCCGGCCCCCACGAGGCCGGGCCGGAGGACGAGCGGCTGCCGCCCGCCCGGTTCGCCTTCGACGCGTGGACCTGGAAGGAGGTCCTGTACCTGCTGAGCAACCTGCTGACGTCGCTGCTCGGGTTCGTCTACGTGGCGGTATGGCTGTTCGCGGGCGTGCTGCTGTCGGTCACCGTGGTGGGTCTGCCGCTGCTGGCGGCGGGCCTGATGGGCGTGCGGTTCGTGGGACGGATGGAGCGGGGCCGGGCGCGGGCGCTGCTGGGCGTCCGGGTCGACGAACCGAGCCCGCTGCCGCGCGGCGGGTCCCGCCGGGGGGCCGTCGGCTGGGTCTGGCGGACGCTCAAGGACACGGTGGCCTGGCGCACCACGCTGTACACGCTGGTCCGGCTGCCCTGGGGCGTGCTCACCTTCGGCGTGACCCTGGCCGCCCTCTTCGTCGCCTGGCCGGTGCTCGGGCACCTCGCGCGGGCCATGGCCTCGGTCGACCGGGCGATGGCGCGGGGGCTGCTGAGCCCGTCCGACGAGCTGGAGCGGCGCGTGGCGGAGCTGGAGCAGGACCGGGGGATCGTGGTCGACACGGCCGCCGCCGACCTGCGGCGCATCGAACGCGACCTGCACGACGGCGCCCAGGCCCGGCTCGTCGCCCTCGCCATGGGGCTGGGGCTGGCGAAGGAGAAGGTCCTGGAGGACCCGGAGGCCGCCGCGAAAATGGTCGACGAGGCGCACGGAGAGGTGAAACTCGCCCTCCAGGAGCTGCGCGACCTCGCCCGCGGCATCCACCCCGCCGTCCTCACCGACCGCGGCCTCGACGCCGCCCTCTCCTCCGTCGCCGGCCGCTGCACCGTCCCCGTCGCCGTCCACGTCGACCTCGACAGCCGCCCGGCCCCCGCCATCGAGGGCATCGCCTACTTCACCGTCTCGGAACTCCTCCAGAACGTCAGCAAGCACAGCCGGGCCCGGACCGCCGAGGTCGAGGTGTGGCGGAGGGACGACCGGCTGCTGCTCCAGGTGCGGGACGACGGGCAGGGCGGCGCGTCCACCACCGGCGGCAGCGGACTGGCCGGGCTCGCCGAGCGGCTCGGCTCGGTCGACGGCCTGTTCGAGGTGGACTCGCCCGTCGGTGGCCCGACGGTGGTCACGGCCGAACTGCCGTGGCGCTCCCGGGGCTGACGGCGGGGGACGTTCCTCCGTTCCCGGGCCCGTCCGTCCCGGTCCCGTCCGTCCCGGTCCCGGAAGACCCGCACGCCCCTGGGGCATCCGGAAGACCCGCACGACCGTGAGGGGTCCGGAAGACCCCAAGTCCCCTGAAGGGGTAGGGACAACCCCACCCCGAGGACACCCACCCACCGCATGGTCCGGCCCTCCCCCTACGGGAGAACCTGGAGTCATCCCGCACTTCCGGCGGACGCGACGGACGCAGAGGACAGAGGAACCCTGGAGATGGCCATCGACTACGGAGACCACGGTTACCCGACCGCCCCGGCGGAACGGCACCACCGGCTGCCGCTCGCGCTGCGGGCCCCCCTGTCGGGGCGCACCTGGCGCGCGTTCCTCTACCTCCAGCTGAGCCTGCCGATCTCGATCGCCGGGTTCACCTGGGCCGTCGCCACCGTCTCGATGGGCCTCGGCCTCATGGTCACCTTCATCGGCCTGCCCGTGCTGGCCCTCGGCCTCGCCGGGGCCCGGGTGCTGGGCGCGGTGGAGCGGACCCGGACCCGGCTGCTGCTGGACGCGGACGTCGAGGGGCCGCTCCCCGTCCAGGCGGAGAACCGGAACGGCGGCTTCATGGGCTGGGTGTGGGCGCTGCTCAAGAGCGGTGCGTCCTGGCGGCACCTGGTCTACGCGGTGGTGCAGATGCCGTGGGCCGTCTGCACGTTCACGGCGTCGCTGATCCTCCAGTGCCTGGGCTGGAGCCTGTTCCTCTACCCGGCCTACCAGTGGATGTACCCGACGTGGTGGGGACAGCCGGGCATGCAGGTCTTCAGCGACCGCGACCACGAGGTCTACCTCGACAACCCCTTCGAGGTCGCCTCCGCCTCCGCCGTCGGCCTGGTGATCGTCCTGGCCACGCCGTGGCTGCTCCACGGCATGGCCACCATGGACCGGATGCTGGTGAAGTCCCTGCTCGGCCCGTCGAAGCTGGCCGTCCGGGTCGCCCGGCTGGAGCAGGACCGCGGCGTCGTGGTCGACACGGCCGCCGCCGACCTGCGGCGCATCGAGCGCGACCTGCACGACGGCGCCCAGGCCCGCCTCGTCGCCCTCGCCATGGACCTCGGCATGGCCAAGGAGAAGCTGCTGGAGGACCCGGAGGCCGCCGCGAAAATGGTCGACGAGGCGCACGGAGAGGTGAAGATCGCCCTCCAGGAGCTACGCGACCTCGCCCGCGGCATCCACCCCGCCGTCCTCACCGACCGCGGCCTCGACGCCGCCCTCTCCTCCGTCGCCGGCCGCTGCACCGTCCCCGTCGCCGTCCACGTCGACCTCGACAGCCGCCCGGCCCCCGCCATCGAGGGCATCGCCTACTTCACCGTCTCGGAACTCCTCCAGAACGTCAGCAAGCACAGCCGGGCCCGGAGCGCGCGGGTGGAGGTGTGGCGCTCGGGCAACCGCGTGATGCTCCAGGTGTGGGACGACGGGCGGGGCGGCGCGTCCACCGCCGAGGGCAGCGGGCTGGCCGGGCTCGCCGAGCGGCTCGGCTCGGTCGACGGCCTGCTGGTGGTCGACTCCCCCGCCGGCGGCCCCACCACCGTCACCGCGGAGCTGCCCTGGCGCGACCGCTGACGCCGCCCGGCCCCCTTACGGCCCCGGAACGTCCGTCCCGGGGCCGTTCGCCACGATGCCGAAGCGTTTCCCCTGCGATGCCCGGGGCCGATTCCCCTGCGATGCCCGTGGCCGTTTCACTGCGATGCCGGGCCCGTTTTGCTGCGATGCTGTGAGGCGTCGATGCTGTGGGGCGTCGCAGTCGTAGCGCGGGCCGGAGCGTCCGCCGGAAACAGGGGGCCGGACGCGTGGTCGAGAACGCCGCGGACAGGGTGCGGGTGGTCATCGCCGAGGACTCGGTGCTGCTCAGGGAGGGCCTGACCCGGCTGCTCACCGACCGCGGCCACGAGGTCGTGGCGGGGGTGGGGGACGCCGAGGCGCTGCTGAAGGCGGTGCGGGTGCTGGCCGACGAGGGGGCGCTGCCGGACGTGGTGGTGGCGGACGTCCGGATGCCCCCGACCCACACGGACGAGGGTGTCCGCGCCTCCGTCCAGCTCCGCCGGGACCACCCGGACCTGGGTGTCCTGGTCCTTTCGCAGTATGTCGAGGAGCAGTACGCGACCGAACTGCTCGCCGGCAGCAGCCGCGGGGTCGGCTACCTGCTCAAGGACCGGGTGGCCGAGGTGCGGGAGTTCGTGGACGCCGTGGTCCGGGTGGCCCGCGGCGGCACCGCGCTGGACCCCGAGGTCGTCGCGCAGCTCCTGGGCCGCAGCCGCAAACAGGACGTCCTGGCCGGACTCACCCCGCGCGAGCGGGAGGTGCTGGGGCTGATGGCGGAGGGCCGGACGAACGGCGCCATCGCCCGGCAGCTCGTGGTGAGCGACGGAGCCGTGGAGAAGCACGTCAGCAACATCTTCATGAAACTTGGGTTGTCGCCCAGTGACGGGGATCACCGGCGGGTGCTCGCGGTGCTCACCTATCTGCGGTCGTGAGGGGCGCGGCGGTCGCGGGGGCCCGCCGGTTCCGGGGGCCGCGCCCCCGGGCCTCCCGGGAACGCGCCGTCCCCAGGCCCCGGGCGGACCGGAGCGTCCGGCGGGACGCGCTTGAACACCCGCCCGGCGATTCCGCTTCCGCTCACCTGACACCCCGTCAGCCCAGCCGGGATCGCGATCGGACGCCCGGCCTCCTCCTCCGGTCCTGGTCCTCGGGACGGAGGGCGTGCGCCGGAGCACCGGCGGGATCGAGGATGGCCGGAAGCGGGCATGCCAGGATGGGGGTGCTGCGGGGCCTTCCCATCCCGTGATCCGTCCCGGATGGCCATGCCCCGCCCACGTACGATGGCGATGGGAACGCCGGTCGGCACCTCGTGTGCGGGACCGCCGTCACGAGGGAGGTCCGAAGCAGTGACCAGCCAGGTCAGCAGCCCGGCCGAACAGGCCGAACCAGCCGAACAGCAGCCAGGCTTCTCCCCGCCCGGGGACGGGGACGAGCCGTCGCACCTCACCGGACAGCGCGCCTCCGCGCCGGAAGCGGGCTCGGGCGGCAAGGAGGTCCGCCGCCTGGACCGGGTGATCATCCGGTTCGCGGGTGACTCCGGTGACGGTATGCAGCTCACGGGTGACCGTTTCACGTCCGAGACGGCCTCGTTCGGCAATGACCTGTCCACCCTGCCGAACTTCCCCGCCGAGATCCGCGCCCCCGCCGGCACCCTGCCGGGCGTCTCGTCCTTCCAGCTGCACTTCGCCGACCACGACATCCTCACCCCCGGTGACGCCCCGAACGTCCTGGTCGCCATGAACCCCGCCGCCCTCAAGGCCAACATCGCGGACGTCCCGCGCGGCGCGGAGATCATCGTCAACACCGACGAGTTCACCAAACGCCCCATGGCCAAGGTCGGCTACGCCACCAGCCCGCTGGAGGACGGCTCGCTGGACGCCTACAACGTCCACCCCGTCCCGCTGACGACGCTGACGATCGAGGCGCTCAAGGAGTTCGGACTTTCCCGCAAGGAGGCCGAGCGCAGCAAGAACATGTTCGCGCTGGGGCTGTTGTCGTGGATGTACCACCGGCCGACGGAGAACACCGAGACGTTCCTGCGGAAGAAGTTCGCGAAGAAGCCGCAGATCGCCGAGGCGAACGTGGCGGCGTTCCGGGCGGGGTGGAACTTCGGCGAGACGACGGAGGACTTCGCCGTCTCCTACGAGGTCGCCCCGGCCGCCTCCGCCTTCCCGGCCGGTACCTACCGCAACATCTCCGGGAACCTGGCGCTGTCGTACGGGCTGATCGCCGCCTCCCGCCAGGCGGATCTGCCGCTGTACCTGGGCTCGTACCCGATCACCCCGGCCTCGGACATCCTGCACGAGCTGTCCAAGCACAAGAACTTCGGGGTGCGCACCTTCCAGGCCGAGGATGAGATCGCCGGCATCGGCGCGGCGCTGGGCGCGGCGTTCGGCGGGTCGCTGGCGGTGACGACGACGTCGGGGCCGGGCGTGGCGCTGAAGTCGGAGACGATCGGGCTGGCGGTCTCGCTCGAACTGCCGCTGCTGATCGTGGACATCCAGCGCGGTGGCCCCTCGACCGGTCTGCCGACCAAGACCGAGCAGGCCGACCTGTTGCAGGCGATGTACGGGCGCAACGGTGAGGCGCCGGTGCCGGTGGTGGCGCCGAAGACGCCGGCGGACTGCTTCGACGCGGCCCTGGACGCGGCGCGCATCGCGCTGACGTACCGGACTCCGGTGTTCCTGCTCTCCGACGGGTACCTGGCCAACGGCTCGGAGCCGTGGCGGATCCCGGAGCAGGACGAACTGCCGGACCTGCGGGTGCAGTTCGCGACCACGCCCAACCACGAGCTGGCGGACGGCACGGAGATCTTCTGGCCGTACAAGCGCGACCCCGAGACGCTGGCCCGCCCCTGGGCGGTACCGGGGACGCCGGGGCTGGAGCACCGCATCGGCGGGATCGAGAAGCAGGACGGCACGGGCAACATCTCCTACGACCCGGCCAACCACGACTTCATGGTCCGCACCCGGCAGGCGAAGATCGACGGGATCGCGGTTCCCGACATCGAGGTGGACGATCCCGCGGGCCAGGCGAGGACGCTGGTCCTGGGCTGGGGTTCGACCTACGGTCCGATCACCGCGGCCGTGCGCCGGGTACGCGCCGCCGGCGGACAGGTGGCCCAGGCGCACCTGCGTCACCTCAACCCCTTCCCGCGCAACCTGGGCGAGGTCCTGGGGCGCTACGAGACGGTCGTGGTGCCGGAGATGAACCTCGGCCAGCTCGCCACGCTGCTGCGTGCCAAGTACCTGGTGGACGTGCGCTCGCATACTCAGGTCAGCGGCATGCCGTTCAAGGCCGAGCAGCTCGCCACCGTGCTCAAGGAGGCCATCGATGTCTGAGGCGCTCAAACTGGTGCCCAAGGCGGAAGCCAAGCAGTCCATGAAGGACTTCAAGTCCGACCAGGAGGTGCGCTGGTGCCCGGGCTGCGGCGACTACGCCATCCTCGCCGCCGTGCAGGGGTTCATGCCCGAACTGGGGGTGGCGCGGGAGAACATCGTCTTCGTCTCCGGCATCGGCTGCTCCTCCCGCTTCCCGTACTACATGAACACCTACGGGATGCACTCCATCCACGGCCGCGCCCCGGCCATCGCCACGGGACTCGCCACCTCCCGCCGCGATTTGTCGGTGTGGGTGGTCACCGGTGACGGCGACGCGCTGTCCATCGGCGGCAACCACCTCATCCACGCGCTGCGCCGCAACGTCAACCTCAAGATCCTGCTGTTCAACAACCGGATCTACGGGCTGACCAAGGGCCAGTACAGCCCGACCTCCGAGGTCGGCAAGATCACCAAGTCGACGCCGATGGGCTCCCTCGACGCGCCCTTCAACCCGGTGTCCCTGGCGATCGGCGCCGAGGCGTCCTTCGTCGCCCGCACCATCGACTCCGACCGCAAGCACCTGACCGAGGTCCTGCGCCAGGCCGCCGACCACCCCGGCACGGCGCTGGTCGAGATCTACCAGAACTGCAACATCTTCAACGACAACGCCTTCGAGGCTCTGAAGGACAAGGAACAGGCGCAGGAGGCGGTGATCCGCCTCGAGCACGGGCAGCCGATCCGCTTCGGCGCGGACCTGTCCAAGGGCGTCGTCCGGGACCCGGCGACCGGTGACCTCGCGGTCGTCGAGGTCACGCCGGAGAACGAGGCGCAGGTGCTGGTGCACGACGCGCACTCCGCCTCCCCGACGACGGCGTTCGCACTGTCGCGGCTCGCCGACCCGGACACGCTGCACCACACCCCGATCGGGGTGCTGCGGAGTGTGGAGCGGCCGGTGTACGACACGTTGATGGCCGATCAGTTGGAGACGGCTGTGGAGCAGCGGGGCAAGGGGGACCTCGCGGGGCTGCTCGCGGGGGGCGACACGTGGACGGTGGTCGGGTAAGGGGTCCCCAAACCCGCCCTTTCACCGTTTCTTCCAGGGCTGCGCCCCGGACCCCGCATCGCGGCTTCGCCGTGAGGTCCTCAAACGCCGGACGGGTATTCAGCCCGCCCGGCGTTCGAGGTGAAAGGGCGGGACCGGGGCACCACCAAACGAGTGCCCCCGCCGCGTCGGGCCCGCCCGCCCCTACGGCGGCCCGCTGTCATAGGGGCATGGCCGATGCCGACGTCCCCCTCCCCCCCGACCGCCTCCGCTACCGCGTGAAGCGCGCCTTCCTGGGCCCCCCACTGGTGACCGAGCGGCTCGCCCAGGAGAAGCTGTCCAACCCCCTGGCACTGGGCGTCCTCGCCTCCGACTGCGTCTCCTCCACCGCGTACGGCACGGAGGAGATGCTCCGCATCCTCGTCCCCGTCGCCGGGGTCGCCGCGTTCACGCTGGTGCTGCCGGTGACCGGGGCGATCCTGCTGGTCCTGCTGCTGGTGACGCTGGCCTACCGCGACGTGGTGTCCGTCTACACCCGGGCCGGCGGCTCGTACGTCGTCGCCCGGGAGAACCTGGGGCCGCGCGTCGCGCAGGTCGCGGCCGTGGCGCTGCTGGTGGACTACACGGTCACGGTCGCCGTGCAGACCGCCGCCGGCACGGACGCGCTGATCTCGCTCGCCCACCTGATCGGCCACGGCTACCACGGCATCGACCATCTCAAACTGCCGCTCACCATCGGCGTCGTGGTGCTGCTGATGTACGGGAATCTGCGCGGGATCCGTGAGGCGGGCCGGGCGTTCGCACTGCCGGCCTATCTCTTCATGGCGGCGGTGGCGCTGCTGCTGACCGTCGGGCTGGTCCGGGGGCTGGTCGGCGGCGGGCTGCCGCACGCCGACACGGCCGCGCCCGGTGCCGTCCCGCTGGGCACGGGCGGGCACGGCTGGCTGTACGGCGCGTCGCTGTTCATCGTGCTGCGCGCGTTCGCGAACGGCGGTTCGTCGCTCACCGGTCTGGAGGCGATCTCCAACGGCGTGTCCGCCTTCCGGCACCCGCAGGGCCGCAACGCGCGCCGCACGCTCACCGTGATGAGCGTGATCCTGGGGATCATGGTGTTCGGCGTCTCGGCGCTGGCCCACTTCACACACGCGATCCCGTACGAGGACGGCAACCCGACCGTCCTCGCCCAGGAGGCGCACCTGGTCTTCGGCGACGGGCGGGCGGGGACGGCGGGTCTGGTGTTCGTGCTGCTCGCCACCGCGCTGATCCTCTACACCGGCGCCAACACGCCGTTCACCGGCTTCCCCTTCCTCGCCAGCTTCGTCGCGGAGGACCGCTTCCTGCCCCGCCAGCTCACCCGGCGCGGGCACCGCCTCGCCTTCTCCAACGGCATCATCTGCCTCACCGTCGTCTCGCTCGGGCTGCTGCTCCTCGCCGGCGGCAATGTCGACAAGCTGGTCGCGCTGTACGCGATCGGCGTCTTCACCGGCTTCACCATGGCCGCCGCCGGGATGACCGCGCACCACCTGCGCTCGTCCGGGCCGGGCCGGCGGGCGAAGGTCGCGGTGAACCTGGCCGCCGCCGTCGTCTCCGCGCTGGTGGTGCTGATCTTCGCGATCACCAAGTTCACGGAGGGCGCGTGGCTGGTGGTCGTCGTGTTCCCGCTCGGGGTCTGGGCGCTGATCCGCATCAACCGCCACTACCGGACGGAGGCGGCGGTGCTGGAGAACGTCCCCGCCTTCACCACCGGCCGGCCGCACTGGCGGCGGCACCTGGTGTTCGTCCTGGTGGACAGCCTCGACCTGGCCGCCGTCAAGGCCCTGCGGTACGCGCACGAGCTGCGGCCGGACGAGGTCCGCGCCCTGCACTTCGTCATCGACGAGGCCCGGGCGCGGCGGCTGGCCGAACGGTGGGAGGCGACGCCCGGCACGAACGTCCCGCTGGAACTGATCGACTGCCCGGACCGGCGGCTGCGGCGCGCCGTCCTCGAACTCGCCGCCCGGACCACGGCGGACGGTTCGACCGCGCTGACCCTGCTCGTCCCCCGGCGGACGTACTCGACGCCGCTGGGGCGGCTGGCGCACCGGGGCACGGGCGAGCAGATGGCACGGGCGCTGGCCCAGCTGCCGAACGTGGCCGTCACGGTCCTGCCGTTCGACGTCTCGCGGGCGGTGGAACGGCTGCGGGGGACGCTGGGGGCGGAGTCACCCGGTCCGTAACCGTCCGGCGTCATGACCGTCATTCGGTACGGACATGACAGGCACCCCCGGACGGCGTTACCTTCGCGAGGTCGTCGTCGCACCGCCGGGAGGGATCCGTGAAGCCGGACACGCAGCAGAACGAGACGCGCACGGGGTTCCTGTGCGGTCTCGCCGCCTACGCGATCTGGGGGCTGTTCCCCCTGTACTGGCCGCTCCTGGAGCCGGCCGGGGCGTTCGAGATCCTGGCGCACCGGATGGTGTGGTCCCTGGTGACGGTGGTGGCCGCGCTCGCCCTCACGCGGCGCTGGGCCTGGATACCCCCGCTGCTGCGGCAGCCGAAGCGGCTCGGGATGATCGCGCTGAGCGCCGCGACGATCTCGGTGAACTGGGGCATCTACATCTGGGCCGTCAACGCGGGCCATGTGGTCGAGACGTCGCTCGGCTACTTCATCAACCCGCTCGTCGTCATCGCCCTCGGCGTCGTCGTCCTGCGCGAACGGCTGCGGCCCGCGCAGTGGGCGGCCGTCGGCGTCGGCGCGGCGGCGGTGATCGTGCTGGCGGTGGGCTACGGCAAGCTGCCGTGGATCGCGCTGGGCATCTCGGCCTCGTTCGGCACCTACAGCCTCTTCAAGAAGCAGGTGGGGCTGGGCGGACTGGAGTCGATGGCCGCCGAGACGGCCGTCCAGTTCCTGCCCGCGCTGGGCTTCCTGCTCTTCCTCGGCGCGGACGGCAAGAGCACGTTCGCGAGCGAGGGCGCGGGGCACTTGCTGCTCCTGCTGGCTTCGGGCGCGATCACCGCCCTCCCCCTGGTCTCCTTCGGCATGGCGGCGGTCCGCCTGCCGCTGTCGGTCCTCGGGATGCTCCAGTACCTGGCCCCGATCTTCCAGTTCGCCCTCGGCCTCGCGGTCTTCCACGAGTCCATGCCGCCGGAGCGGTGGGCGGGCTTCGCCCTGGTGTGGCTGGCGCTGGCCGTCCTGACCTGGGACGCGCTGCGCTCGGCGCGGGCGACCCGGGTGGAACTGGCCGCGGCCCGCGACCGGGCGGCGGCGGACGCCGCGACCCCGGCGGATCTTCCGCGGCCGGAGGCCGCCGTGGAGGCGGCGACGGGCGGCGTGGGCGAGCGGGACGCAACGACGGGGCGCGGCGGGGCGTGAACGCCCTGTGGTCCCCGCGCACGCGGGGCCGCCCCGCCCGATATCCGGATAGCGAACCTCCCTGTCCGAATTCCGCCCTTGACGGATCTCCGAAAACCCCTTGAACATCATGGGCACGTCAAAAGGACGGGAGCCCCCCATGCTTGATGTCCAAGGTCCCACCCTGCCCACCAGCCCCCGAAGACGCCACCGGTCCGCCACGCTGCTGGCGTGCGCCGCGGTCGCGGCGGCGACGCTCATCGGCGCGTCGCCGGCCACCGCGGCACCGGCCGCGGCGGCGACCACGGCGGTACGGGCCGCCGACGCGCCCGAGATACCCGCCGCCAATGTCAAGGCGCACCTCAATCAGCTCCAGTCGATAGCCAACACCAACGGCGGCAACCGGGCCCACGGCCGCGCCGGGTACAAAGCGTCGCTCGACTACGTCAAGTCGAAGCTGGACGCGGCCGGTTACAAGACGACCGTGCAGCAGTTCACCACCAGCGGCGCGACCGGCTACAACCTGGTCGCCGACTGGCCGGGCGGGGACGCGGACCACGTCGTGTTCGCCGGGGCGCACCTCGACTCGGTCAATGCCGGGCCGGGGATCAACGACAACGGATCCGGGTCCGCGGGCGTCCTCGAAGTGGCGCTCACCGTGGCCAAGTCCGGCTACAAGCCGGACAAGCACCTGCGGTTCGGCTGGTGGGGCGCGGAGGAGCTGGGGATGCGCGGCTCCTCGTACTACGTCAACCAACTGCCGTCCACCGAGCGGTCGAAGATCGACGCGTATCTGAACTTCGACATGATCGGGTCGCCCAACCCCGGCTACTTCGTCTATGGATACGACGCCTCGCTGAAGAGCCTCTTCGAGGACTGGTTCGCGGCCCGGCAGATCGCCACCGAGGTCGACACCGAGGGCGACGGGCGTTCGGACCACGCGCCGTTCCAGCAGGCGGGCATCCGCGTGGGCGGTCTGTTCAGCGGTGCGGACTACACCAAAACCGCCGAGCAGGCCCGCAACTGGGGCGGGACGGCCGGCAAGGCGTTCGACAGCTGCTACCACCGCTCCTGCGACACCATCGCGAACATCGACGACAAGGCGCTCGGCACCAACAGCACCGCCATCGCGGGCGCCGTCTGGAAGCTCAGCGGCGGCGGGTCCACCAACCCGCCCACCGGCACCAGCTTCGAGAGCAAGACGCCCGTCGCCATTCCCGACAACGGCCCGGCCGTCGAGTCCCCGATCACCGTCAGCGGCCTCACCGGCAACGCCCCGGCCGCGCTCAAGGTCTCCGTGGACATCACGCACACCTACCGCGGCGACCTCACCGTGGACCTCGTCGGCCCGAGCGGGCGCACGTACCGGCTGAAGGGGTCCAGCGCCAACGACTCGGCCTCCGACGTCGTCGCCACCTATACGGTCGACGCCTCGTCCGAGACGGCCAACGGCACCTGGAAGCTGCGCGTCCAGGACGTCGCCGCCCAGGACACCGGCACCGTCAACAGCTGGAAGCTCACCTTCTGAGCCCGAGCGGCGCGGGGCGGGGCGGACAGCGGCCCGCCCCGCGTCGTCATGCCGTCATGCCGTCATGCCGTCACGTCCTTCGACGTGAAACGGGCCCACGCCGCCGACCCGAACACCGCCGCGTACAGCGCCTGGAGGCCCAGGTTCCGTCCGATCTGGTCCCAGTACACCGGGTCCCGGAGGAGGTCGGAGAAGCTCAGCCAGTAGTGCGGGAACAGGTACGGCTGGACCGCGTGGAGCTGCGGGAACTGGTCCAGGATCTGCACGGTGATCAGCAGCCCCACCGTCGTCGCCATCGCCGCGATGCCGCTGCCGGTGAGGGTGGAGACGAACAGGCCCAGCGCCGCGACGCCGATCAGCGACGCCGCCACCACCCCGGCGATGGCCACGCCGCGCAGCAGCCCGTCGCCGAAGGACACCGTCGTCCCGCTGATCAGCGTGACGTCGCCCAGCGGGAACAGGAGCGCGCCCACCAGCAGGGCCGAGCAGGCGACGACGAGGGTGGCGGCGAGGCAGAAGACGACCGTGGTGGTGAACTTCGCGAGCAGCAGCCGGGTGCGGCCGGCCGGGGCGACCAGCAGGTAGCGCAAGGTGCCGCTGCCCGCCTCGCCGGCGATCGAGTCCCCGGCGATCACCCCGATCGCCATGGGCAGGAAGAACGGGAGCGTCGCGGCGAGCGAGGCGAAGACGAGGAAGAGGCCGTTGTTGGTGACCTGGCTGATGAACGCCGGGCCCTCGCCGCCGCTCCCGCCGCCGAACGAGCCGTCCCCGTCGCTCGTCTCGATCTTGACCGCGATGCCGACCAGCACCGGCACGGCCGCGAGCACCCCGAGCAGCGCCAGCGTGCGCCAGCGCCGGAAGACGGTGGTGATCTCGTTGCGGAACAGCGACAGCCGCCACACCGCGCGCGGCGGGCGGACGGCGGACGCGGGGACGGGCGCGGGGGCCGCTCCGGGCTCAGCCCGCGACATCGAAGCCCTCCCCGGTGAGCGCGACGAACGCGTCCTCCAGCGAGACCCGTTCGGTGCCGAAGGAGCGCACCCGGACGTCCGCCCGGACCAGGGCGGCGTTGAGGTCCGCGAGGTCGGGCGGCGGGGTGCCGGTGGGCAGTTCGCCGGTGACGCGGTCGTCGGCGACCGCCAGATCGTTCACGCCGTGCTCCTTGAGGACGCGGACCGCGTCCGCCGTGTCGGGGGTGGTGACGGCCAGCCGGCCGCGGGTGGACGAGGCCAGGTCGGCGACCGTGCCCTGGGTGAGCAGCCGGCCGCGCGCCATCACCGCGGCGTGCGAGCAGACCTGCTCGATCTCGTCGAGGAGGTGGGAGGAGAGGAAGACGGTGGTGCCGCCGGCGGCCAGCCCGCGCACCAGGGCCCGGATCTCGCGCATGCCCTGCGGGTCGAGACCGTTGGTCGGCTCGTCCAGGACCAGCAGCTCGCGCGGCTGGAGCAGGGCGGCGGCCAGGCCGAGCCGCTGCTTCATGCCGAGCGAGTAGGCCCGGGCCTTCTTCCCGGCCGCCCCCGCCAGGCCCACCCGGTCCAGGGCGTCCGCCACCCGGGCGGCGCGGGTGCGCGGGTCGGCGGTGGGGTCGGCGGCGTCGTACCGGACGAGGTTGTCGCGGCCGGAGAGGAACCCGTAGAGGGCCGGGCCCTCGATGAGGGCCCCCACCCGGGGCAGCACCCGGCCGCCGGCCCGGGGCATCGGCTCGCCGAGCACCCGGGCCTCCCCCGAGGTGGGCTCGATCAGCCCCATGAGCATCCGGATCGTCGTCGTCTTGCCCGACCCGTTGGGGCCGAGGAAGCCGAACACGCTGCCGCGCGGCACGACGAGGTCGAGGCCGTCCACCGCGAGCTGCCCGCCGCGGTAGCGCTTGGTCAGCCCCCGGGTCTCGATGACCGGCTCGATGACCGGCTCGGGGCCGGAGGCCGGGCCGGGCCCGGGGCGCGGCGGCGCGGGCTCCGCACCGGGGTTCGGCGGCCCCGGCGCGCGCTTCGGCCCCGCTCCCGGCGGCGCCGCGGATCCCGGCGCCGGGTCCGCGCTCGGTTGCGGCCCCGGCCGCGCCCCTGGTCGCGGCCCCGGCTCAGCCTCCGGCTCCGTCCCCGGTTCCGTCACAGGCCCCTCTCCCCTCCCCCGTGCCGCTCGCGCCCTACCGAGCCGTACCGGTTCCTACCGGTGGGCTTCCGCGGCCTTCAGCAGCGCTTCCTTGGTCACCGCGCCCGCGTACACCTTGCCGTCGTCCGTCAGCAGCACGTTCACCAGGCGGGTGCTGACGATCCTGCCGGAGCCGAACGAGCCCGTCACCTTGCCGCCGAAGCTGTCGAGCAGCTTCTCCGCGTCCTTGCCGTGGGCACCGCCCCTCGGACCGACGCCCTTGCCGGAGCCCATCGCACCCGGGCCCTTGCCGGCGTCGAGCTCGGCGATCGTCGCCCAGCCGGTACCTGTCGTCTTCGGGGCGGACGCCGCGTCCGTCCCGGGAGCGGCCGGGAGCCGGCCCTTGCCGTGCCCGTCCGCACCCTGGCCGTCCGCACGGTGGCCGGCGTCCTTGCCCTGCCGTCCCTCGGTCACCTTCGCGCCCTTGGGCGGGGTGAACGAGAAGGTGGACGCGCTCGGCCGGTCGAAGGAGACCTTGGTGAAGGCCACGTCGACGGCCGCCTTGCCGCCGCCCTTCGGGGTGACCGTGAACTTCAGCGGGACGCCGTTCTTCGCGTCCACGGCTATCCGGACCGACCCGATCGTCGACTCGCTCTGCTTGGGCGTGAGGGTCAGCCGGTAGGCGTCCCGGCCGGCCACCTTCGCCGTGCCGTCGACGGCCACGTCCGTGGTGCCCTGGGCCGCGGCGAGGGCCTTCTTCGCCAGCTCCTGCGGGGAGGCGTCGGCGAGCCCACGCGGAAGCTCGCGTTCCTTCCTCGCGCCGGCCGCGTCCTTGGGCGCCGTCGTGTGGTACGCCGTGTTGCTGCCGCTGTCGTACGCCCAGACCTGCTGCCCGTCGCGGACGACGCTGTACTCCGCGGCCCGTTCGACGATCGACACCCGCTGCTTGTCCGGGCCGTCCGCCGCGACACGCAGCGTGTGCGAGCCGGAGGCGAGTTCGGTCAGCTTGCCGGCCGGGTTCGCGTCGCCCTTGCCCGCGCCGCCCCCCTTGCCCATCGCCCCGCCGAGCGAAACGCCCGAGGGGAGGGAGGGCAGGCCGAGGTCGGTGGTGACGCGGACGGAGCCGGAGAACTGCTGCACGTCCGAGGCGGCGACCTTGGCCAGCAGGTCCTGTGCGCTGATCTTCGGCAGGTCGGGGTCGCCCGAGGTGGCGAGGGCCGAGCCGATGCCGATCGTGGCGGCGGCGACCCCGGCCACCGCGACGGGGACCGCGTAACGGACGGCCTTGCGGCGGCCGGCCCCCGAGGGCCCGGTGGCCCCGGCCGGCTCGTGGCCGTCGGCGCCGGGTGTCGGTTGGTTCCGTGCCATGTGCTCTACCTCCGTCGTCTGCGGCGGTCTCTCGCGTCGTGCACTCGCCCATCCCCTGGCTCATGGTGGCCCGACCGCTCGGTGGGGGCGCCGGAGTCGGGAGGGCCGCTGCCCCGCCCTCCCGCACGACTCCGTCCATTCCACCAACGCGCGGTGCCCCGGTCATCAGCCGCCGGACTCAACTCACGGTACCTCTCGGGTATGACAAGCCCTAGGGGACGAACCGCCGGGAGGATGAGCCGGGTTCTTCCCGGCGACCGGCCGCGCCCGGTCCGTCAGCCCGGCCGGTGGCGCAACGGCGGGCTCACCACTGTGACTTGTGTGTGCCCGTTTCGCCCTGAATGAAGGGTGGTGCGTACGGGCCGGTGCTCACCGGCCCCACCCGTCACCCGCTGCTCGTCACCCGCCACCCGGTGGCCGGTTCGCGCCGTCCGGCTCCGGCGGCCGGTTCCCGCCGGTCGCGGAAACCGCCCCGGAAGCCACTCCGCAGGGCACAGCGGAGCTGCCGCAAAATGCCCGAAAGCCCCTGAAAGCCGTCTGGAAGCCGCCTAGGAGCCGCCGCCCCCGGACCGTCAGCCCGCGCGGTGCACGACCGCGTCGCAGAGCTCCTCCAGCGCGGCCCTGGCCGGGCACTCGGGCAGCGGCGCGAGCGTGGCGCGCGCCTCCTCGGCGTAGCGGACGGTGTCGCGGCGCGCCTGCTCCAGGGCCGGGTGGGCGCGCAGCCGGCGGAGCACCTCGGCGAGCCGGCCGTCGTCGGCGAGGTCGCCGTCGAGCAGGGCGCAGAGCTCCAGGTCGTCCGGGTCGCCGGTGGCCTCGGCGCGGGCCCGCAGGTGCAGGACGGGGAGGGTGGGGATGCCCTCGCGCAGGTCGGTGCCGGGGGTCTTGCCGGACTCGTGGGAGTCGCTGGCGATGTCGAGGACGTCGTCGGCGAGCTGGAAGGCGGCGCCGAGCCGTTCGCCGTAGTGGGTCAGGGTCTCCACGACGCGCTCGTCCGCACCGGACATCATGGCGCCGTAGCGGCCCGAGACGGCGATCAGCGAGCCCGTCTTGCCGCCGATGACGTCGAGGTAGTGCTCGATCGGGTCGCGTCCGTCCAGCGGGCCCGCGGTCTCCAGGATCTGGCCCGTCACCAGGCGTTCGAACGCCTCGGCCTGGATCCGGACGGCCTCGGGACCGAGGTCGGCGAGGATCCAGGACGCGCGGGAGAAGAGGAAGTCGCCGGTGAGGACGGCCAGGGAGTTGCCCCAGCGGGCGTTGGCGCTGGGCGCCCCGCGGCGCATGTCCGCCTCGTCCATGACGTCGTCGTGGTAGAGGGTGGCGAGGTGGGTGAGCTCGACGACCACGGCCGAGGGCACGACGCCGGGCGCGTACGGGTCGCCGAACTGGGCGGCGAGCATCACCAGCAGCGGCCGGAAGCGCTTGCCCCCCGCGCGGACGAGGTGCTGCGCGGCCTCGGTGATGAAGGGCACACCGCTCTTGGTGGCCTCCAGGAGGCCCTCCTCGACAGCGGCCAACCCGGCCTGGACATCGGCTTCAAGAGCCTGGTCCCGCACGCTCAGCCCGAAGGGCCCGACGACGGTCACGAGGGGTACTCCTGTCTGCCTGCGATCACGGGGATTGTCGATGTGTCGCTGTCTTCACCAAAAGTCAGCGTATCCGGTCGGTTGTGGATCACCGTGGGCGGCTGCCCGAACAGCGGCCCGCCACCGACCCTCCCCAGGGCGTTTTGTCCCCTTCTCCGCGGCTTCCCCTCGACTGCTTACCGGCCGTTTTCCCGGCCCCCGCCACCCCTCGCCGGGCCATACCGGCCGCCCCCGCCCGTCGAAAAGGGGCCGGACGGGCCGGAATCAGCCCGTCCGGCGGGTGGACGGAGGGGAGGGGGGCCGGACGGGAACGGGCGGGCGCGCACCGGAGGCGACGGGAAACGGAATTGTCGACTCCGGCACCGTTGCCGGCTCCGCGGCCGCTCTCGACCCCGCCGCCGACGGCGTTCCCGACCCCGACGCCGGACCCCACCTCCGTGGAATCGGCATGACGAGAAGTGCCCCTTCCGGGGGACACCGCCCGGTGATCACGGTCCGTCAGAGCGCGGCCACCGCCCGTGCCAGCCGCGGCGACGCGTACGCCGTCCCGCAGACGAAACGCATCACCGGGCCGTAGCTCGCCGCCGCGGGCAGACCGGTGAAGAAGAGGCCGGGGACGGATGAGTGGTAGCCCGCGCCGAGGCGGGGGCCGCCGGCGCTCGCCGCCAGCCGGGCGCGGACACTGTCGCCGAGGAAGTCCAGGGCGCCGAGGTCCACCCGGTAGCCCGTGGCGGCGATCACATGGTCCGCGACGAGTTCGCTCTCCGGCCCGGCGGCGGACTCCGCGAGCGTCAGCACCGGCCGGCCCTCGGCAAGCCGGGCCCGGACGACCCGCTTGCCCTCGGTCACCCGCACCCGGCCCACGAAGCGCTCCCGCAGCCACCAGGCGCCGAGCGGCCCCAGCACCCGGCGGACCAGGTACGCGCGGGTCCGCGGGGGCAGCCGGCGGAAGCCGTCCGCGTGGTACGAGAACGCGTACAGCGACCAGGCCCGCCCGAACGGGGTGTCCGGCCGCAGCGGCGGCTGCCCGTCCGGTGGCGCCCCGAACCGGACCGCCCCGCGCCGCCGGGCCACGACGCGTACCGAGGCGGCGCCCGCCTCCACGAGCAGCACGGCGGTCTCCAGCGCCGACTGCCCCGCCCCGATCACGGCCACGTGACGGCCCGCGAAGCCGGACAGGTCGCGGTGGTGCGAGCTGTGCGAGAACGGGACGCCCTCGGCCGGCCCGCCGGGCGCCGCCGCGGCCAGCTCGGCGGGCATCCGGGCCAGCCCGCTCAGCCCGGTGGCCACCACGACCGCGCGGGCGGCGAACTGCTCGCCGGAGTCCAGCTTGAGCTCGAACCCGGGGCCGCCCTGGCGCCGCTCCACGGACGTCACCCGCACCTGTTCCAGCCCCGGCACCAGCCGCCGCTGGAACCACTGCCCGTATGCTGCGAAGGTCTCGACGGGGATGACGTCCCAGTCCGACTCGTAGCGCCGCTCCCCCACCTCCAGGCAGTAGTCGAGCAGGGTGTGACCGGGCTGCGGGGCGTCGATGTCCGAGGCCGAGGGGGTGGATTTCAGCAGCATCCCGGCGGGCATCGCCTCCCGCCAGCTCACCATCGGCGAGCCGAAGACCCGCGTCGGAACCCCGCGCGCCGCCAGGTGGGCCGCGGTCGAGAGGCCGTACGGGCCGGCCCCGATGACTGCTACCGGAAGTGTCACGTGTCCCCTCCCAGGGCGTCTCCCGGCCCACGCGGCGCTCGCGGGACCGGCCTGCTGCGTCACTTCCGCGCACGCGGTGCGTACGCGGGCGTTGCGGGGCGGGCGTGACCGAGGGGAGTGCGGGAGCCTCGCGAGGCGGGTGCGGCCCTTACGCGCACCGAGTACGTGCACCGAGCCGAGCGCCCCCTCACACGGCCGGCCGAAGGCACCGGTCCCGCCGCCGTCGCCCGTCGTCCCGGCCGCCCCCGACCGCCGTCACCCGTCGTCCCGGCCGCCGTCACTCCGTCCGCTCGGCCACCGCCGCCGGGGCGGCGGGCACCGCCCGGGCGGCGGCCGCGTGGGCCCGGCGCCGGGAGCGCCACAGCTGCCACAGATGTCGCGTCCCCGGCCGGACGAGCCGGGCGAGCATGGTCAGGAACGGCTTCATGTCGTCGCGCGCCGCCCAGGCCAGCTCCGTCCCGTTGGCGCGGGCCGGGGCGTGCGGGGTGGTGTAGCCGCTGCGCCGGTAGGCGGCGAGGGCGGGCAGGTCGATGTTCTCGACGACGAACCGCCGGCCCGTGAGCTGTTCGCCCTCGGGGACCGGCCGTCCGGTGAGGTCGAGGTGCTGGGCGCGGACGACGTCTATGCCCGCCTCGTTCTCGAAGAGGCGGAACTGGGCGCCCATCCGGGGGTTGAAGTCCAGCAGCTTGTACCGGCCGTCACGGCGGTCGAAACGCCAGTCGAGGTCGACGATGCCGCAGAAACCGATCTGTTTGATGAACTGCGCGGTCATGGAGGCCAGTTCGGGGTTGTCGACGACGTAGGCGTTGGCGGTCATGCCCGCGTGCGGCGGCCACGAGCGCACCTTGACACCGGTGAACAGGGCGCGCGGCACGCTGTCGGCGTCGAAATAGGCGTGGACGATCCAGTCCTCGGCCTCCTCGCGCGGCAGGTACTCCTGGAGGATCACCCCCGGTTGGGGCCCCCAGTCGCGGGCCAGCTCCAGCAGCCGGCGGGCGTCGGCGATCCGCGTCGTCCCGGCCACGGCCGGCCTGCGGCGGCGCTCGAACGCCTCGCGGTTCTTGGCCACCAGCGGGAAGACGGCGGTGGCGGCGTACTTCTCGATCTCCTCGTAGGTGGCGGGGAACAGTGTCGTCGGGGCCGGGACCCCGTGTTCCACGCACAGCTCGTACAGCCCCTGCTTGCTCGCCAGCCGCCGGGGCAACTCCCGTTCCACCGGCGGGAAGAGGAACGGACCGGCCAGCGCCTCCGCGTGCTCGGCGATGAGGACGGCCGCTTCCTCGTCGGTGGGCAGCAGCACGGTGGGACGGCCGATCCGCTCGGCTATCCGGAGCAGGCCCCCCACCAGCTCCGCGGCCCCCTCGGTGCCGGTCGTCGGCCAGACGAATCCGGCGCTCAGATAACGCGAGACGGCCGCCGGGGTCCACCGGTCCTCGGTGATGGCGTACATCGGTACGCCGAGTCTGCCGAGGCTGCGGATCGCACCGACGCCGCCGTGGTGCAGGGGATAGTCACCGAACTTCACGATCAACCCGGGCACTGACCCGTCCGCCGATACGGACGCGCTCCTGCTCGCCACCAGCTCCCCCCTCGGCCACCCCGCCCTCAGCGGCCCCCCACTCTGTGTGACCCGACTTAGGACGCTACTTCGGAATCATCGGCTCCAGCAAGGAGTTACCGGACATTGCCCTACCTTTTCCCCGCATTGGAACACCGTTTCCCAGAGCGGGAACGCCGCTCGAACAGCTCTTGCCCGTCGGCCGTCAACCCGTAATGTGAGGCTCCCGTGCATCCGACGTGCACTCCGAGTGGAGAAGGCGAGGCCGCGAGACCCATGCCCCAGCACAGCCCCCACGAACTGCCCGAAGGCGACCCCTTCGGCGCGGACGCACTCCCCTATGGCGTCTTCACCACCCCGGGCGCTCCCGACCACCCGCGCATCGGCGTGCGCTACGGCGCGTACGTCCTCGACGCCGCGACCGCCGCCGCCGAGCGCGGGTCGGCGTACGCCGATCTGCTGGACCAGCCGGTGCTCAACCCGCTGATGGCCGCCGGACGCCCGGTCTGGCAGGCGGTACGCGCGGAGATCCGCGGCATGCTCGACGACGGCACCCTGCCCGGCGGGCACGCCCACCCGCTGGACGAGGTGACCCTGCACCTGCCGTTCGAGGTCGCGGACTACGTCGACTTCTACGCGAGCGAGCACCACGCGACCAACGCGGGCCGCATCTTCCGCCCCAACGGCCAGGCGCTGCCGCCGAACTGGAAGCACCTGCCCATCGGTTACCACGGCCGCGCGGGCACGGTCGTCGTCTCCGGCACGGACGTGGTGCGCCCCCAGGGGCAGCGCAAGGCACCCGACGAGGAGCTGCCCTCGTTCGGTCCGTCCCGGCGGCTCGACATCGAGGCCGAGGTCGGCTTCGTCGTCGGCACCCCGGCGCCCGCCCGGACGCCCGTACCGCTGGACGCCTTCCGCGACCACGTCTTCGGCGTCTGCCTCGTCAACGACTGGTCCGCGCGCGACATCCAGTCCTGGGAGTACGTGCCGCTCGGCCCCTTCCTCGGCAAGTCCTTCGCCACGTCGGTCTCCGCCTGGATCACTCCTCTGGAAGCGTTCGACGCTGCCCGCGTCGCACCGCCGGCCCGTGACTTTCCGCTCCTCCCGTACCTCGACGACTCCTCGGCGCCCGAGCCCGGCGGCATCGACATCCGCCTGGAGGTCCGCATCAACGGCGAGGTCGTCTCGCGGCCGCCCTTCTCCGCCATGTACTGGACGGCGGCGCAGCAGCTCGCCCACATGACCGTGAACGGGGCGTCGCTGCGGACCGGTGACTTCTACGCGTCCGGGACGGTGAGCGGGCCGGAGTCGGATCAGCTCGGGTGCCTCCTCGAAATCACGGCGGGGAAGGGGCCGTTCCTGGCGGACGGGGACGAGGTCGTGATCACGGCTTGGGCGCCCGGGCGCGACGGGGCGCGCATCGGACTGGGGGAGGTCACGGGGCGCGTACTTCCGGCCGGGGGCCGGTAAGGGTCCCCGATCCCGCCCCTTCACCGTTTCTTGCGGGGGCTGCGCCCCCGCACCCCCGAAGCGCCCTTCGGGCGCTGTCCTCAATCGCCGGACGGGCTGATTTCAGCCCGTCCGGCGATTGAGGACGAGCGGCGAAGCCGCGATCAGCGGGGTCTGGGGCGGCAGCCCCAGGAAACGGTGAAGGGGCGGGACCGGGGCACCCTCACCGCACGAACACCCCCGCATCCCCGGCCAGTTCCAGGAAGTACTGCGGCGCCACCCCGAGCGCCAAGGTCACCACGACCCCCACCCCGATCGCCACCGACGTCAACGCGCTCGGCACGGCGACCGTCGGCCCGTCCGCCCGCGGCTCGTTGAAGAACATCAGCACGATCACCCGGATGTAGAAGAACGCGGCGATCGCCGACGACACCACACCCACGATCACCAGCGGAGCGCCCCCGCTCTCGGCCGCCGCCTTGAAGACCGCGAACTTCCCGGCGAAGCCGCTGGTGAGCGGGATGCCGGCGAAGGCGAGCAGGAAGACCGCGAAGACGGCCGCGACGAGCGGCGAACGCCGCCCGAGCCCGGCCCACTTCGACAGCTGCGTCGCCTCGCCGCCGGCGTCCCGCACCAGGGTCACGACGGCGAACGCGCCCAGCGTGACGAAGGAGTAGGCGGCCAGGTAGAAGAGGACGGACGAGACGCCGTCGGGGCTGATGGCGATGACGCCGGCGAGGATGAAGCCGGCGTGGGCGATGGAGGAGTAGGCGAGGAGCCGCTTCACGTCCGTCTGGGTGACGGCGACGATCGCGCCGACCAGCATCGTCAGGATGGCGACGCCCCACATGACCGGCCGCCAGTCCCAGCGCAGGCCGGGCAGGACGACGTACAGCAGCCGCAGCAGGGCGCCGAAGGCGGCGACCTTGGTGGCCGCGGCCATGAAGCCGGTGACGGGCGTGGGGGCGCCCTGGTAGACGTCGGGCGTCCACATGTGGAAGGGCGCGGCGCCGACCTTGAAGAGCAGGCCCATGAGGACCATCGCGCCGCCGATCAGCAGCAGCGCGTCGTTGCCGGTGGAGGAGGCGAGGGCCGGGGAGACGGTGCGGACGGTGCCGTTGACGACGTCGGCGATGCCGGAGTAGGTGACGGTGCCGGCGTAGCCGTAGAGCAGGGCGACGCCGAACAGCAGGATCGCCGAGGAGAAGGCGCCGAGGAGGAAGTACTTGACCGCCGCCTCCTGGGAGAGCAGCCGCTTGCGGCGGGCCAGCGCGCACAGGACGTACAGCGGGAGGGAGAAGACCTCCAGCGCGACGAAGAGCGTCAGCAGGTCGTCGGCGGTGGGGAACACCAGCATGCCGGCCACCGCGAACAGCAGCAGCGGGAAGACCTCGCTGGTGGTCCAGCCGGCCTGCACCGCTTCCTGTTCGGCGTCGCCGCCGGGGACGGCGGCGCCCTGGGCGGCGAAGGAGTCGACGGGGCGGCCGTGCGCGGCGGGGTCGAGCCGGCGTTCGGCGAAGCCGAGGGCGGCGACCAGGGCGACGAGGAGGATCGTGCCCTGGAGGAAGAGGGCCGGGCCGTCGACGGCGACCGCGCCCATCGCCGCCACGTGTGCCTTGCCGGTGGCGTAGCCCTTGGCGGCGAGGGCGACGACGGCGGCGAACGCGGCGGCGAGCCCGACGACGGTGGTCGCCACCTGGGCGAGGTGGCGGGACCGGCGCGGCAGGAACGCCTCCACGAGGACGGCCACCACGGCGGCGCCGAGGACGATCAGCACCGGTGAGAGCTGGGCGTACTCGATGTGCGGGGCGGGGATCTTCCTGGGGGCGTCGGCGAGGACCGCCGACGCGGACGAATCCGTCCACAGGCTGTGGACGGCGGCTGCTCGGCTCACTTCGCGCCCTCCGCGGTGCTCACCCGGACATCGGGCCGGGGGTCGGTCTTGTGGACCTGGGACATGGTGTGTTCGACGGCGGGATCGAGGATCCGCGTCACCGGCTTCGGGTAGACGCCCAGGAAGAGGAGCAGGGCGATGAGCGGCGTGACGACGACGAGTTCACGGACTCGCAGGTCGGGCATGCCCTTCACCGGCTCCTTGACCGGGCCCGTCATGGTGCGCTGGTACAGCACCAGGACGTAGAGGGCGGCGAGGACGATGCCGACGGTCGCGATGGCGCCCGCTACGGGGTAGCGGGTGAACGTGCCGACCAGGACCAGGAATTCGGAGACGAACGGCGCCAGCCCAGGCAGGGAGAGCGTGGCCAGGCCGCCGATCAGGAAGGTGCCCGCGAGGACCGGGGCGACCTTCTGCACCCCGCCGTAGTCGGCGATGAGCCGGGAGCCCCGGCGGCTGATCAGGAAGCCGGCGACGAGCATCAGCGCCGCCGTGGAGATCCCGTGGTTGACCATGTAGAGCGTGGCGCCGCCCTGGCCCTGGGTGGTCATCGCGAAGACGCCCAGGATGATGAAGCCGAAGTGGGAGAGCGAGGCGTAGGCGATCAGCCGCTTGATGTCGCGCTGGGCGACGGCGAGCAGGGCGCCGTAGAGGATGCTGACCAGCGCCAGCACGATGATCACCGGGGTGGCCCACTTGGACGCGCCGGGGAAGAGCTGGAGGCAGAACCGCAGCATCGCGAAGGTGCCGACCTTGTCGACCACGGCGGTGATCAGGACGGCGACGGGCGCGGTGGCCTCGCCCATGGCGCCGGGCAGCCAGGTGTGCAGCGGCCAGAGCGGCGCCTTGACGGCGAAGGCGAAGAAGAAGCCCAGGAACAGGGCGCGTTCGGTGACGGTGGCGAACTGCAGCTTGCCGGCGGCCCGCGCCTGGACGATCTCCTGGAGCGAGAAGGTGCCGGTGCCCAGCTGGTCGGCGGTGACGGCGTACAGCCCGACCACCGCGGCCAGCATGACGAGCCCGCCGGCGAGGTTGTAGAGCAGGAACTTCACGGCCGCGCGGGAGCGGCGGGCCGCCGCCTCGCCCGCGTCGGCGGGGTCCCCGGTCCGGTCCCCGAAGCCGCCGATGAGGAAGTACATCGGGATGAGCATGGCTTCGAAGAAGACGTAGAAGAGGAAGACGTCGGTGGCCTCGAAGGAGATCACCACCATCGCCTCGACCATGAGGATCAGGGCGAACAGGCCCTGGGTGGGCCGCCAGCGCCGGTCGGTCGCCGCGGTCTCCAGGGGCTCGGCGTCGTGCCAGCCGGCCAGCATGACGAACGGGACGAGCAGTGCCGTCAGGGCGACGAGGACCACGCCGATGCCGTCGACACCCAGGTCGTAGCGGACCCCGAAGTCCTTGATCCAGGCGTGGGATTCGGTGAGCTGGAAGGTGGACCCGCCCGGGTCGAAGCGGGCCAGCTGGACGGCGGCCAGGGCGAGCGTGGCGAGCGAGAAGGCCAGGGCGAGCCATTTGGCCGCCTCGCGGCGCGCGGCCGGTACGGCGGCGGTGACGACCGCGCCCACGGCGGGGACCGCGGCCGTCGCGGTGAGCAGGGGAAATGACATGATCAAACCGCCCTCATCAGCAGGGTCGCGGCGATCAGCACCGCCGCGCCGCCGAACATCGAGACCGCGTACGACCGCGCGTAGCCGTTCTGCAGCCTGCGCATCCGGCCGGAGAGCCCGCCGACGGTGACGGCGGTGCCGTTGACGGCCCCGTCCACCACCGTGCGGTCGATCGCCTCCAGGCCGCGGGTGAGCTGCTCCCCGCCGCGGACGAGGACGATGTGGTTGAAGTCGTCCTGGAGCAGGTCGCGGCGGGCCGCCCGGGTGAGCAGCGAGCCGCGCGGCGGGGTGACGGGGACGGGCTTGCGGCCGTACTGGAACCAGGCGAGCGCGACGCCGACGACGAGGACGGCCATGGTCGCCCCGGTGACGGTGAGCGCGCTGACCGGGGAGTCGCCCTCCTCGTGCCCGGTGACGGGCTCCAGCCACTTCAGGAAGGTGTCGTTGAGGGTGAACAGGCCGCCCGCGAAGACCGATCCGACGGCGAGCAGGATCATCGGGATCGTCATCGACTTCGGCGACTCGTGCGGGTGCGGGAGCTCCCCGGCGCCGTGCGTCCCGTCGCCCCGGGTCCCGGCGGCAGGCTCCGCGCTGGGCGCGTCCGGCGAGGGGGCCGGGGCCCACCGCTTCTCGCCGAAGAACGTCATGATCATCACGCGGGTCATGTAGTACGCGGTGATGGCCGCGCCGAGCAGGGCCGTGCCGCCGAGGATCCAGCCCTCGGTGCCGCCCTTGGCGAAGGCCGCCTCGATGATCTTGTCCTTGGAGAAGAAGCCGGAGAGGCCGGGGAACCCGATGATGGCGAGGTAGCCGAGCCCGAAGGTGACGAAGGTGACCGGCATGTACCGCCGGAGTCCGCCGTAACGGCGCATGTCCACCTCGTCGTTCATGCCGTGCATGACCGAACCGGCGCCGAGGAAGAGCCCGGCCTTGAAGAAGCCGTGGGTCACCAGGTGCATGATCGCGAAGACGTAGCCGATCGGGCCGAGCCCGGCGGCCAGCACCATGTAGCCGATCTGCGACATCGTCGAGCCGGCCAGCGCCTTCTTGATGTCGTCCTTCGCGCAACCGACGATCGCACCGAAGAGGAGGGTGACCGCCCCCACCGTGACCACGGCGAGCTGGGCGTCCGGTGCCCCCTCGAAGATGGCGCCGGAGCGGGTGATCAGGTAGACGCCGGCGGTCACCATGGTCGCCGCGTGGATCAGGGCGGAGACCGGGGTCGGGCCCTCCATGGCGTCCCCGAGCCAGCTCTGCAGCGGCACCTGGGCCGACTTGCCGCAGGCGGCGAGGAGCAGCATCAGCCCGATCGCCGTCAGCTTGCCCTCGCCCGCCCGGTCCGCGTCGCCGAGCACCGGGTCGAAGGCGAAGGTGCCGAACGTGGTGAACATCAGCATGATCGCGATGGACAGGCCGACGTCGCCGACGCGGTTGACGAGGAACGCCTTCTTGGCGGCGGTCGCGGCGCTCGGCTTGTGCTGCCAGAACCCGATCAGCAGGTACGACGCCAGGCCGACGCCCTCCCACCCGACGTACAGCAGCAGGTAGTTGTTCGCCACGACGAGCAGCAGCATCGCGGCGAGGAAGAGGTTCAGGTAGCCGAAGAAGCGGCGGCGCCGCTCGTCGTGCTCCATGTACCCCACGGAGTAGAGGTGGATCAGCGTGCCCACGCCCGTGATCAGCAGGACGAAGGTCATGGACAGCTGGTCGAGGTGGAAGCCGACGTCGGCCCGGAAGCCGCCGACCGGCACCCACTGGAAGACGGTGACGTCCAGCGCGCGGTCGTCGGCGTCGCGGCCCAGCATGTCGGCGAAGAGCACCGCGCCGAGCGCGAAGGAGGCGGCCGCGAGCAGGGTGCCCAGCCAGTGCCCGGCGCGGTCCAGGGTCCGTCCGCCGCAGAGCAGGATCCCCGCCCCCAGCAGGGGCGCGAGGACGAGCAGTCCGATGAGGTTCTCCATTGGCGGCGTCCCCTTACAGCTTCAGCAGACTGGCGTCGTCGACCGAGGCCGAGTGGCGGGCGCGGTAGACCGAGACGATGATCGCGAGCCCGATGACGACCTCGGCCGCGGCGACGACCATCGTGAAGAAGGCGATGATCTGGCCGTCGAGGTTGCCGTGCATCCGGGAGAAGGTGACGAACGCCAGGTTGCAGGCGTTCAGCATCAGCTCGACGCACATGAAGACGACGATCGCGTTCCGCCGGACGAGCACCCCGACGCCCCCGATGGTGAACAGCAGGGCGGACAGGTAGAGATAGCTGACCGGGTTCACTTGACGGCTCCCTTCCGGTCCTCGTCGCCGTCGCGCTCCAGCCACTCGCGCGACCGCCGCTCCAGCGCCGCGAGGTCCGCGAGCGCCTCGCCGGAGACGTCCCGCACCTGGCCGCGGGCGCGCAGCGTGGGGCTGACGCTGAGCTCGGACGGGGTGCCGTCCGGCAGCAGGGCGGGGATGTCGTTGGCGTTGTGCCGGGCGTAGGTGCCGGGGGCGGGCAGCGGCGCCAGGTGGCCGCCCTCGCGCACCCGCTGCCGGGACAGCTCCTTCTGGGTGGCGGCCCGGCGGATGCGCTCGCGGTGGGTGAGCACCATGGCGCCGACCGCGGCGGTGATCAGCAGAGCGCCGGTGATCTCGAAGGCGAAGACGTACTTGGTGAAGACCAGGGCGGCGAGCCCCTCGACGTTGCCGCCCGCGTTGGCCTGGCCGAGGCCGTCGAAGTGGTGCAGCGAGGCGTTGGCGATGCCGGCGACCAGCAGGACGCCGAAGCCCAGTCCGCACAGGGCGGCCAGCCACCGCTGGCCCCGGATGGTCTCGCGGAGCGAGTCGGCGGCGGTGACGCCGACGAGCATGACGACGAAGAGGAACAGCATCATGATCGCGCCGGTGTAGACGACGATCTGCACGATGCCCAGGAAGTAGGCGCCGTTGGCGAGGTAGAACACCGCCAGCACGATCATCGTCCCCGCGAGCGACAGCGCGCTGTGCACCGCCTTCCTCATCAGCACGGTGGCCAGCGCGCCGCCCGTGGCGACGACCGCGAGGATCCAGAACTGGACGGCCTCGCCGGTGGAGGTCATGGAGTCCGCGGCGAGATTCACGCCTCCACCCCCTCGGACGCCGGCTTCTCGCCCTTGCCGACCGCCACTTGCCGCTCGGTACCGGGCGCCGCCTCGGACACCAGCCCTCGGTAGTAGTCCTGTTCGGTCATGCCGGGGAAGATCGCGTGCGGGGAGTCGACCATGCCGTCCTCCAGGCCGGCGAGCAGCTCCTCCTTGGTGTAGATGAGCGATTCCCGGCTCTTGTCCGCGAGTTCGTACTCGTTCGTCATGGTGAGCGCCCGGGTCGGGCACGCCTCGACGCACAGCCCGCACAGGATGCAGCGCAGGTAGTTGATCTGGTAGACGCGCCCGTACCGCTCGCCCGGCGAGTAGCGCTCCTCGTCCGTGTTGTCCGCGCCCTCGACGTAGATGGCATCGGCCGGGCAGGCCCAGGCGCACAGCTCGCAGCCGATGCACTTCTCCAGGCCGTCCGGGTGGCGGTTGAGCTGGTGCCGGCCGTGGAAGCGCGGCGCGGTGGGCTTCTTGTACTCCGGGTACTGCTCCGTCAGCCGCTTCTTGAAGACGTCCTTGAACGTCACCCCGAAACCGGCCACGGGGTTCTTGCGGGGACGCGGGGCGTCCTCGCGGGCAGACTCAGGCACCGCCGGCCTCCTTTCCGTCACGAGATCCAGCAGACTCGTCACTCAGAGTATGCACTCCACCACTGACAGAGACCTCGCTCAGCTCCCGCTCCCGCCGTGACCTGCGGCGCGGCACCGGCGGCAGCGTCTGCCCGGGCAGCGGCGGAACGGGGTACCCGCCCGCCATCGGGTCGAAGGAGCCGTCGCCGTCGGGCACTTCGCGCTCCCGCTCCCCCCGGCCCCGGAAGAGGTCGGCGACGAAGGAGACGAGCAGGATCGCGACGACCGCGCCCGCGACGTAGAGGACGATCGACTGGAAGTCGTAGTCCTCGTTCCGCAGCGCCCGTACCGTCGCCACGAGCATCAGCCAGACCATCGAGACCGGGATGAGGATCTTCCAACCCAGCTTCATGAACTGGTCGTAGCGCAGCCGCGGCAGGGTCGCGCGCAGCCAGATGAAGAAGAAGAGGAGCAACTGGAGCTTGACGACGAACCAGAGCATCGGCCACCAGCCGTGGTTCGCGCCCTCCCAGAACGCCGAGACCGGGTACGGCGCCCGCCAGCCGCCGAGGAACAGCGTCACCGCGACCGACGAGACCGTCACCATGTTCACGTACTCGGCGAGCATGAACATCGCGAACTTGATGGACGAGTACTCGGTGTTGAAGCCGCCGACCAGGTCGCCCTCGGACTCCGGCAGGTCGAACGGCGCCCGGTTCGTCTCGCCGACCATCGCGACGATGTAGACGATGAACGACACCGGCAGCAGCAGCACGTACCAGCGGTTGTGTTGCGCGTCCACGATCGCCGAGGTGGACATCGAGCCGGAGTAGAGGAAGACCGCCGCGAACGACAGGCCCATCGCGATCTCGTAGGAGATCATCTGGGCGCAGGAGCGGAGGCCGCCGAGCAGCGGGTAGGTGGAGCCGGAGGACCAGCCGCCGAGCACGATGCCGTAGATGCCGACGGAAGCCGTGGCCAGGATGTAGAGGACGCCGATGGGCAGGTCGGTGAGCTGCATCGTGGTCCGGGTGCCGAAGATCGACACCTCGTCGCCGGCGGGCCCGAACGGGATCACCGCGATCGCCATGAAGGCCGGCACGGCCGCGACGATCGGCGCCAGGATGTACACCACCTTGTCGGCGCGCTTGACGACGATGTCTTCCTTCAGCATCAGCTTCACACCGTCGGCCAGGGATTGCAGCATTCCCCAAGGCCCATGCCGGTTGGGGCCGATGCGCCGCTGCATCCAGCCGATCAGCTTGCGTTCCATGACGATCGACAGCAGCACCGTCACCATCACGAACGCGAAGCAGAAGACGGCCTTGACGACCACGAGCCACCAGGGGTCGTGGCCGAACACCGACAGGTTCTCGGCGGCCAGCCCGCCGAGGGAGCCGGGCTCCCCCGGCCGGACCGTGTCCACGGCGGGGATCACGACAGCACCTCCGGTCCCTCGACGTCCCCGCCGGGTGCGATGCGCACGGCCTCCCCGGGGCGCGCCCCGATGTCGGAGGCGACGCCGCCGCCGGCGGAGTTCAGCGGGAGCCAGACCACCCGGTCCGGCATGGGCGTGATCAGCAGCGGCAGCCGGACGGTACCGGCCGGTCCGGTGACGGCCAGCGGCTCGCCGTCCGCGACCCCCGTCTCGGCCGCGGTCGCCGGGGAGAGCCGGGCGACGGCCGGGTGCCGGGTGGCGGCCAGGGCGTCGTCGCCGTCCTGGAGCCGGCCCTGGTCGAGCAGCAGCCGGTGGCCGGCGAGCACGGCCTCGCCCGGGCCCGCGGCGGGTGCCGGGCGGGCGGGTTCCGCGGGGTCGGCGGCGCGGGCTCCGGTCCAGGCGCCCAGCCGGGCCAGTTCGGCGCGCGCGGCCCGGACGTCGGGCAGCCGCAGCGGTACGGGCCCGTGCGGCCCGGTGGCCCCGGCGGCCATCGCGTCGGCGAGCATGTGCAGCACCCGCAGGTCCGGCAGGACGTGCCGGCGGACCATCTGGTCGGGCTTGAGCGCCGCCTCGAACGGCCGGGCCCGGCCCTCCCAGTCGACGAAGGTGCCGGACCGCTCGACGACGGCCGAGACGGGGAAGACCACGTCCGCCCGGTCCGTCACCTCGCTCGGCCGCTGCTCCAGCGAGACCAGGAAGCCGACCGCGTCCAGCGCCTCGCGGGCCCGCGCCGGGTCGGGCAGGTCGGCGGGCTCCACCCCGGCGACGAGCAGGGCGGCCAACTCGCCAGTGGCGGCCGCCTCGACGATCTGTCCGGTGTCCCGGCCCGTGGCGCGCGGCAGTTCGGGCAGGCCCCAGGCGGCGGCCGTCTCCTCGCGGGCGCGCGGGTCGGTGGCGGGCCGGCCGCCGGGCAGCAGCCCGGGCAGGGCGCCCGCCTCGACCGCGCCGCGCTCCCCGGCCCGGCGCGGGATCCACACCAGCTCGGCGCCGGTCGCGGCGGCCGTCGCCACGGCGGCGGTGAGCAGGCCCGGCACCCCGGCCGCCCGCTCGCCGACGACGATCACGGCGCCCTCCGCACGCAGCGCCCCGGCCGCCGCGCGGGCGTCCCGGGCGGTGCCGTCGGCGAGGGCGCGCAGCCACTCGGGCTCGGTGCCGGGGGCGGCGGGCAGCAGCGTGCCGCCCGCCTTCTCCAGCCCGCGGGTGGCGAACGGCGCGATCGAGAAGACGCGTTGACCGTGCTTGCGCCACGCCTTGCGCAGCCGCAGGAAGACGCTCGGCGCCTCCTCCTCGGCCTCGAAACCGACGAGCAGCACGGCCGGCGCCCGCTCCAGCGAGCGGTACGTCACCCCCGCGCCGTCCAGGTCCCGGCCGCGGCCGGCCACCCGGGCGGCCAGGAAGTCGGCCTCCTCGCCGCTGTGCACCCGGGCCCGGAAGTCGACGTCGTGCGTGCCGAGGGCGACGCGCGCGAACTTGGCGTACGCGTAGGCGTCCTCCAGCGTCAGCCGGCCGCCGGTCAGCACCCCGGCCCGGCCGTGCGCGGCGGTCAGCCCGCGGGCCGCGGCCTCCAGCGCCTCCGGCCAGCTCGCCGGCTCCAGGACGCCCTCGGCGGTCCGGACCAGTGGCGTCTCCAGCCGCTCCGGGCGCTGCGCGTAACGGAACGCGAAGCGTCCCTTGTCGCACAGCCACTCCTCGTTGACCTCGGGGTCCTCCTGCGCGAGCCGGCGCATCACCTTGCCGCGCCGGTGGTCGGTGCGGGTCGCGCAGCCGCCGGAGCAGTGCTCGCACACCGTCGGCGAGGAGACGAGGTCGAACGGCCGGGCGCGGAACCGGTACGCCACCGAGGTCAGCGCGCCCACCGGGCAGATCTGGATGGTGTTGCCCGAGTGGTACGAGAGGAAGGGGTCGCCCTCGCCGGTGCCGACCTGCTCCAGCGCACCGCGCTCCAGCAGTTCGATCATCGGGTCGCCGGCGATCTCGTTGGAGAACCGGGTGCAGCGGGCGCAGAGCACGCACCGCTCCCGGTCCAGCAGGATCTGCGGCGAGACCGGCACCGGCTTCTCGTAGGTGCGCTTGCGGCCCTCGAACCGGGTGTCTGCCTGCCCGGCGGTCATCGCCTGGTTCTGCAGCGGGCACTCGCCGCCCTTGTCGCAGACCGGGCAGTCCAGCGGGTGGTTGATGAGCAGCAGCTCCATCACCCCGCGCTGCGCCTTCCCGGCGACCGGGGAGGTGAGCTGGGTCTTCACCACCATCCCGTCGGTGCAGGTGATGGTGCAGGACGCCATGGGCTTGCGCTGGCCCTCGACCTCCACGATGCACTGCCGGCAGGCACCCACCGGGTCGAGCAGCGGGTGGTCGCAGAACCGGGGGATCTCGATGCCCACCAGCTCGGCGGCGCGGATGACGAGGGTGCCCTTGGGGACGGAGACCTGGATGCCGTCGATGGTGACGGACACCAGGTCGTCGGGGGGTACGGCCGCGTTCCCCCCGCCGGAGGGCGCGGACGTGGTGACGGTCATACGTGCACCTCCGGGTGCGACTGGTCGGCCCACACCGTGGACTTCGCCGGGTCGAAGGGGCAGCCACGGCCCCTGACGTGCTGCTCGTACTCGGCCCGGAAGTACTTCAGCGAGGAGAAGATCGGGCTCGCCGCGCCGTCGCCGAGCGCGCAGAACGACTTGCCGTTGATGTTGTCGGCGATGTCATCGATCTTGTCGAGGTCGGTGAGCCGGCCGCGGCCCGCCTCGATGTCCCGCAGCAACTGGACGAGCCAGTACGTCCCTTCGCGGCAGGGCGTGCACTTGCCGCAGGACTCGTGCGCGTAGAACTCCGTCCACCGGGTGACCGCCCGGACCACGCAGGTGGTCTCGTCGAAGCACTGGAGCGCCTTGGTGCCGAGCATCGAGCCGGCGGCGCCCACCGCCTCGTAGTCCAGCGGCACGTCCAGGTGCTCGTCGGTGAGCAGCGGGGTCGAAGACCCGCCGGGCGTCCAGAACTTGAGCCGGTGGCCGGGGCGCATCCCGCCGCTCATGTCGAGCAGCTGCCGCAGGGTGATGCCGAGCGGCGCCTCGTACTGGCCCGGGCGGGCGACGTGGCCGCTCAGCGAGTACAGCGTGAAGCCCGGGGACTTCTCGCTGCCCATCGAACGGAACCATTCCTTGCCCCGGTTGAGGATCGCGGGAACCGAGGCGATGGATTCGACGTTGTTCACCACAGTGGGGCAGGCGTAGAGGCCCGCCACCGCGGGGAAGGGGGGTCGGAGCCGGGGCTGGCCGCGGCGTCCTTCGAGCGAGTCGAGGAGGGCCGTCTCCTCGCCGCAGATGTACGCGCCCGCGCCCGCGTGCACGGTGATGTCCAGGTCGATGCCGCTGCCGAGGATGTTCCGGCCCAGGTAGCCGGCGGCGTACGCCTCGCGGACGGCCTCGTGCAGCCGGCGCAGGACGGGGACGGTCTCGCCGCGCAGGTAGATGAACGCGCGCTCGGAGCGGATCGCGTAGCAGGCGATGATCATTCCCTCGACGAGGGAGTGCGGGTTGGCGAAGAGGAGGGGGATGTCCTTGCAGGTGCCCGGCTCGGACTCGTCCGCGTTGACGACGAGGTAGTGCGGCTTGCCGTCGCCCTGCGGGATGAACTGCCACTTCATCCCGGTGGGGAAGCCCGCGCCGCCGCGGCCGCGGAGTCCGGAGTCCTTCACATAGGCGATCACGTCGTCCGGCGACATCGCCAGGGCCTTGCGCAGTCCCTGGTAGCCGTCGTGCCGGAGGTAGGTCTCCAGCGTCCAGGAGCGGGGCTCGTCCCAGAAGGCGCTGAGCACGGGCGCGAGCAGCTTCTCGGGTCCGTCGCCGCCCCCGGCCTCCGGCCGCGGGGTCCCGCCGTAGTCGGTGGACACGGTCATCCCTCCCCCTCCTCGGTGGTCCCGGTGACCGGTCCGCTGGGGTGCTCGGGATCCGAGGCGGACGTGGGCTGGGGCGCGTCATGGGAGCTCGGATGCTCCGGGGGGCGCTCGCCCAACGGCGGTGCGCCGCGCGGTGGTCCGACGCGCGCCGGGCCGTTCTCGCCCTTCGCCAGCCGCAGCCCGGCCAGCGAGGCATGCCCGGCGCCGCCGCCCGCCTCCACCGCGCCCGGCCGCTCGTCCGGGAAGCCGGCCAGGATGCGGGAGGTCTCGCGGTAGGTGCACAGGGGCGCCCCGCGGGTGGGCTCGACCGTGCGCCCGGCGCGCAGGTCGTCCACCAGGCGCTTGGCGCTCTCGACGGTCTGGTTGTCGAAGAACTCCCAGTTGACCATCACCACGGGCGCGAAGTCGCAGGCCGCGTTGCACTCGATGTGCTCCAGGGTGACCTTGCCGTCGCCGGTGGTCTCCCCGTTCTCCACGCCCAGGTGCGTCTTGAGCGCGTCGAAGATGGCGTCGCCGCCGAGCACCGCGCAGAGCGTGTTGGTGCACACCCCCACCTGGTAGTCGCCGCTCGGTTTGCGGCGGTACATGGTGTAGAAGGTCGCGACCGCCGTCACCTCGGCCGTCGTCAGCCCGAGTTGCTCGGCGCAGAAGCGGACGCCGGTGCGGGTGACGTACCCCTCCTCCGCCTGCACCAGGTGCAGCAGCGGCAGCAGCGCGCTGCGGCTGTCGGGGTACCGGCCGATCACCTCCCGGGCGTCGGCCTCCAGCCGGGCGCGCACGTCGGCGGGGTAGTCGGGTGCGGGGAGCTGCGGCATCCCCAAGTGCGTCTCCGTCGTCACGGCGCCTCCTCGTTCGCTTCTCCGCCCGCGCGGCGCAGAGGTGCGGCCAGCACGGTCAACTGCGGCCCGGCGGCCGCGCGTGCGACGCTCACCGGTCGACGCCTCCCATCACAGGATCGATGGACGCCACCGCGACGATGACGTCGGCGACCTGGCCGCCCTCGCACATCGCCGCCATGGACTGGAGGTTGTGGAAGGAGGGGTCGCGGAAGTGGACCCGGTAGGGGCGGGTGCCGCCGTCGCTGACGACGTGGGCGCCCAGCTCGCCGCGCGGCGACTCGATCGCCGCGTACGCCTGCCCCGGTGGCACCCGGAACCCCTCCGTCACCAGCTTGAAGTGGTGGATCAGGGCCTCCATCGAGGTCCCCATGATCTTCTTGATGTGGTCGAGCGAGTTGCCGAGCCCGTCCGGGCCCAGGGCGAGCTGCGCGGGCCAGGCGATCTTCTTGTCCGCGACCATGACCGGTCCCGGCTCCAGCCGGTCCAGGCACTGCTCGATGATCCGCAGGGACTCCCGCATCTCCTCCAGCCGGAGGAGGAGGCGCCCGTACGCGTCACAGGTGTCCACCGTCGGCACCTCGAACTCGTACGTCTCGTAGCCGCAGTACGGGTCGGACTTCCGCAGGTCGTGCGGGAGCCCGGCGGCGCGCAGCACCGGGCCGGTGACGCCGAGGGCCATACAGCCGGTGAGGTCGAGGTAACCGACGTTCTGCAGGCGGGCCTTGTAGGCGGGGCTGCCGACGACGAGCTTGTCGTACTCGGTCAGGTTCTTGCGCATCTTCTTCACGAACTCGCGCACCTGGTCCACCGCGCCGGGCGGCAGGTCCTGGGCGAGGCCGCCGGGGCGGACGTACGCGTGGTTCATCCGCAGGCCGGTGATCAGCTCGAAGATGTCGAGGATCATCTCGCGGTCCCGGAAGCCGAAGATGGCGACCGTGGTGGCGCCCAGCTCCATGCCGCCGGTGGCGATGAACACCAGGTGCGAGGAGATGCGGTTGAGCTCCATGAGCAGCACGCGCAGCGTCGTCGCCCGGTCCGGGATCTGGTCCTCGATGCCGAGCAGCCGTTCCACGCCCAGGCAGTACACCGTCTCGTTGAAGAGCGGCATGAGGTAGTCCATGCGCGTGACGAAGGTGGTGCCCTGCGTCCAGTTGCGGAATTCGAGGTTCTTCTCGATACCGGTGTGGAGGTAGCCGATGCCCGCGCGGGCCTCGGTGACGGTCTCGCCGTCGATCTCCAGAATCAGCCGGAGCACACCGTGGGTGGAGGGGTGCTGGGGGCCCATGTTGACGACGATGTGCTCGTCGTCGGTCGTCCGGGCCGCGGTGACGACCTCGTCCCAGTCGCCTCCGGTGACGGTGTAGACGGGCCCCTCGGTGGTCTCGCGGGGTCCTTCGGTGCTCCGGGGACCCTGGGCGGTCTTCCCGGAACCGTGCGGGCTCGTGGGGGATTCGCTGGTGGACATCAGCTGTACGACCTCCGCTGGTCCGGAGACGGGATCTGAGCGCCCTTGTACTCGACGGGGATGCCGCCGAGCGGGTAGTCCTTGCGCTGCGGGAAGCCCTGCCAGTCGTCCGGCATCATGATCCGGGTGAGCGCCGGGTGGCCGTCGAAGACCAGGCCGAAGAAGTCGTAGACCTCGCGCTCGTGCCAGTTGTTGGCCGGGTAGACGTCGACGACGGACGGCACGTGCGGATCGGCGTCGGGTGCGGTGACCTCCAGCCGGATCAGCCGGGCGTGCGTCACCGAGCGCAGGTGGTAGACGGCGTGCAGCTCGCGGCCCTTGTCCCCCGGATAGTGGACGCCGCTGACGCCGGTGCAGAGCTCGAAGCGGAGCGCCGGGTCGTCGCGGAGCGTCCGGGCGACGCGCGGCAGGTGCTCGCGGGCGATGTGGAAGGTGATCTGGCCGCGGTCCACGACGGTCTTCTCGATGGCGTCCGACGGGACGACGCCCTGCTCCTCCAGCGCGCCCTCCAGCTCGTCGGCCACGTCGTCGAACCAGCCGCCGTAGGGCCGGGCGGTCTCGCCGGGCAGCCGGACGGTGCGCACCAGGCGGCCGTAGCCCGTGGTGTCACCGCCGTTGTTCGCGCCGAACATGCCCCTGCGGACGCCGATGACCTCGCCGTTGTCACCGCGCTGGACGGGGACCCGGTCGTCCGGACGGCCGCGCTCGTCCTGCTCGCTCACGGCAGCAGCCCCTTCATCTCGATGAGCGGCAGGGACTTCAGCGCCGCCCGCTCGGCCTCGCGGTCGGCCTCGGCCCGGTGCGGGCCGAGCTTCTCGCCCTGGATCTTCTTGTGGAGCTTGAGGATCGAGTCCATGAGCATCTCCGGCCGCGGCGGGCAGCCGGGCAGGTAGATGTCGACGGGGACGATGTGGTCGACGCCCTGGACGATCGCGTAGTTGTTGAACATGCCGCCGCTGGAGGCGCAGACGCCCATGGAGATGACCCACTTGGGGTTGGGCATCTGGTCGTAGACCTGGCGCAGCACCGGCGCCATCTTCTGGCTGACCCGGCCGGCGACGATCATCAGGTCGGCCTGCCGGGGGGAGCCGCGGAACACCTCCATGCCGAAGCGGGCCAGGTCGTAGCGGCCGGCGCCGGTGGTCATCATCTCGATGGCGCAGCAGGCGAGGCCGAAGGTGGCGGGGAAGACCGACGCCTTGCGGACCCAGCCGGCGGCCTGTTCGACGGTGGTCAGCAGAAAGCCGCTGGGCAGCTTCTCCTCAAGACCCATGTGCGGTGGCCCCCTAGTCCCATTCCAGGCCGCCGCGCCGCCAGACGTAGGCGTAGGCGACGAAGACGGTGAGTACGAAGAGCAGCATTTCGACGAGGCCGAACAGCCCGAGGGAGTCGAAGGCGACCGCCCAGGGGTAGAGGAAGACGATCTCGATGTCGAAGACGATGAAGAGCATCGCCGTCAGGTAGTACTTGATCGGGAAGCGGCCGCCGCCGGAGGGCTGCGGCGTCGGCTCGATGCCGCATTCGTAGGCTTCGAGCTTGGCGCGGTTGTACCTCTTCGGCCCGATGAGCGATGCCATGACCACGGAGAAGATCGCGAAGCCGGCACCGAGGGCTCCCAGTACGAGGATGGGCGCGTAGGCGTTCACCGCTCCTCGCTCCTTCCAGTCGACGCTGACTGCTGGCTGACCGGACCTTCGCGCGGACCGCTCACCGGCGAACACCGCGGAAGGGTTCTGCGAAGATCGCGGGTATGTGAGGCAGTTCACAAGCCCGGGTCGAGGGCATCTTATGCCCGGTGGTCTGTGATCTGCGACACGGCGTACAGCACGGCGTTTGTGATCTCCACCACCTGACGAACGATCATCAAGTCGGATGAGCGGTGATCTTCTCACCCGAAGCATCCGAGTGATCGCCAGTGGTCACATTCCGGTGGTTTTCCGCTGGTCGAGGCGGGCTGCGGGGGCTGAGGCGTTATCAAGCCAACGATCATCAGCGCAAATTGGCATCTGCCACCGTCAACTGATATAAGAGCGCGCTCCGCTGAAGGGTCGTGACCGACCGTCGGCTCGTGCCCCGATTCACCATCCGCCGGGCGGCCGCCCGGGCGCCGCGCGACGCCCGCACCCCGGCCGTCGGCAAGAGGGCGTGCGCGTGAAGTCCGCCACGTAGGCGTTCGATCGGTGTCCGATTTGCCCGGCGATCTTCGACGGCCGAGACCGGAACGTGATATGCCGTGCCGCCGATCGCCCTCGGCGCCCAAATGCCATGCTTAACCGCATGATCACGATTGGGGGAACGGGCAGCGGAAAGACCGCTTCCGGTGCGCCTGCCCCGAATTCCGGGCACTCGAACGCCGTTTGTGGTCCACGTCACTTATATTGAACTCCACCTACGGCGCCTGGTAAGCCCTTGTCCCATGTCCCCCAACGCGCACATAACCAGCCACCGGAAGCCCCGTCGCCCCGCGACGCAGTCGTGGGCCATCCGCTCGGGTGTTGCCGGTGGCGTCCTCAGCACCCTGGCCGTCACGGGCGCCGCGCAGGCGACCGCCGCCGAGAAGCCGGCCGAGGCCACGATCGAGATGCCGGCCATCAACGCCGCGCTCTCCGCCTCGGTCGCCGAAAGCGCCGCGGCCACGCAGCAGACCGCGAACGACTACCAGGTCCGTGCGCAGGTGGACAAGGCGGTCGACCACGCCCGCGTCGCCGCCAAGAAGGCCAAGCAGGAGGCCGACCGCAAGGCCGAGGCCGAGCGCAAGGCCGCCGAGGCCAAGGAGAAGCGCGAGGCCGAGCAGGCCCGCGCCTCCCGCGACGCCCAGCGCACCGCCCTCGGCACCAAGGCCACCGCCTCCGCCGACAGCGACGACGAGGGCACCGGCACCGGCGCGAAGGGCTCCGGCACCGGCACCACCACGACGTCCACGAAGAGCACGGGTGCGACCGGCAACGCCGCCACCCTCATCTCCTTCCTCCGGGCGCAGGTCGGCAAGGCCTACGTGATGGGCTCCACCGGCCCGTCCTCCTACGACTGCTCCGGCCTGGTCATGGCCGCCTACCAGCAGATCGGCATCAGCCTCCCCCGCGTCTCCCAGGACCAGTCGACCGCCGGCACCCAGGTCTCCCTCTCCAACCTGCAGCCGGGCGACATCCTCTACTGGGGCCCCGCGGGCAGCGCCTACCACGTCGGCGTCTACATCGGCGGCGGCAAGTTCATCGGCGCCCAGAACCCCAGCACGGGCATCGTCGAGCGCGACATGAGCTACTCCCCGCCCACCGGCGCGGTCCGCGTCATGTGACGCACGGGCACATTCGAGACAAGGGCCGCCACCTCGGACAGAGGTGGCGGCCCTTCGCCGTGAACGCCTGCGCCGTCGACACGCCGTCACTACGATCGGCTCATGCCCGAGTCGGAGACGGCCTTCCGTTCGCTGGACGGCACCGCCCTCACAGGAACCCTGACCGCACCGGACGGACCAGGGCGCGGGCTGGTGGCGCTGGTGCACGGAGCCGGGGTGACCCGCGAGGAAGGCGGCTTCTTCACCCGCCTCGCCAACGGACTGGCCACCGCCGGATTCCAGTCCCTCCGCTTCGACCTCCGCGCCCACGGTACGAGTGGCGGGCGGCCGGAGGATGTGACCGTCACCGGTATAGCCAACGACATCCGCGCGGCCGGCGACCACCTCCGCACGGCCGCCGGCTCGGACCGCGCCGTCGACGTCGTCGCCGCGTCCTTCTCGGGTGGCGCGGCCGCCCTGCACGCCGCCCACCGCCCTCGGGACGTCCGCCGCCTGGTCCTGCTCAACCCCCGCCTCGACTACCACGAGCGGTACGCGACCAGCCGCCCATACGTCACGGACGACTACCTCACACCGGAGGCGGCCGAGGCTCTCGACAGCCGGGGATTCACCGAACACAGCCCGTTCGCCCTGGGTCGGGCCCTTCTGAACGAGGTTCACCACCTTGACCCCGCGATCTTCCTCGGGGAGGTCCAAGCCCCCACCCTCCTGGTTCACGGAACGAAGGACACCTTCGTCCCCGTCGATTCCTCCCGCCGCTATCTGGGCTGTTTCGGCGGCCCGGCGGAGCTGCTGGAACTCGAAGGAGCGCAACACGGCTTCGCCGTGCACGACGATCCCGGGTACCTCCACCCGCGATCTCAGGCGTGGCAGGCCGAGGTCATCGAACGCGTCACGGCCTTCCTGACCTGCTAGACCGGCAAGGAGGCGAGCGCGCGACGCAGCTCGCGCACGGTGGATCGCCTGCCGTACGGTCGCAGCAGGCCGGCAGAACGTCGCAGCTCGCGGAGCGCCTGGCCGAAACGCGGTGCGGCGGCCAGGCGCAACACGGACAACCCGGTCATCGCTGCCTCGTCGGGGTGGCCGGCCGCCGCCAACGCGCCCGCCAGGTGTGCTGTGAAGAAGGCCCGGTCCCGTGGGGCGAACGCGCCGGTGGCCAAGTGCTCTCGCAGGAGGGTGGCGGCCCGCTCCGGCCGTCCCGCCTCCCGGTGACAGACGGCGCTCTGCGCCATGAGGCGGTCGAGGTCGTATCCGCCGCACAAGGGGCCGATGCACGTCGCGGTGCCAACGGGGCCGCCAGGCGGAGCCGCATCGAGCGCTTCGCCGGCCCGGTCAAGCAGACGCGCGACGTCCTCTGGCGCCGCTCCGCCGAGTGCAAGGGCTCGTGCTTCCTGTTGCAACGCCTCCGCGCGGGCGCGGAGCGGCAACGACCAAGGACCGTGCACGGCCGCGTGCGCGAGGTCGCGCATACGGGCCGGGTCGGTGCGCTCGGTCGCCTGTGCCTTCCGGAGCAGGACGTAGCCGTGCATCGCCCCGTCCCCGCACAGATCAGCCCACTCGATCGCCCGGTCGTGCCAGTAAAGAACGGTCCCCGCGGATGCCCCACTGTCGCGATACAGCCAGGCCGTGAACTCGGCGGCTCGGCTGCCCAAATACAGCAGCTCCCGACGGACGTCGGCACGGGCTTCCCTCGCCATGCCCTCGATGGATCGCACCAGCTCCAGGGTGACCGGCAGAACGCCTCCGGGACCTCTCCGTCCGTCCAGGTAAGCGGCCCTCTCCAAAGCCGTGCCAAGACGGCTGACCAGCTCCCGTCCGCCGTGCCGGCGCACCTCGGCGCCTTCGACGAGCGGAGGGATCGGCGCCTCCTCCGGTGCAGATTCGGGAACCCGGTGGAAGGCAGCTCCCGACGCTATCGGGCGGACGAAACCCAACTGCTCCAACGGCAAGCCGAACATGCTCTCCAGCACGCGACGCGCATCGCGGTTCGGCCACTCCGATCGGCCCGACTCCCAGCGCCGCACCTGCCGGACAGAGATACCGGTGCGCTCTCCCAGCGTCAGCGCGTGGCGTTCATAGGCATCGGCGAATTCCTGCTGTGTGTGCCAGCCGTGCCGCACCCTGGCGGTCACGAGGAGCGTATTCCGCGACGCTGCTTCGGACATGGCGCCAGACGCTACTGCGCCGCCCGCCAGCCAGGAGCCGGCCCGGCGAAGTGTCCGCTGATGTGGCCTCGTTCACCCGCCGCCCGGGCGGTGCAATCGGCGTACCGACGCGCGCGCCGCGCGCCGGACCCGAAAGCTCGGCCCTGAGGAGCATTCTGTGCACGACACGACGCCCGGTCATCGGGCCACACGTCTCACCTCCATGCTGACCGGGGATTCGGCGCCCCTGGATCTCGTCACCATCCGGGCCACCGTCCGGCGGGCCCTCCAGGACCGCGGATCCGTACTGCCCCGGCCGGAAGACGTAGCCGAGCTGACCATGGCCCTGCGCGGGCACCTGCGGGCCATGCTGGACGAAGCACTCGACCGCGCCGCCCGGCTTGACCGCCATACCGGCCCTTGGCATCGCTGGCAGACTCTCATCGACCGGGTACGGACGGACCTGTCCCGCGACGCGGGTGCGGGCCTGTGTTCGGCTACCTCCTATATGCGGGAACTCGGGAGAACGGCGCGGTACCTCGCCGACTGCCTCGACGAGTAGTCCGTCGGCCGCCGGCCGGGCCGGACCTGGCGGTCTCAGCCGTTCCGGACCTTCAAGGCGCCGCTGGACGTCTTCAGGTCAAGGTGGTGGGGGGCCGAGGAGGACTGGGGGACGGATATGTTCCGGGAGCCGCTGTCGGTGTCGGCGGCGACGCGGTACGGGCCGCCGGGGGCGGTGACGGTGAGGGAGCCGCTGGAGGTCTCGGCTTCGACGTCCTGGGGGGACGCGAGGGTGAGGTTCAAGGCACCGCTGGTGGCCTTCGCCTTGACGGGGCCGGTCCCGAGGTCGTGTCCCGTCACCGAGCCGCTGGTCGACTCGACGTCGACCGGGCCCGCGGTGTCGGTCAGCTCGATGGCGCCCGACGAGGACTTCACGTGCGTCGCGCCCACGCCCGTCAGGTCGATGGAGCCACTGGACGTCTCGCCGCTGACGGGGATTCCGGCGGGGACGGTGGCCTCGTACTCGACCGAGCAGTCCTCGCCGCAGCCGCCGAGGACGAGGACGCCGTTCTCGACGCGGTAGGTGGGGCCGTCCGGGCGGTCGTCGCGGTAGCGGACGGTCCGGTGCAGCTCGGCGCCGGTGGTGCCGGGCTTGCCGTGGAGGGTGATGGCGCCCGAGTCGCCGTCGATGCGGATCGCGCTGATCTTCCGGGACACCGTGGCGTCGTCCTCGGACTTCTTCATCGGACCCAGATCGCACGCGCTCAGCGCGCCGACGGCGGCCGCGGCCGTCAGGAGGGCGGCGGCGATCGGACGGAGGCGGGAGCGCATGGGAATTCACCGTTTCTCGGGAGTCGGAGCGACTTGGCTGTACGACGAGGCTATGGCCGGCCGCCGGTACGCCGGTATGGGGGAAACCCCCGGTTCTTCCCTGATCCCCTCACCACCCCGCCTCGGGGTCGCCCGTCCGGGAATCCCGGAAATCCTCGGGAAGCCCCGGCTCGACCAGGCCGTCAAGTGTCCTAGACGGCTCCTACCGTCACCCGCATGACCGACACCGACGGCTCAGCCATCACCCCGTTCCGCATCGACATCCCGCAGTCCCGCCTGGACGACCTGCGCGACCGCCTCTCCCGGACCCGCTGGCCCGACGAACTGCCCGGCGCCGGCTGGGACTACGGCGTCGCGCTGCCGTACCTCAAGGACCTCGTCGCCTACTGGGCCGACGGCTACGACTGGCGCGCGCACGAGGCGAGGATCAACGCGTTCCCTCAGTTCACCACCGCCGTCGACGGGCAGAACGTGCACTTCCTGCACGTCCGCTCCCCCGAACCGGACGCCCTGCCGCTGATCGTCACCCATGGCTGGCCCAGCACCGTCCACGACTTCGTCGACGTCATCGGGCCGCTCACCGATCCCCGGGCGCACGGCGGCGACCCGGCGGACGCCTTCCACCTCATCGTCCCGTCCGTGCCGGGATTCCCGTTCTCCGGGCCGACCCGGGAACGCGGCTGGGGCACCCGGCGCATCGCGCTCGCCTGGGACGCGCTGATGCGCCGGCTCGGCTACGAGCACTACGGCGCCCAGGGCGGCGACTTCGGCGCGCTGGTCTCGCCCGAGCTGGGCCGGATCGCCCCCGAGCGGGTCGTCGGAGTGCACGTCAACGCGCTTGTCGACGCCGCGACCGCACAAGGTCCGGAGGAACTGGAGCGGCTGTCCGAAGCGGACCGCGAGCGGGCACAGGCCAACGAGCAGTGGTGGTACGCCCACTCCGGGTACGCCGTCCAGATGAGCACCCGACCGCAGACCGTCGCCTACGCGCTCAACGACTCGCCGGCGGGACAGCTCGCCTGGAACCTGGAGTGGTTCGTCGACCACGACCCCACGGCCACCCGGCAGCCGCTCCCCGACCGCGACGCCGTGCTCACCAACGTCTCCGCGTTCTGGCTGACCGGTACGGCCGGTTCGGCCGCCCGGCTCTATCGGGAGGCCGGCGCGGACGGCTGGGGTGTCCGGCCCGCGCCGTCCGGCGTGCCGACCGGAGTGGCCGACTTCCTCGGCGACCGCGCGCTGCGCGGGCTGGCCGAGCTCTCCCACCGCGTCACGCACTGGACCGAGTTCCCGGCCGGCGGCCACTTCGCGGCCCTCCAGGCGCCGGACCTGCTGGTGGGCGACATCCGGACGTTCTTCCGCGGCCTGCGCACCCCTTAAGGGGGTTCCGGGCGGGAAGCCGGGCCCGCGGCGGCTCCGGGCCCGGCTTCCCGTTCCAGGCCGGCGTTCCAGGCGAGTGCCATTCACGCAGGTCACAGGGTGTTTCGACGGTTCAGCGTCCCCTCTTCTCCGCGGCTCGTTGCGGGTCCGGCCGGAGCGCCGTGAAGCTTCTTCCCGTCGACGGCGGCGCCGTTCTCCGCGCCGTTCCCGACCGATCCAGTGAGACCACTACGGGGGGACCCACCCATGCGCAAGAACCTCATCCGCTCGGCCGCGCTGGCCGCCACGGCGCTGGCCGGTGTGCTGTCGCTGAGCGCCTGCGACAAGGGCGATTCCGGATCCGAGGCTTCCGCGCCGGCCGCCTCGTCAGCCTCCTCCGCCTCGTCAGCACCGGCTGACCCGTCCGCCCTGTCTCCGTCGGCCGGCGCCGCCCGCCCCGCCGAACAGGGATCGCCGAGTCATGCCGCCCGGCAGTCCGACGGCGGCGCCGCCAAGGGTTCGCGGTCCCCCGGCGCCACGGCGGAGAAGGGGACCGGAAAGCCCTCCCACAGCGGCGAGAGCAGCGGCAAGAACGGCGACAAGAACGGCTACGGCCAGGTCTGCGGCACCAACGACCTCACCTGGGCCGCCACCTCCAAGTCCCAGGCCGGCGGCTACATCGAGATATCCGTGCGCGCCAAGCCGGGCATCACCTGTTGGCTCCCCGGCGTCTACCCGGTCGTGGCGATCGGGTCCGACGGCACCGAGGCGCAGCCGGCCGAGCAGGCCGTCGGCAAGGAGATCAAGCTGAGCGGCGGCACCACCGCGTACGCCGGGCTGAACCCCAAGACCACCAACGACGACTCCGGCAAGGAACTGGCCGACATCATCGTCACGGTGAGCCGTGACAGCGCCGGCGACCCGGTCGGCCTCAAGGTCGGCAGCACCCTGTTCGACCGGCCGGAGGTCACCAACTGGCACGCCTCGCCGCGGGAGGCCGTCCCCGGCGCCGGCGGCCGGTAGCCCGAACCCTTAGGGGATCCGGCCCAGCGCCCGGTCCACCAGCTCCCCCGCGCTCCCCGTGTACCGCGCCGGATCGCAGAGTTCGGCGCACTCCTCCGCCGTGAGGACGCCGGTGAGCCGGGGGTCGGCGGCGAGGACGTCGGACAGGGGGCGGCCCGTCCGGGTCGCCTCGCCGGTGAGTTCGGTCAGCAGCCGCTTGGCCGCCGCCTTCCCCAGGCGGGGGGCGAGGACGGCCGAGACCCGCTCCGACACCATCTGCCCGCCCGTCAGTTCCAGGTTCCGCCGCATCCGTTCCGGGCGGACCTCCAGCCCCTCGGCCAGTTCGACGGCCGTGTGCGCCGCGCCGCCGGTCAGCCGGAGGCACTCGCGCAACGGCAGCCACTCGGCATGCCAGGTGCCCCCGGAGCGCTCGTCCTCGGCCAGCAACTGCTGGGTGAGGACGGTCGCGAGCGCCGGCACCTGGAGAGCGGCGGTACGGATCATCGTGGCCAGCACCGGGTTCCGCTTGTGCGGCATGGCCGACGACGCGCCGCGCCCGGCCACCGCCGGCTCGGCGACCTCGCCGACCTCCGTGCGGGTCAGGTTCTGCACATCCACGGCGAACTTGCCGAGCGCCCCCGCGGTCAGCCCGAGGACCGCCCCCAGGTCGGCCATCGGCGTACGCAGCGCGTGCCACGGCAGGACGGGCCGGCCCAGCCCGGTCTCCTCGGCGAACAGCGCGCCGAGCCGGCCGGCGTACGAGTCGAGGTCGGGCTCCCCCGCCAGGCGCGCGTACTCGAGGTAGCCCGCCAGCGTGCCCGCCGCGCCGCCCAGCGCGACGGGCAGGCCGCCGTCCAGCAGCCGGGCGATCCGCCCGGCGGCGTCCAGCACGAGCTGCCGCCAGCCGGCGGCGCGCAGGCCGAAGGTGGTGGGGACGGCCTGGAGGGCGAGGGTACGGGCGGCGGCCGGCGTGCCGCGGTGGGCGGCGGCCAGTCGGCCGAGCGCGTCGGCGGTCCGCAGCAGGTCCGCGTGGATCAGCCGCAGCGCCCGCGCGGCGACCAGCAGGGCGCCCGTGTCGAAGACGTCCTGGCTGGTCGAGCCCCGGTGGACGTACTCGGCCGCCGCCGGGTCCCGGTCCGCGACCACCGCGGTGAACGCGGCGACCAGCCCCACCACCGGGTTGGCCGTCTCGCGCGCCGCGAGCGCCAGCGCGCGGACGTCCAGCCGCGCCGCGCCCGCCGCCTCGCTGATGACCAGGGCCGCTTCCGGCGGCACGGTCCCGAGCCGGGACTGCGCCCGCGCCAGGGCCGCCTCCGCGTCGAGCATGGCCCGCACCCAGGCGGCGTCCCCGGTGGCCTCCTCCACGGGGGTGCCGGCCCGTACGGGCGAGAGCAGGCCGGTGTCGTGGAGGGCGTGCCGGTCGTGGGTGGTCATCGTTTCTCCTCGCGCGTGTGTCGCGGTACCTGCCGGATCAACCCGTGCCCGGCCGCGAGGAGTTCCGGCCGTCTCCCCCCACGGCCCAGCGGCGGAGGCCACCGGCCCCCGTCGGAGCCGGGCCGGTGGCCTCCGCCGCGCAACCCACCCGTCAGACGGGTACCCCCGCGAGCGCCGCCGACGCCTCCGGCGCCGCGTCCGCCGGTGTGAGCCCGAGCACGGAACGGGCGATGGCGTCCGCGTCGGCGAGCGTCACCGAGTCGACGCCGGGGCGGGTGCCGGCGGCCGTCACCCAGTGGACGCCCTCCGTGGGCACCCCGTAGGCGAAGCGGCGCGGGTGCGCGGTGCCGTCGGCGGCGACGACGCGGTACGGGCGCTCGGTGACGGCGAGTCCGCCCGTCTCGTACGCCGGCCCGCCCTCCGTCGGGACGCGGTGCGGCGCGCACTGCCCGGTGTCGAGCAGGTGCCGGAGCAGCGGGTCCTCGGTGCGCCGCAGGTCGGGTTCGGGGAGCCGGGCCTCGATCAGCACCCGGGCCCGTACGGGCTCCCCCGGCACCAGCGTCGACGAGGCGGTGAACGCGCCGGCCGCCGGGTCGAGGCGTACGTCGGTGCCGGGGCCGGTGACCTCCAGCAGGCCGGCCTCGACGAGCGCGGCCATCTCCTCGATCCGGGAGGCGGGCGGGCCGATGGAGAGGAAGGCGTTGAGCGGCGTGTACCAGCGCTCCAGTTCGTCGCGGTGGGAGGCGCCGTCGAGCCCGGCGTGGTCCACGGCGAGCCGGATCTCGTTGCGGAGGTCGCGCAGCACGTCCAGGGCGGCCTTGAGGGGGCCGTCCACGTTCCCCTCGCGGGCGGCGCGCGCGTCGGCCCGCAGCCGGTCGAGCAGCCAGCGGCGGAACTCCGCGCGGTCGGCGAAGTCGCGGCCCTTGTGCGGGGCGGCGAGCCGCTCCCAGTCCCAGCGGTGGCGCGGGGCGATGCCGAAGGCGTCGAGGAGTTCCTCGCGCTCCCCGGCCGCGCCCGACCCGGAAGACCCCGACCCGGCCGTCCCGGCGGCCAGGTACCGCTCGGTGAACTCGGCGCGCTCCGCGCCCCGGCCGAGGGCGGTCAGCAGGGTGCCGTAGTAGACGCTCTCCACCTCGGCGGCGATCAGCGGCCAGAGGTCGGCGGTGAACCGGACCGGCTCCCCGTTCCGCGCGCGGGCGCGCAGCGCGTCGATGCGCTCCGGCGTGAGCAACCGGGGCAGATACCGCCCGGAGACGCCCTTCTGGTTCTCACCGCGCGCGTGGTACGGGACGCCGCGCCGCGAGAACGCGTACAGGCGCGGCTCGCGCCCGGACGGCCGGTAGGCGAGACCGCCGTCCTCCGCGCGGACGTAGGTGCCTCCCCGCCCGGTGGTGAACAGGGCCATGTAGTCGAAGAAGTTGAGCCCCAGACCGCGCAGCAGGACGGGGTCGCCGGGCTCGATGCCGTCCAGGTCGGCGTCGGCCGGGTTGACCGGCGGCAGATAGCTGAGCCCGTGCAGCCGCGCGAGGTGGGCGGCGCGCGCCTCGGGGACGGTGGGCCGCGCGGGGACGTGCCCCTGGGCGAGGACGACGGCGTCGAGCCCGTCGAGCCGCGTTCCGTCGGCGAGCAGCAGGCTCTGCGGCCCGCCCGCCGCGCCGAGCGCGTCGGTGAGCGCGACGGCGCGCGAGCGGTGTGTACGCACGGTGAGGTGCGCGGGGGCGCCCGACAGCACGCGCCGGTAGCAGTCGTGCAGATAGCGGCCGTAGAACGCGCGGGTGGGGTACGCGTCGGGGCCGAGCGCCCGCGCCTCCCGCAGCACCCAGTCGTCCTCGCCGGCGCACTCGGCCAGGGACGCCACGTCCCGGGCCCACTCGTACAGGGTGGGCCCGGGTTCCACGGGCCCGTCGATCCGCGAACTGCCGTCCGTGAACAGGGTGATCTGCGAGGCGACGGTGTTCATCAGCAGGTGCCGCGACTGGTCCGGGCGCCAGACGGCGCCCGCTCCCGGCAGCGCCGGGTCGACGAGGTGGACGGTCACCGCGCCGTGCGAGGGGGCGGCCCGCTCGTTGGCGCAGAGCCGCTCCAGTACGGAAAGGCCGCGTGGTCCCGCGCCCACCACGCATGTCTCGAAGGTGTCGGTCTGCGCACGAGGCGCTCGGGCAGCCACGGAACGCGCTCCATTCGGTACGCCCGCGCGGACCGGTCGGACCGCGGGGGCAGGGGCTGTTGAGGGGGGTTGGCGGACCGAGGGGGTTCGCCCCCGGTCCGTACGGGCGAGCGGGCGGGGCGATCGGCCACCGCGGCACGGCACTCCGGGCGAGGACGCCCGGCCGCCGCGGCACGACGCGACGGCCGGGGCCCGGGCCCTGGTCAGCCGGTCGGCGACTCCTCGGAGGCGGCGGACCCGGCGGACGCGCGAGGCTTCCCGCCCCGGACCGGGCCGGCCGGATCCCCCGGCCCGTCGGCGGCCGCCGCCGTCCCGCCCCGCAGCCACACCAGCGCGACGACGGCGGAGAGCAGGCCGATGCCGGCCGTCAGCCACATGGTGGTCTGGAGGGCGTCGAGGAACGCGTCCGCCGCCCGGTCGAGGATGGTCCGGGCCGACCGGACGGCGGGCAGCAGCTCCTTGAGCTCCGCCTGCGACGCGGCGTCCCGGGCGCCCTGGAGCTCCCCCGCCCGCTCGGTCACCTCGCGCAGCGCGCCCGCCGTGCTGCCGAGGGAGTCCCCGGCCTGGTCGCGGACGGAGGCGGGCAGCGGGTCGGTGGTGTCGCCGAGCTTGTGGCGGTACACCGCGCCGAGGACCGCGCCGAGCACGGCGATGCCCAGGGCGCTGCCGACGTGCCGCGCGGTGTTGGCGAGGGCGCTGCCGGCGCCCGCCTTCTCCTCCGGGACCATGGCGACGGTCGCCGCCATCGCCGCCGAGAACGCCAGGCCGAAGCCGAGGCCGCCGACGAACTGGGCGGCGCCGAACCGCCAGATGGGCGTGGACGCGCCGAGCAGGCCGATCAGCCCCAGCCCGGCGGACATCAGCACCGCGCCCACCGCGATGGCGGAGGCCGCGCCGAACCGCTTCACCAGTCCGTCGCTCACCCCGGCGCTGATCATCGAGCCGACGGCGAGCGGCAGCATCAGCAGCCCGGAGTCCAACGGGCTGTAGCCGCGCAGGATCTGAAGGTAGAAGACGACGACGAAGCTGGCGCCCATCGCGGTGAAGAAGATGATCGCGAGGGCTCCGGAGCCCGCCGCGAACCGCGGCCTGCGCAGCAGCCCGAGGTCGACGGCCGGGTTGGCGGCCCGCCGTTCCACCTTCGCCAGGACGGCGTAGAGGAGGACGCTCGCGACCAGCGGCACCCAGACGACCGCATCCGCGAGGGTGGAGCGTTCGCCGCCCTCGATGATGCCGAACACCAGGGCGCCGGTGGCCGCGGTGGAGAGCAGGACGCCGGGGAGGTCGATCCGGGCGGTGCTGTTCCCGCCGCGGTTCTCCGGCACGCAGAAGACGATCAGGCCGATCGCCACCAGCACGAACGGCACGTTCACCAGCAGGGCGGAGCCCCACCAGAAGTGCTCCAGCAGGGCGCCGCCGATGATCGGGCCGGCGGCGATGCCGACGCCGGCCGCGGCCGACCAGAGGCCGATGGCCTTGGCCCGCTCGTGCCGCGGCACGGCGGTGGTGATCACGGCCATGGTGCAGCCCGGCACCACCGCCGCTCCGACGCCCATCGCGGCCCGCCAGCCGATGAGTTGGCCCGCGCTCCCGGACCACGCGCCGGCGGCGGAGACCAGGGCGAAGAACACCAGCCCGGCGACCAGCACCTTGCGCCGCCCGTAGCGGTCGCCCAGCAGTCCGGCGGTGAGCAGCAGGGCCGCGAAGGTGAGCGTGTAGGCGTCCATCGACCACTGGAGCGAGGCGTTGGAGGCGTCCAGGTCCTTCTGGATGGAGGCCAGGGCCACGGTCAGGACGGTGTTGTCCATGACGGCGATGAACATGCACAGCGACATCGCACCGACGATCAGCCACCTGCGGGGGTGACCGGCCTCCGATGGCCCTGGCGCCGTACCGCTGCTCTCGGTCTCGGTTGTCATCTTTCCTCTCAGCGGGTCGGCCGGCCGGACGGCACGGCGCGCGGACGTGCCCGCGAGCGGGGTCCGCGCGCCGCGCCCTCGCGGCCGGTTGACGTGACCGCTACGTCCAGGTGCCGTAACCGATGCCGTCGGCGTCCTTGAGCAGCTGCTCGCGGAGCATGACGCGGCGCACCTTCCACGTGGCGGTTCGGGGGAACTCGTCCCACCGGATGTGGATGGGCTCGGCCATCTCCGGCAGGTCCGCAGTGGCCGCGCGCCACTGCGCCTCGGTCACCGGCTGGTCGAACTGGGAGCTGTAGACGGGCTGCGGCTTCCCGCCCGCGACGGCGAGGACGATCACCTCGGTGGTCCGCGGCAGCCGGTCCAGCAGCACGTCCTCGATCTCCAGGGCGCTGGCGCCGGGGATCCGGTCGACCTCGCGGTCGATGAGCCGGACGGCGCCGAGGCGGTTGATCACCGCCATGTCGCCGAGGTTCCACCAGTGGCCCTCGCGCTTGAGGTCGTGCCGCTCCTTCTCGCCGACGTAGGTGAGGCAGCGGCCCGGCGCGGAGAACTGGATCAGGCCGACCTCGCCCCGGCGCACCGGGATGCCCGTGTCCGGGTCGACGGCGCGGAGCCTGCCGAAGCCCGGGACGGGCCAGCCGAGGACCTGGGTGGGCGGCGGACGGTGGCCGCGCCGCTTGACCGAGCCGCGCGTGTACGGGCGGATGGCCACCGCGCCGGCCTCGGTCTGGCTCCAGGACTGCACCCAGACGGGCAGCTTCCGCTCGGTCGCGGCGAGGAAGGTGCGCACGGTGCGGGTGTGGATGGCGTCGAAGGAGTTGACGAAGACGCGCACGTTGGCGAACGGCTTGGCCGGGTCCTGTGCCAACTCCTCCCAGGCGAGGAAGGCGTTGGGCAGCGTCTCGACGAACGTCGGCTTGTGCTCGACGAGCAGGTCGCGGACGACCGGCGCGAGCGGGTCCGACATCATGACGAGCTTGGGCGCGACGGTCGCCAGCGGCAGCAGCCCGGTGATGATGCGCTGGTGCGAGTACGGCTCGCAGAACGCGACGGTGTCGTCGTCCCGCAGCCGGAAGAACGGCCACCGCTCGGCCTCGACCAGCCCCAGCGAGTACAGCGACTCGGCCGAGTGCAGCACCAGCTTGGGGACACCGGTGGTGCCCGAGGTGTGGGTGATGACCATCGGCTCTTCCCAAGCGCGCAGCCGGGGTTCGACGACCGGGCCGCCGCGCAGCCCGTCGAAGGAGACGACGTCGGGCCGGTCCTCCGGGACGTCGTCGACGCAGGCCGTCTTCTCAGTGAGCTCGGCGACGGCCTCCTTGTCCAGGCCCATCCGCTCCAGCGCCTGCCGGTCCGTGATCAGGAACGGCTTCTCCAGCCGGCCGAGCATCACCGCGAGGGTGCGCGCGTCGTGGTGGTCGGTGATCAGCGCGGGCACGGCGCCGATCCGCGCGGCGGCGGAGGCGAGCAGGGCGACGTCGAGGTGGTTCCGCTTCACGACGGCGACCCGGTCCCACTCCCGCACCCCCAGCGCGTGCAGCCGGGACGCGAGGTCGTCGACGAGCGCGGCCCACTGCAGGTAGCTGCGCTCCAGCGGACCGTCGCGGTCCACGTCGGGGGCGCGGTCGACGATGACCGGGTTGCGGGGGTGCCGCTGGGCGGCGAGGTGCCAGACCTCGCCTATGCGGCCGGTGATGGGGACTCGGGAGAGGGGGGTGAGGCGTTTGCGGTAGCGGGTGGGGGCGTAGTCGGTGAGGAAGGTGGGGCGCGTGCGCTTGGCTTGTGTGGTTTCTGCGGTCATGGGGTCCACCTGTGGTCGTGAGTGAACGTTGCTGTGGGGGGAGTTGGGGGTGCCCCTGTCCCGCCCTTTCACCGTTTCTTGCGGGGGCAAGCCCCCCGCAACCCCCGGGGACGGGCTATCCAGCCCGTCCGGCGTTTGAGGACGAGCGGCGAAGCCGCGAAAAGGGGGGGTCTGGGGCGCAGCCCCAGGAAACGGCGAAGGGGTGGGACTGGGGCGAACCCCCCGGCTATCCGGCCCGCACCGCCGCCCCCTCCGCGATGTACCGAGCCATCCCCTCCAGCGACCCGATCACCGCCTCCTCCACATCGTCGTCCCAGATCAGATCGAACTCGTCCTCGACCGCGACCAGGAACTCCATCAGCCGCACCGACGTCAGCCCGAGGTTCCGGAGCGATCCCGGACCCGTCTCGGTGACCGGCCGGCCGTCCAGCTCGACGGCGGCGACCCGCTCCAGCAGGGCGACCAGCCGGTTCAGCACCTCGTCCGTCATACGAGCGCTCCCGCCGCCCGCGGCACGAACGTCTCCGGGAACCCGCCGCCTTCGACGGACGCCACGAACCGGGCGATCGCGTCCTGGAAGTCGTCCGGCCGCTCGAAGTACGGCAGGTGCCCGCACTCCTCGATGATCTCGACGGCGGCGCTCTTCAGCAGCCCGGCGACGTTCCGCAGCGTCGACTCGGTCGTCGAGAAGTCGTCGTCGCCGCTGAGCAGCAGCGTCGGCGCGGAGATCCGCTCCAGCAGCTCCGCCTTGTCCTCCGCCTCCAGCGCCTCGCGCAGGTTGGCGGCGAGCTGGGCCGTGGAGTTCATGGCGAGGAAGCGCTCGCGGAGGGCGAGGTAGGCGCCGGAGCCGCCCTCGGCGATGGCCTTCTCGCCGAAGACCAGCGGGTAGATGAGGTCGAACAGGGCCCGCGGCCCGCCCGTCTCCAGCGCGTTCAGCCAGGACTTGGCAATGCGGCGGCGGCGCGACGAGCCCTTCGGGCTGAGCGGCGGGCCGACGAGCACCAGGCCGGCCACCCGGTCGGGGTGGGCGACGGCGAAGTCGCGGCAGATCAGCGTGGAGATGGAGGTGCCGACCAGGTACGTCTTCTCGATCCCCAGCCCGTCCAGCAGCGACCGCAGGTCGTCGGCGTGCCGGGCGAAGTCGGCCGGCTTGCTCTCCGAGGCGCCCTGGTTGCGCAGGTCGTAGGTGAGCAGCCGGTGGCCGTCCACCAGGGAACCGGTGAAGTTCCGCCAGGCCGTGCTGACCACGTAGATGGTGGAGACGAAGGTGACCACCGGGCCGCTCTCGCCGCGCACCTCGTAGTACAGCTTGCAGCCGTCCTCCGTCTCGTGGAGGTCCTGCTTGCCGTCGTAGGCGAGGTCCCAGGACTCGATGCCTTCGCGCTTCACGCGTTCTTTCCCTTCCGTGCGCGGTGGTGCTCCAGGTACCAGCCGATGAACTCGGCGAGCCGCTCGCGCGGCAGGGCGTGGCTGAGGACGTCGTCGTCGCCGAGCAGCTTCTGCACGTTGGCGACGTCGAACTCCTTGGTGCCGTTGACGTACGAGCGGTAGAACTCGACGCGCTCGTCGACCCGTTCGTCGATGAGCGTGAACTCGTCGGTGCTGTCGACGTAGTGCGGGTGCTTGATCGCGAGCTGGTCGCACAGCTCCGCGAGGGTGTCGCCGACGGTCGGCTGCTCGGTGTTGGCCAGGTGGTAGACGTCGGTGGGGCCGTCCGCCAGGGCCACGCCGACGGCCGCCGAGACGACGAGGTCGACGGGGATGAAGTTGACCAGCGCGTCCTCGGTGGCGCGGAGCCGCAGCGGGCGGAAGACCAGCATGTCGCCGAGGGTGGCGCGGACCTCCGAGCGGGCCTTCTGAAGGCCCTTCACAAAGCCGTAGAGGCCGGTGAAGCTGGTCGCCGCGAAGGTGCGGCTGTGACCGATGACGATGCTGGGGCGGAAGATGCGGGTGCGCTCGAACCCGGCCGCGTACACCGCCCGTTCGGCCTGGATCTTGCTGTGCTCGTAGGCGTTGTTGCTGACCACGCCTTCCCCGACCCGCTCGGCGGGGATGAAGCCGGTGCGGTCGCCGGCCACGTAGGCCGTGGAGACGTAGTTGAACGTGGGCGACTTCAGCGCCCGGGCCAGCTCCAGGACGTGCTGGGTGCCGCCGAGGTTGTCGCGGAGGATCTCCTCCCGGCGGTGCTCCTCGTAGGCGAGCGAGGCGGCGACGTGCCAGACCTGCTCGACCTCGGGCAGCGCCGCCGCGTCCACGCCGCACGCCTCGGCGGTGAGGTCGCCGGCCACGGCGTGGCAGCGGGTGGCGATGGCCTCGTCGAGGTCCGTGATCCCGTACGAGGCGGCGGCCGTGGTCAGCGCCGAGCGCAGCCGCTCGTCGGCGGAGAGGTCCTGGCGCGGCCGGACGACGCAGTGGATCTCGGCGTCGGTCCGGGCGAGGAGTTCGAGGACGAGGGCGCCGCCGACGAAACCGGTGGCACCGGTGACCAGGTGGTGGGGGACGTGCGTCATGCCGGGCTCCCGGAGGTGGGCAGGGCCGCGGCGAGCGCGGGCCAGTCGTTCAGGTCGTCGCCGTGGGCGTTGATCAGGGCGAGCGCGATGCGCTCCAGGCCGAAGGCGGCGCAGGCGCTGTGCGCGGTGCCGCCGCCGGGCAGCCGGACGGCGAACCGGGCGCCCAGGTGGTCCTTGTGGCAGTTGGCGGAGGCGATGGCCGTGCCGGGGTCCTCGGGGGACACCTTGGCCACGAACTCGTACTTCAGGTCCTGCTCCAGCTGGCTGGCGCGCATCAGGCGCCCACCGGGCCCGAAGAACGGATCGGTGGCCGACTTCACCTCGACGGCCACGCCCAGCTCGGCGAAGAGCTTCTCGCCGCGCTCGATCCAGGCGTTCCGCCAGGCGGTCACCGGCTCCTCGGCGCCGACGGTGACGAACTCGCGCATCCGGAACGTCCGGAACCGGCCGAGCTCGCTGGTGGCCTCGTGGCGGTAGCAGTAGCCGGCCACGTCGAAGTGGGCCTGCCCCTCGACCGTGCCGTCGGCGAGCCCGGGGTAGACCGGGTAGCAGGCGGCGGGCGCCAGCACGACGCCGTCGGCGTCCCCCTCCGTGGCATTCTGCGGGGCCATGGCGTTCACCGAGCCCAGCAGGTGCGGGAACGACTCCGCGTACTCGGCGCGGTCGATGAGGGACCGGGAGAGCACCGGCGGGTGCCAGACCGGCCCCTCGGTGCCGCCCAGGGCGGTCAGCCGGGCCTGGAGACCGGCGATCACCGCCTCGAACTTCGGGGTGAAGCGGTGGGTCCCCACCGCGCCGGCGGGCAGCGCCCAGCCCCCGGCCGTCAGGTCGTCGGCGGCGCGGGCCGCCGGCGTGTCGATGCTCGTCATTCCTGTATCAGGTCCCCCGTGAGAAGCAGCAGTTCCGAATTGGCCAGCTCGAGGCGGCCGTTGGCGATCATCAGGCGGGCGGAGTAGAGGTCCCGCAGGTGGCGGGCGACGGAGTACGGGCCGGACTCGCTGTATCCGGCCATCCCGCAGATCTCCAGCGCCTGCTCCACCACCCGTACCGCGTCGACCGACACGCCGGTCTTCAGCGCGTTGGCCCGGACGGTCATGGCGGTGGTGTCCGCGTCCTGGGCGGCGTCCCACACGGCGTAGTCGTCGGCGAACCGCCGCACCGTGTCCTGGAGCACCCGCAGGCCGGCGTAGGCCCGGCCGAGGCGCGGGTCGTCCGCCGTGCGCCCGGCCTTGAGCTGGGCGCGCATCCGGATCTTGGAGTACGCCACCGCGCGGCGCACGGCGTCCGCGGCGACGCCCGTCCACACGCCCGACCACAGCAGGTGCGAGAGCGGCACCATGCAGCGGGTGGCGGTCTCCCCGAACGGCTCGGGCAGCACCATGCCGGCGGGCACGGTCGCGCTCATCGTGAACGGCGGGCTGCACGTGCCGCGCATGCCCAGCGGGTTCCAGTCGCCGGTCCGCTCCAGCTCCGCGTGCTCGGCCATGACGAGCACGGCGACCTGGTCGGTCGGGGCGGCGTCGGGGCCCGAGCGGGCGGTGACGAGGAAGCCGTCGGCGTGCTCGCCGTACGAGACGGTGGTGGCCTTCTTGGTCAGCCGGACCGTGCCGTCGCCGGCCGGCTCCACGGCGGCGACGCTGCGCCGCATGTCGCCGCCGACACCCACCTCGGAGGTGATGGAGGCGATCAGCAGCTGCCGCCCGGCGATGTCCGCCAGGGCCGCCGCGATGGCGGGCGAGGCCGCGGCGCTCCGGGCCAGGCAGGCGACCTGGAGCTGGTGCATCGCCCAGATCATGGCGGTGGCGGCGCACCCGCCGGCCAGCCGGGCGCCGATCCGGGTCAGGGTGAGCGGGTCGAGGCCCTGGCCGCCGTACTCCTTGGGGATGGCGGCGGACAGCAGACCGTGCTCGCGGAGGGCGGCGACACCGGCGGCCGGGAAGGCCGCGTCGCGGTCGGTGGCGGCGGCGTGCTCGGCCGCCGCCTTCGCCGCCTCGACGGCCGCGTCCAGCGCCTGACGCTCCGTCAGAACGACGCGCTCGGCGGCGGGTGCGGTCATCGTCCGGCCCCCACGGCCTGGTCGCGGTCGCCGGTCAACTCGGCCAGGACGCCGGAGAGATGGGCGATCGAGGCGAACAGGGCGCGGCCGATGCGCTCCTCGGGGATCTCGACCGAGAGCCGCTCCTCCAGGGCGAGCATCACCCGCACGGAGGCCAGCGAGGTGAGCCCGGCGGCGTAGAGGTCGCCGTCGGCGGGCAGCTCGTGCGCGGTCGCGCCGAGGTCGGAGTGCCGGGCGAGCGCCTCACGGACGGCGTGCTCGCAGGGTATTGCGCTTTCGGGCACGGGAAGTACTCCTAGCCTTACAGAGAGTGCTGATGCGCGAGTGCGCGAAGCAAAGGGTGGGAGAGTGGAGAGATCGAACCCGCGGGGAGCCGCCCCTACGGGCTCACCCTAGGGGAACTGCCGTTACGGATCGATGAGTTCGGGGCTACGCGCCCAGGGCGGCGACGGCTTCGTCGACGTGGGCCGCCAGCCGCTCCTCGCGGCCCCGCAGGTCGCGCAGCATGCGGACCAGGCGCCGCCGCCCCTCCGGCGAACCGCCGGACTCACGGGACAGCGTGTGCACCAGGTACCAGCGCCGGGTGAGGGACGCCGCCTCGACGGCGACGGCCTCCAACTCCGGTAGGGAGACCGCCAGATGGCGGAAGAGTCTGCCGAGGAAGTGCCGGTCGGCGGCGGCGCCGCTCACGTCGAGGGTGCCGGACTCCGCCGCGTCGCACGCCTCGATGTACGCCGCGAGGGCCGCGGTGTCGCGTTCGTGGTGCGCGCGCCGGTCCTCGCTCACCGCCCGCGCCAGGTCGTGGGCGGACGGCTTGCGGGTGGGGCCGCCGGACAGCAGGAAGGTGCGGAAGCCGTCGGCCGCGTCCGCCGAGCGCAGGGTCCGCCAGCGCTCCTCGGGGTACCGGACGGGCTCCGGGTGGTTCATGGGGTCGACGACGGTGACCCCGTCCGCGTCCCGGCCGGTGAGCAGGACGCAGTGGGCGAGGTGTTCGACGCCCTCGTACTCCGAGGGCAGCCAGTAGGCGTCGACGGCCGCGGCGAGCGGGCGCCCGGCGGCCAGTTCGGCCTCCTCCAGGGCGCGCAGCTCCTCGTAGGAGCCGAACCGCCGCTCCTGGACCGGCAGTCCGTGGAGGCGGGCGGCCGCCGTCACCCAGCGGTCACCGCCCCGCAGGACGGATCCGCCGTCCCAGCCGAAGCCCCCGGTGGTGACGAGGACGTCCTCGGCGTCGGACAGCCCGTACCAGGCGGCGAGGTTCGCCACGCACTGCTGGTAGCAGGTGCCGAACGGCGTGGTCCCGGTATGGGCGGGTATGAGTTCTATGTCGGTGCGATGGGTCTGGTCGGTGTGCGGCACTGTGCTGTCTCCCCCGTTCCGCCCGGTCCACCCGGGCGGCGGCGCACCGGCGGTGGTCCGCCGGCTCTGGTCGATGTGGAGCACGTTCCGTTGGTCGGTGGGCCGTGGCGCGACGTGACGCGGCGGGCCCGACGGTCAGTCGGGTACCGCGAGGAGCTGGACCCAGCTCTGGGTGTAATGCAACCTGCCGTCGAGAGTGACGGGGCGCATTCCGGACACCGGGCCGCCGGCCAGTTCCTCGGCCAGTTCGCTCTCGATGCGCGCCGCGGTCTCCGCGGGCGTGCGCGCCTGCTCCAGCCACGGCCCCAACGGCCGCTGGACGTCGATGACTTCGGTGCCGCGTACGCTCCCGCCCGCGGCGGTGAACAGCTCGGTGATCCGGTCGACCGTGAGCATCGCGCCGTGCGAGGGATCGCGCAGCCGCTCGATGCGGTCGGGGTCGCCGCCCAGCTCGGGGCGGCGGACCATGTCGGCGACGACGATGCGCCCGCCGGGCCGGCAGACCCGCACCAGCTCCCGTACGACGGCCTCGGGGGAGGCCACGTGGTGGAGCGAGAAGCGGGTGACGACCAGGGAGAAGGAGGCGTCCAGGAACGGCAGCCGGGCGGCGTCGCCCTGCTGGTAGACGACCTGGGTCAGCCCCTCGGCGTCGGCCTCCCGCTTGCCCGTGGCGAGCATCTCGGGCGTGGCGTCCAACGCCGTCACATGCCGGACGCGGCCGGCGAGCGCCCTCGACACGAGCCCCGTGCCGCAGGCGACCTCCAGACAGACGTCCTCGGGCCGGGGGGCGGCGAACTCAACCAGTTCCCGCAACCGCATGGTGAACGCGGTGTTCAGCCGCGCGTCCTCGAACGTACTCGCCTGACGCGCGAACTCCTGCCGGTTACGCGCTAACTGGTCCTCGCCACCACTCCGGAGCGACATGAAGTCGAGCCTTTCCCTGTACGGAGAGTCACAACTGTTTCACCAAGCACGTATGACCCTACTCGTCCGTAGCAAGCAATTGTCAAGACCTGTTGGGAAATAGCTGTATCGAACGGGTTAATACCAACGGAACGCGGCGTCCTGGACCCTGACACGTAAAGAATCAGGGCCCGGAACGCCGCGCTCCGAAAGGGTGGTTGGGGCTCGCCGCGTCGCCCCCGGCCGGTCAGGCCTTGGGGGCGATCCTGCTCAGGCCGTTGATGACACGGTCCATGGCATCACCATGCGTCGGATCCGTGAGATTCGCCAGGAGCTTTAGTGTGAACTTCATCAACATCGGGTGCGTCAGGCCGCGTTCGGTGGCCAGCTTCATGATCTTCGGGTTGCCGATGAGCTTCACGAAGGCGCGCCCGAGCGTGTAGTAGCCGCCGTAGGTGTCCTTGAGGACCTTCGGGTAGCGGCGCAGGGCGAGTTCACGCTGCTCGGGGGTGGCCCGGCCGAGGGCCTGGACGATGACCTCGGCCGCGATCTGGCCGGATTCCATCGCGTAGGCGATGCCTTCACCGTTGAACGGGTTCACCAGCCCGCCCGCGTCCCCCACCAGCAACAGGCCGCGCGTGTAGTGCGGCTGGCGGTTGAACGCCATCGGCAGCGCGGCGCCGCGGATCGGGCCGGTCATGTTCTCCGGCGTGTAGCCCCACTCCTCCGGCATGGAGGCGCACCACGCCTTCAGCACCTCGCGCCAGTCCAGCTCCTTGAAGGACGCGGAGGTGTTGAGCACGCCGAGGCCGACGTTGCTGGTGCCGTCGCCCATGCCGAAGATCCAGCCGTAGCCGGGCAGCAGCCGGTCCTCGGCGCCGCGCCGGTCCCACAGCTCCAGCCACGACTCCAGGTAGTCGTCGTCGTGGCGCGGGGAGGTGAAGTACGTGCGGACGGCCACGCCCATCGGCCGGTCGTCGCGGCGGTGCAGGCCGAGGGCGACGGAGAGCCGGGTCGAGTTGCCGTCGGCGGCGACGACGAGCGGGGCGTGGAAGGTGACCGGCGCCTTCTCCTCGCCCAGCTTCGCCTCCACGCCGGTGACGCGGCCGGTGCGCTCGTCGAGGATCGGCGCGCCGACGTTGCAGCGCTCGTACAGCCGGGCGCCCGCCTTGACGGCCTGCCGGGCGAGCTGCTCGTCGAAGTCGTCGCGCTTGCGGACCAGGCCGTAGTCGGGGAACGAGGCGAGATCCGGCCAGTCGAGCTGGAGCCGGTTGCCGCCCGCGATGATGCGCAGGCCCTTGTTGCGCAGCCAGCCGGCCTCTTCCGAGATGTCGATGCCCATCGCGATGAGCTGTTTGGTGGCGCGCGGGGTGAGGCCGTCGCCGCAGACCTTCTCGCGCGGGAACGCCGTCTTCTCCAGGAGGAGGACGTCGAGGCCGGTCCTGGCCAGGTGGTACGCGGTGGCGGAGCCGGCGGGGCCGGCCCCGACCACGATCACATCGGCGGTGTGTTCGGCAGGGACGTCGGTCACGTCGGCTCTCCCGTTCGGGTGCGTGGAGGGGACTGCTCGGTCTCCGACGAGTCTAGGAGCCGGACGCGGCGGGCCGGCCGGTGGGCCGGTGCCGCCACGGGGGCGCGGCGGGCCGGACGCGCGCGCGGGCGCGCGCCGTCCTCACACCCCAGGACGTCCCTACGGGACGCGGTCAGTCCTTCCCGGCCGTCCAGTAGTCCAGCGCGGTGTCGAACGTCCGGTGCCAGCCGTCCTGGCTCCCCATGCCCTCACGGCCCTGGTAGAGGATGGCGTACTCGGTCCCGGAGGCGTCCACGTACGCCTGGTTGACGGCGTGCATGGTGCGGCCGTGGTCGTTCCAGGTCCACTCCCACAGGGCGCCGGGGCGGCCCTTGAAGGTGTTGCGGGTCAACTGGAGCCGCCGGTAGCCGTCCTCCTTGGCGACGGTCCGCTCCAACTCGCCGAAGTGGTCGTACGCCGACTGCTCCGCCTTCTTCACGATGCCGACGCGCAGGTGCTCCGGCCCGGTGGGGCCGTGCCAGTCGATCTGGCCGCTGCCCTTGTCCTCGCGGCGCCAGCCCTCGGGGACGGCGAGCGCGAAACCCTCCGGGGCGGCGGTCAGCTCGTAGTACTTCGGCGCGTTCCGGGACGGGTCCGTCACGTGCTCGTGCGCGTCGGGGGCGGCGGTCCGGACGCCGGCGGGGACGTCCGGGGAAACCGACGGGGACTCGGTGCCGGCCGGGTCGCTCGAGGCGCCCTCCGACGGGGTCGCCGGACCGGCGGACGGGGAGTCCGACGGCGCGGGGGACGCGGAGGCGGCGCCGCCGGTCTCCCCGGCCGGGCGCCGGCCGCCGCTCGTGGACTGCCGGGACGCGTGGTCGTCCTTCCCGCCGGCCTTGCCGCCGTCCTTGTGCACGAGCAGCACACCGGCCGCGGCCACGCCGCCGACCACGAAGGCCGCCACACCGACGGCGGCCCACCGCAGGGCCCGGCCGCGCGTCGGCGCGGGGGCGGGCGCGGCGACCGACGCAGTGGGATCGACGGCGGTGGCGGGCTCCGCGTGCGCCGTCCCGGCGGGCCCCGCCGACGGGCCCGTTCCCTCGGCCGCGCGCGGCCCGCCGACGGCGGACTGCCCGATCGCGGTGGGCGCCTCGGCGGGCGTCGACGGACCGGCGGGCGACGGCGGGCCGGCGGGTGCCGGCGGGCCGGCGGGCGGGGTGGCACCGGCCGCGGCGCCCGCGTCCGCGCTCCCTGCCGGGGGCGCGGACGGCCCGGCGGGCGGAGTGGCCGGAGGGGGCGTCGGCGGTGTCACCGGCGGCGTGCCGGGGGATCCGGGAGCCCCAGGAGCCCCGGGAGACACAGCCGGGGGCATGGGAGGCACCCCGGGGCCGGGGACGCCGGGGGCGCCCATCGGGGGAGCGTACGGCGCGTGGAACGGCGCGGGCGGCCCGGGCGGGGGCCCGTACGGACCCGCGTACGTCCCGCCGGTCCCGCGCCCGCTGCTGATGAGCACCGCGAGCAGCACCGCGCCGGCCGTCCACAGCATCCCGAAGAGGAACAGCTCACCGCCGTTGACGCCGAGTTCGGTGTTGGCGAAGGAGCCGATCAGATCCCCGCCGGAACGCCCCTTCCACTCGCTGGAGATGCCCGCGGCGAGCCCCAGCAGCCACACCGCTGCCAGGAAGAACACCCCTGACAGCACCTGCTCCTTGCGGCCCTCACGCGAGCGGCGCACCACCATCAGGGTCAGCGACAGGGCGCAGAGCACACCCATCGCCACGATGCCCGCCTGGGCCCAGGCGCCCCAGACGTCACCGGCTTCGGAGAGGCCGAAGTCGTGGTTGCGGCCGAGGCCGGAGGAGGACCCGAAGGAGCCGGAGGAGCCGAAGGACCCGGACGAACGCCCGTACCCGAAGCCCCCGTCGTCGTACCCGCCGCCGTAACCGCCGTTCGTCCCCAGCCGGGCGCTCAGGTCGGCGCCCCAGGAGCCGCCGACGCACACGAGCGCCGCGTTGACCAGGAAGACCAGGATGCCCACCAGGGCCCAGCCGTTGAGGTCGCCCTCCTTGTCGAGCTGGTAGAGGACGATGACGAGGAGCGCGACGGACCAGAGGCCCACGGCCAGGGCGAGGGCGCGCAGGGCAGTGCCGAGCGCCCGCAGGACCATCCGCGCGCCGGGGCCGAGCCGGGTGAGGGCGGTGTCCCGCGCGAGCACGGCACCGCTGAGCACCGTGGTGAGCGCGAAGGTGAACAGCGCGGCGAGCGCCGGTGTGGTCGACAGCTCGACGCCGTTCTCCTCCGGCTGCCCGTAGAGGCCCAGCGCCAGGACCACCACGCCGGTCAGCAGTCCGACGCGCGGCGCGGCGTCGAGCCCGGCCCCGGCCGGGCGGGCCCGGCGGAGCCACCGGGCCCCCAGGACCACGGCGCCGATCCACAGGACCGTCATGGTGAGCAGCCAGAAGGATATGGACCCGCTGACCCGCGACGGGCCGAACGGCGACCCGCCCCCCGAGACCTCGGCGGTGCCGCCGAGTCCCTGGAGCATCAGGGCGATCACCATCCGGAACCGCCCGGACCAGGACAGGTCGTCCTCGTCCGAACCCCAGGAGGGCGACGAGAAGCAGATCGCGAGGAGCAGCAGCAGTCCCACCGGCCACAGGGCCGCCAGGACCGAGCCCGCCCAGTCACCGGTGAACACCCGGCGCACGAAGACGGCCACGGGTCCCGGCGCGGCCGGCACGCCCGGAGGGGCGCCCGGCGGCGGACCGTACGCGCCGGCCTGCGGGGCGTGCGCCGCGTACCCGCCCTGCGCGGCGTACGGTGGCGCGGCCGGCGGCGGAGCGAACGGCGGGGGCGCCACACCGGGCCGGGGTGGTGCGGCGGGCGGTGGAGGCGGCGCGCCGGCCGCCTCCACCGCGGGCCGCTCCTTGCCGCACGCCATGCAGAAGCGGGCATCAGCCACGAAGGCAGCCCCACAAGACGGGCAGAACGACGTCATAAACGCTCCGGTGACTCGGTGTCTCCCGGCTCTGAACAGGAAAGCCGGGGCCGGAACCTTACCGAACGTCAGCCCGCGGACGTGGCCGCTTTCCGACCCCGGTGCAGGGCGACGATCCCGCCCGCGAGGTTGCGCCACGCCACGTCCGTCCAGCCGGCCTGCCGCATCCGCCCCGCGAGGGCCGGCTGGTCCGGCCAGGCGGGGATGGACTCGGCGAGGTAGACGTACGCGTCGGGGCTGCTGCTCACCGCGCGCGCGACCGTGGGCAGCGCCCGCATCAGGTACTCGGTGTAGACGGTCCGGAACGGCTTCCAGGTGGGGTGGCTGAACTCGCAGATCACCACCCGGCCGCCGGGCTTGGTCACCCGCAGCATCTCGCGCAGGGCGGCGTCGGTGTCCTGCACGTTGCGGAGTCCGTAGGAGATGGTGACGGCGTCGAACACCTCGTCCGCGAACGGCAGCCGGGTCGCGTCACCGGCGGTCAGCGGCAGCCACTCGTGCCGCTTCTTCCCCTCGCGCAGCATGCCCAGCGAGAAGTCGCAGGGGACGACGTACGCGCCGTCCGCGCTGAACGGGATGGACGAGGTCCCCGTACCGGCCGCGAGGTCCAGCACCTTCTCCCCCGGCCGCCCCCCGACGGCCGCCGCCACGTGCTTGCGCCACCGCCGGGCCTGGCCCAGCGAGATCACATCGTTGGTCAGGTCGTACTTGGCCGCCACGTCGTCGAACATCGCGGCGACTTCGTGCGGCTGCTTGTCCAGGGAGGCTCGGGTCACGCCCCCCATTGTTCACCTCCGCCCCGCGCCCCCGGACACAGGGGCCTCTGGACGGCCCGGCCGCTCCGCGACGACGTCACCTCCGCGGCACGGTGAGCGCCCCTCCTGCGAGCCCCCGCGCCCCCAGGCCCACCGGCACGTCCCCCGGGACCCGGCACCGCCCGTCGGCGGCCGCCGTCCCGCGCCGATGGCACTCGCTCTTCCGGCCCGCCGTCGAACGGCCGGGCCCTCGACTCCGCACCGCGGACGACCGGAGCGGCCGGCCCGCGGTGATCACTCTGCCGAAGAGATCGGAGGCGATCATTCCTCTTGACGGACTGCTGACGCTTCCGGGTCCGCTCGCTACGGATCCTTGACGGACGCGCCGCCCTCAGAGCTCGACCAGGCTCGCCAGATCGATGACGACGGGGAACGGCCGGTCCGTCTCCAGCTTGCCCGTGTGCACCGGCCGGTCGGGGGCCGATACGTACTGCCCGGTCTCCTTGTGCAGCCAGAACTCGTGCACCTCCGGCAGCCCGTCCTCGCCGCGCTCGACGCGCCAGTAGTTCTTCACCCCGGCGGAGGCGTAGAGAGCGGGCTTGCGGACGCGGTCGTCCTGGCGGGAGCCGGGGGAGACGACCTCGACCATGAGGACGGCCTTCTCCACGGGGATGTACTTCGCCTCGAAGAGATTCAGCCCTGTCTTGTCGAAGACGACGATGTCAGGGACGGGGGGGTTGTTCCTGTCGATGAACACACACTGTTCGGACTCCACCAGGTAGGGCGCTTGCGAGGCGTCCTCCAGGCAGCGTGCGATCCTGCCCCGCACCCTGTTGTGCCACCACACCGTCCGCCCCCTGACCACGATCACTCCATCCACGAGCTCCCAGTCGAACGGCAGCTCCAGGTCCTCCACCTGGTCCACCGTCCATCCGTTCTCCGGTGGGAACATCCAGTTCTCAGGAGTGGCCTTGTCCGGCTCGGCGGCCTGCTCCAGCCGTTCTGCGATCATCACTGCTCCCATGAACGCGAGTGTGGACGCGCGTGCGGACCGCGGTCCTGAATACGACGGTACCGTCACCCGATGTGATGAGCGGGGCGCACCGCGCCGCCCTCAGGCGCCCCGGTAGACCAGCCGTCCGGCCAGCACCGTCGCCACGCACGTACCCGCACCCGCCGCCACCAGGCCCGCCTCGTCCGGGACGTCGAACGCGGCCAGGTCGGCACGGCCGCCGACGGTCAGGGGGGCGGGGATCGCGTCGGCCAGGGCGGCCGCGTGGTGGAACGGGTCGAGGTTCGGGAGGTCGTCGAGGACCCCGGGGGCCAGGGTCGCCGGAACCTCCCGCAGGCCGGAGCGGGCCACGGCCGTGCGGACCACCGTGTCCCGGAAGGGGCCGCCGACCGCCGTCGTGCCGTACCGCAGCATGCGCTGCAAGCCCCGCCGGACACTGCCCGACCTGCGGGTCTCCGGCAGGTCCAGGGCCGCCAGGCGGTCACCCGTCAGCGGGCGGTCGCCGAGTTCGTCGTATTCGCGCGGGTCCGGGTGGTAGGCGCGGGTCAGCAGCCACAGGCCGTGCCACTGCCGCAGCCCGGGCGTGAGCACGCCCGGCCAGCGCCGTACGCGCGCGCCCGGGTACGCCGCCGTCACCTCGTCGAGCGGGCCGAGCGCCGCGACGGCCCCGCCGTCGACGAGGACCGCGCCGCCGGGGACGGGCGCCGCCGCCGGGTCGCCGGTGAGCAGCAGCCCGGCCGCGTGGATCGTCAGCACCGGAGGACCCGTCTCAGTCGGCGGTGACGAGCTTGAGCTCCGGGTGGGCCGTGCCGCCCTCGATCGCCGTGGAGGAGAGGTGCGAGACGACGCGGTCGTCGACCGGGTCGTTCGCCGGGTCGTCGTGGACCACGATGTGCTCGTACGTCGTCGTCCGCTGCGCCGGGACGCGGCCCGCCTTGCGGATCAGGTCGATGATCTCCTGCCGGTTCGAGCGGTGCTTGGCGCCCGCCGAGGAGACGACGTTCTCCTCCAGCATGATCGAGCCCAGGTCGTCCGCGCCGTAGTGCAGCGAGAGCTGGCCGACCTCCTTGCCGGTGGTCAGCCAGGAGCCCTGGATGTGCGCGACGTTGTCGAGGAACAGCCGCGCGATGGCGATCATGCGCAGGTACTCGAAGATCGTCGCCTGCGTCCGGCCCTTCAGGTGGTTGTTCTCGGGCTGGTAGGTGTACGGGATGAACGCGCGGAAGCCGCCCGTGCGGTCCTGCACGTCGCGGATCATCCGGAGGTGCTCGATCCGCTCGGCGTTGGTCTCGCCCGTGCCCATCAGCATGGTGGAGGTCGACTCGACGCCCAGGTTGTGGGCGATCTCCATGATCTCCAGCCAGCGCTCACCCGACTCCTTCAGCGGCGCGATGGCCTTGCGCGGCCGCTCCGGCAGCAGCTCGGCGCCGGCGCCCGCGAAGGAGTCCAGGCCCGCCGCGTGGATCCGGCGGATCGCCTCCTCGGCGCTCACGCCCGAGATCCGCGCCATGTGGTCGACCTCGGAGGCCCCAAGGGAGTGGATGACGAGCTGCGGGAACGCCTTCTTGATCGCGGAGAAGTGCTCCTCGTAGTACTCCACCCCGTACTCCGGGTGGTGGCCGCCCTGGAACATGATCTGCGTGCCGCCCAGTTCCACGGTCTCCGCGCAGCGGCGCAGGATGTCGTCGAGGGGCCGGGTCCAGACCTTGTCGCTCTTCGGCGGGGCGTAGAACGCGCAGAACTTGCACGCCGTGACGCACGAGTTCGTGTAGTTGATGTTGCGCTCGATGATGTACGTCGCGATGTGCTCGGTACCCGCGTAGCGCCGGCGGCGCACGGCGTCCGCGGCCGCGCCCAGCGCGTGCAGCGGGGCGGACCGGTAGAGGACGAGCGCCTCCTCCGGAGTGATCCGCCCGCCGGCGGCGGCGCGGTCGAGGACGGCTGCGATCTCAGAGGGCGAGAGGTCGGCGTGCTCTGTCACCGTGCGTCCCTTCGGAGCGGGTTCGTGAAGTCCGAACCAGCCTACGCCAGGGGTCCGACAGCGCCGGGGGCGGCCGGGGTCAGCCACCGGAGCGGGTGAGGGTGGCGGTGGGCGAGCCGCCCTGGGCGTCGTCGGAGGCGTAGGAGAGCGTGCCGTCGGAACCGAGGGTGTAGACGAGGGTCGCCTCGCTGCCGGTACAGCCGGCCGCCTTCGGGCCGTCGGCCACCTCCCGGAGCGTGATCCTCGTCGCGGTGGCCGACCGCAGCGCGGCCTTGGCGCGGCACTGGAAGACGCCGAGGACGTCGTAGCTGTTGCGGACGACGTACTCGCCCTTCCGCCCCTGGCCGATGACCGAGGTCACCGTCCCGTTGGGGGTGCCGTCGCGCTGCTTGATCCCCCCGGTCCAGGTCCCGACGAAGCCGCGCGGGACGTCCCCTTCCGCCGGGGCCGCGGACCCGGCGGACCCCTCCGCCTCGCCGCCGTGCCCGTCGCCTCTCTCGAACGGCCACACCCCCAGCCCGAGGAGCACGGCGAGGACGGCCACCACGGCGCCGGCCGCCGGGAGGACGACCCGCAGGACCCGGCGCCGCGCACTCCGCTTCCCCGGCCCGGCCGGTGCCGGGCCGCGGTCTCCGTACGGGCCGCGGTCGCTGTACGGGCCCGCGCCCGGCCCACCATGGGTCTTCGCGCCGGAGGCGTCGTACACGTCCCCGCCGCGACCGTACGCGTCCCCGGCGAGCCCGTACGCGCCCTCGTCGCGGTCGTACGCGCCCCCGCCGCGTCCGGACACACCCTCGCCAGGGCCGTACGCGCCCCCGGCGAGCCCGTACGCTTCGCCCGGCCCACTGCCGTCCCGCGCCGGGAGCGCGCCGCCGGGCCACTCCGCGTAGGAGCCCGGCGGGGGCGCGGGGGGCACCCCGAAGGCGCCGCCCGCCCCCGCCGGTTCCCGTGCGCCCGCCGGACCCCCGTTCCCGCCTCCCGTGCCGCCCGGACCCCCCGGGACGTTCGTGCCGTCCGGGCCGCTGCCGCCGCCGTCCCCCGCCGTCGGCGGCCCGCCGCCCCACTCCGTCGGCGCGTAGCCCGTCGCCGGGCCGAAAGCACCGCCGGACGAGCCCGAGGGGACGCCACCGCCTTCCAGCCCCAGCAGCTCCACCGCCTGCCGGCTCACCTGCTCCACCAGCGGCGCCGGCAGCCAGCCCGGCCCCACGAGGTCGCCCGCCGGGCGGCCGCCGGTGAGCCGGCGGAGGAGGTCCGTGGGGGCCGGGCGGTCGGCCGGGTCCTTGGCGAGGCAGGCCGTGATCAGCTCGCGCAGCTCACCGTCCAGGTCCGGCGCGAGCTCCGGATCGCCGTGGACGACGCGGTAGTTGATCGACGCGTGGTGCTCGCCGGGGAACGGCGCCGCGCCCGCGGCGGCGAAGGCGAGGACCGCGCCGAGCGAGAAGACGTCCGCCGCCCCGGTCAGCGGGCGCCCCAGCACCTGCTCGGGCGCCATGTACCCGGACGAGCCGATCACGACGCCGGTGGCGGTGAGCGAGGCCGTGCCGTCCATGGCCCGGGCGATGCCGAAGTCGATCAGCCGCGGACCGTCGAGCGGCAGCAGCACGTTGGAGGGTTTGACGTCCCGGTGGACGAGCCCCAGCGCGTGCACGGCGGCCAGCGCCTCGGCCAGCCCGGCGCCCACCGCGCGGACGGCCGGTCCGGGCAGCGGCCCGACGTCGGCGACGGCCCGGTCCAGGGAGGGCCCGGCCACGTACCCCGTGACCACCCAGGGCATCGGCGCGTCCGGGTCCGCGTCCAGGACCGGCGCGGTCCAGGCGCCGCCGACCCGCCGCGCGGTCTCCACCTCGCGCCGGAAGCGCGTGCGGAACTCGTCGTCGAGGGCGAGCCTCGGGTGCACGACCTTCACCGCCACCGTCCGGCCGCCGGGGTTGCGGCCCACGTAGACGCGGCCCATGCCGCCCGCGCCGAGCACCCCCAGCAGCCGGTACGGGCCCACGGCGCGCGGGTCTTCCTCCAGCAACGGCCGCATCGGGACCTTCGCCTCCCCCCAGAAGGGGCCGTACGCCCCCTGCCGGACCCTGATTTTCAGCCTATGACTCAATTCATGGGCTGTCCCAGGAACCCGCCTCCCCGGTTTGCCCATCCACTAGGGAGGAACAAACCGTCATGTCCTTCGGGGCAGCAGAATCGTCCGGAGCGACGCGATGACGCACTCGAGCGGGACCTACCGGTCTCAGAGCCGCCGGCGGGCCTCTGGCCGGAAACGCTGGATCATAGTGGTGGCCTCCATAGCCGTCCTCGGCCTGATAACCACCGGTGTCATGAAGTACATGGAGATCGGCCCCTTCTCCCGGAAGGGCGAGCCGGTCAGCTTCGGCCAGGACATTCCGGCGGGCGGCGGTCAGGCCGGGGGGAACGACGGCGGCAAGGGCGCCCAGCAGGCGTCCGACTCCAAGGTCGCGATGCCGACGGGTCCGGCGGCCCCGTTCAAGAACGCCAACACCCTGAGCGACGGCACCGAGATCGGCGTGGTCACGTACCAGGGCAAGAAGTCCGGCTTCACCGGCAAGGTCTGGGTCTGGGCGCCGAAGCAGTACAAGGACCCGAAGTACAAGCACAGCGGCTTCCCGGTGCTGATCGCCCTCCCCGGCGGTCCCGGCTACCCCATGAACTACTGGATGGGCACCGACCTCGGCCTGGAGTCGAGCGTCGCCAAGTGGTCCGAGGAGGGCACGGGCAAGCCCTTCATCATCGCGATGCCCGTCCTCAACCCGCGGAACGCCGACCCGCTGTACTGGGACGGCAGTGACATCCCGGGCCAGCCGAAGATGGGCACCTGGCTGACCGAGGACGTCCCCCAGCTGATCAAGGAGAACTTCCGGACGATCAAGTCCCGTGACGGCTGGGCGTTCATGGGCTCCTCCACCGGCGGCTTCGCGGGCCTGAAGGCCGTGCTGAAGCACCCGGACAAGTTCAAGGCCGTCATCGCCTCCGGCCCGGACATCGTCCCGGACTCCCGGCTGTGGCAGGGCCACCAGAAGGAGATGGACGCGAACAACCCCGAGCTGCTCTCCAAGAAGCTGATCGCCAAGGGCGGCCCGGACGTCTACCTCGCCTTCCAGTACGGCACCCTTGAAGGGACCGTGAAGGGGAAGGTGGACAAGTACATCGCCACCTACGGCAACAAGGGCCCCATCCACACCCACCTCCAGGTCATCCAGGGCGGTTCGCACAACGCGAAGTCCTATGTGAAGGGGATGGGCGAGGGCAGCATGAAGTGGATCAGCGAGCACATCTCGGGACCGGTGGACCCCTCCTGATCACCCCCGTGGGGCTCCGCCCGGGGCCCCACGGCGGCACCGCACCCGGTCCACGCGGCGATGACCGCACCCATACGGAAACGACCGCCATGTCCTTCGGGACAGCAGAAACGTCCAGAGGGATCCGAGGGACAGGATGAGCAACTCAGCCAACGGCGCCTACCAGTCGAGGGGCCACCGCAGGGCCAAGCGGGCGAAGCGCTGGTTCCTGGTCGCGGTGTGCATAGCCGTGCTCGGGGCCGTCGCCTACCCGGTGCTGAACTACTTCGACGTCTTCTCCGACAAGGGCGACCCGATCTCCTTCGACGACGGCGGCGGGAAGAACGGCGGCGGGAAGCCGGGCGCGAAGGCGCTGATGCCGACCGGCCCCAAGGCCGACTTCAAGATCTCCGGCACGGTGCAGGACGGCAGCAAGATCGCCGTCACCACGTACCAGGGGAAGAAGTCCGGCTTCACCGGCAAGGTCTGGGTCTGGGCTCCCGAGGAGTACAAGGATCCGAAGTACAAGGACAGCGGCTTCCCGGTGCTGATCGCGCTGCCCGGCGGCGCGGGGTTCCCCAACAACTACTGGATGGGGTCCAACCTCAAGCTGGAGGACTCCGTCCAGAAGTGGGCGAAGGAAGGCAAGAGCCTCCCGTTCATCATCGCCATGCCGGTCCTCAACCCGGAGAACCACGACGGGAAGGGCGACCCGACCCCCGGCCGGTACTGGGACGGCAGTGACATCCCGGGCCAGCCGAAGATGGGCACCTGGCTGACCGAGGACGTCCCCCAGCTGATCAAGGAGAACTTCCGGACGATCAAGTCCCGCGACGGCTGGGCCTTCATGGGCTCCTCCACCGGCGGCTCCGCCGGCCTGAAGTCGGTGCTCCAGAAGCCGGACAAGTTCAAGGCCGTCATCGCCTCCGGCCCGGACATCGTCCCGGACTCGCTGCTGTGGAAGGGCCACGAGAAGGAGCGGGCGGACAACAACTCCAAGGTGCTCGCCCAGCGGCTGATCGCCAAGGGCGGCCCCGAGGTCTACCTGGGCCTCCAGGTCGGCGCGAGCGAGCCGGTCAAGCCGCCGATCGACGCCTTCGTCGCCAAGTACGGCAACAAGGGCCCGGTGAAGACGAAGTACCACGTCATCCAGGGCGGCGAGCACAACGCGGCCACCTATGTGCCCAACATGGAGTCCGGCGGCCTGATCCAGTGGATCAGCGAGCACATGCAGGGACCCGTCGCCTGAGGCAAGCGGCCCGGTCCCCGAGAGCGCGGACCGGGCCGCCCCGAGCATGGAGCCCTGACCCCTCCCCCAAGGGGTCAGGGCTCCAGCAGTTCCACCCGGACGTCGGCGGGGAAGCCGGTCGTCGGCCCGGTCAGCCGGGCGAACTCGGTGACGCCCTCCAGCTGGCGGGAGCCGAAGCGGAAGTCCAGCGTGGTGAAGTAGCGCTCCAGCAGCTCCGCGTCGAACGCCTCCCAGCGCGCCGCCTGCTCCGCGACCTTCCCGACCTCCTCCAGGGACAGGTCCCGCGAGGCCAGGAACGCCTCGTGCACCTTGCGGACGGTCTCCGGCTCCCGGGCCAGGTAGTCGCGGCGCACGGCCCAGACGGCGAAGACGAACGGCAGCCCCGTCCACTCCTTCCACATCCGCCCCAGGTCATGGACCTCCAGGCCGAGCTTGGGCGCGTAGTGCAGCGAGGCCCGCAGCGCGGCGTCGCCGATGAGCACGGCGGCGTCCGCCTCGCGCATCATCAGGCTCAGATCGGGCGGGCAGGTGAAGTACTCCGGCCGTACGCCGATCTGCTCGGCGAGCAGCAGCTGCGCCAGGCGCACGGAGGTGCGGGAGGTGGAACCGAGGGCGACGCGCGCCCCGTCGAGCTCCTTCAGCGGCACCTGCGAGACGATCATGCAGGACATCACCGGGCCGTCGCAGCCGACCGCGATGTCGGGCATGGCGACCAGCTCGTCCGCGTGGCGCAGGTACTCGACGAGCGTCACCGGGCCGATGTCCAGGTCCCCTCGGATGAGGGCCTCGCTGAGCCGCTCGGGGGTGTCCTTGGACAGGTCCAGATCGAGCAGGGCCCCGGTCCGGGCGAGCCCCCAGTACAGGGGCAGGCAGTTCAGGAACTGGATGTGACCGACCCGGGGGCGACTGCGCCGTCTGGGGTGGGCGCCGTGGGCCGGCGCGTCGCAGGCCGGTACGTCGGGGACGGGTGCGTCGGATGCTGAATTGTCCACATCCGGAGGCTAGCCCCGCGGCATCCGGGCCACCCGTCCGGGGGTCGGCTCGGGCTCGACTCGGGACCCGGCTCGGGGCCGCGTCCGACAGACGAGCTTTTCCTCCTTTGGCGGACCGAAAACCCACCTTGAGCGTGATCTTCGACTCTTCCACCGGAAGAAGGCTCCGTGCTACGCTCGCCGCAAGTTGCAGTTTGGTTTCCCTTGCAGTACAGAGCCTGCGGAGCATGTAACCCGCAGGCTTTTGTAGTTTTCAGACTTCTTGCAGGTTCTGGAGCAGGGCAACCCTTTGGGCCCAAGGAGGGCTTTATGGCTACCGGAACCGTGAAGTGGTTCAACGCTGAAAAGGGCTTTGGCTTCATCGCCCAGGACGGCGGGGGCCCCGATGTCTTCGTCCACTACTCCGCGATCAACGCCTCCGGCTTCCGCTCCCTCGAGGAGAACCAGGCCGTGACCTTCGACGTCACCCAGGGTCCGAAGGGCCCGCAGGCCGAGAACGTCACCCCCGCGTAACACGGGGCCGGCCCCCGGGCCGGCAAGCGGTGACCGGCCGATCGCGGTCGACTCGCAGTACCACCAAGGAGCCCTGCCCCGCCGTTTCGACGGCGGGGCAGGGCTCCTGCCTTTGCCCGGCCCGATCCCGTCTGGATCCCCCTTCGATCCCCTTCACTCCCACCCCGATCGCGGCCTTGATCCGTCCCCGACCCCGGCTCCGGCCCCGCCCACGGCGCCGGCCCGCCGGACGATCACGGATTTCCGGACTTTCCCGCCCCGGGCACCCCGCCCGCCGCACCCTTCCCGCCGCAAACCCCCTCCACGTTCCGCTTGACAAAGCCTTAACCCCATACGTCCATACGCCGTTCGTACAGTGCGTCGATTTCCCTCGCATGCCGTTCGAGGATTACCGAACGGCGCAGTTTGAGGGTGGGCGTCAGCTCTCCGCTCTCCACCCCGAAATCGCCCGGCAGGATCGCGAACGCCCGGATCCTGGCCGGCCCCGCCGAGCGGGCGTTCACCGCGTCCACCGCCTCCTGGCACAGCCGCCGCACGGCGGGGTGCCGCTCCGGCCCGTCCGGGCCCAGGTCGACACCCTCGCGGGCCGCCCAGGCCGCGATCTCGGCGGCGTCCAGGGTGAGCAGCGCCACCGGGTACGGGCGGCGGTCGCCGGCGAGCACCGCGTGGGAGATCCAGCGGGACTGCCGGAGGGCGGCCTCGGGCAGGGCGGGGGTGATGTTCTTGCCGTTCGACGTGATGACGAGGTCCTTCTTGCGGCCGGTCACCGTGAGGAACCCGTCGGCGTCCAGCGTGCCGAGGTCCCCGGTGCGGAGCCAGCCGTCCGCGTCCAGCACGGCGGCGGTGGCGGCCGGGTCGCGGTGGTAGCCGGGGAAGATCCCGGGCCCCCGGGCGAGGATCTCGCCGTCGGGCGCGATGCGCACCTCGCAGCCGGGCACCGGCCGGCCGACCGTGCCCGGCCGGTACGCTCCCGGCCGGTTGAGCGAGATCACTCCGGCCGTCTCGGTCATCCCGTACCCCTCGTGCACCAGGACACCGCAGGCACGCAGGAAGTCCAGGGTGGCCGGCGCGATGGGCGCGGCGCCGGTCAGCGCCCAGCGCAGCCGCCCGCCGAAGACCTCCCGCACCGGGGCGAACACCCGCTCCTCGGCGGCCTCCCAGGCGGCGCGCAGCGGCCCGTCGGGCGCCTCCCCGCGCTCGCGCAGGGCGGCGGCCTCGACCCCGGCCCGTACGGCCGCCGCGAGCCGCGCCCGCCCGTCCGGGCCCCCGGCGTCGGCCAGGGCCAGCGCCGTGCCGTGCACCTTCTCGAACAGGCGGGGTACGGACGGCAGGTGCGTCGGCCGGGTGGCGGCCAGCCCGGCGACGATGTCCTCGTTCCGGCCGGAGTGGTAGCAGAGCGTCGCGCCGCGCAGCAGGGCGCCGAACTGCACGAGCTGTGCCAGGAGATGGGCCAGCGGGAGGTAGAGGTACGTGCTGTCGCCGGGCGCGTAGGTGATGAAGCCGGCCGTCGCGTCGTGGGCGGCGGCGAGGTTGCCGTGGGTCAGCCGGCAGCCCTTGGGGAGGCCGGTGGTGCCGGAGGTGTAGATGATGCCGCAGAGGTCGGAGGGGGTGACGTGGTCGGCGCGGTCGAGGAGTTCGGAGAGGGAGGCGGTGACTTCGATCTGCGCCAGGAACGGGTACCCCTCCGCAGCACCCTCCATGACGACGACGTGCCGGAGGCCGGGCAGCCGGGCGCGGAGGGCGGCGATCCGGGCCGCCTGGGACGCGTCCTCGGCGACGGCGACGCTCGCGCCGGAGTCGGAGAGCACCCAGCCGAGCTCCTCGTCCCCGGCCGTCGGGTAGACGGGCACCACGACGGCGCCGGCGGCGAGCGCCGCGAGCTGGACGTACGTCCACTCGGGCCGGGTGCGGGCGAGGACGGCGACCCGGTCGCCGGGCCGCACGCCGAGGGTGAGCAGGGCGCGCCCGACGGTCCGTACGGTCCCGCGCAGCTCGTCGTAGCCGACGTCCGTCCAGCCCCCGTCGTCCGGCCGGCGGAAGCGGAGGGCCGGGCGGCCTGCGTACCGGTCGGCCGTCCACTCGGCGAACAGGGCCAGGGTGCGGGGTCGGTCGGGCATGGCGCCTCCGGCGGTCGGGGTGGTGCGGCCCGTCGGGGAGCGGCCGCGGGGCCCTCCGGACCGCGTTCCGGACCCTACGCACGCCGTCGCGCCCCGGGATTGACCGGAACGCTCGGCACCCCCGTCCGTACCGCTCGGCGCACCATGCCCTCATGCCTGAACCCGCCCTCCTCACCCCGCGGTTCACGACCGGCGAGCCGACGATCGGCGCGCACTTCGTCCGGGCGGCCCTCGCTGGCGCGGTCCGCCTGGGCCACGACCCCGTCCCCCTGCTCCAGACCGCCCGCATCCCGCCGCTGCTGCCGGGCGACGACCGGGCGCGGGTGACGCCCGAGCAGTTCACCGCGCTGGTCAGAGCGGTACGCCGGACGACGCGGGACGAGTTCCTCGGCCTGGGGACGGCTCCCAGCAGACCCGGCACGTTCGCGATGATGTGCCACGCGTGCGTCGGCTGCCCGGACCTCGGCACGGCCGTCGACCGCGCGGTCCGCTTCTACGGCCTCTTCCCGGGAGGGCCCGCCCTGGCGCTCGAACACGGCGCGGAGGAGGCGGTGTTCGCCGTGCGGAACGACCTCCGCCGACTGCCGGAAGGCCGCTTTCTCGCCGAATGCGCGCTGGTGGTCTGGCACCGGCTGGCGAGCTGGCTCATCCGGCGGCGGATCGCCCTGAGGTGGGCGGAGTTCGCGTATCCGGCGCCGCCGTACGCGGCGGAGTACGGCCGGATGTTCGGCTGCCCGGTACGGTTCGGCGCCCACCGGACGGGCGTCGGCCTGGCCCGGCACTGGCTGTCCGCGCCGCTCCTCCGGGACGAGGCGGGCCTGACCGACCTCCTCCGGCGCGCCCCCGCCGACCTGCTGCGCCGCCGCGACTACGGCACGACCGTCACCGAACAGGTCCGCGGGGCCCTGGCCGCGGCCCTGCGCGAGGACCACCGCCCGGCCCGCCTCCCGGAGGCCACCGAGACGGCGGCCCGCCTGGCGGTGAGCCCGGCCACCCTCCGCCGCCGGCTGGCCGCCGAAGGCACGTCCTACCGCCGCGTCAAGGACCAGGTGCGCCGCGACGCGGCCCTGTCCTCCCTGGCCGCGGGCCGCGAACCGACCACGGAACTGGCGGCCCGCCTGGGCTTCTCGGAGACCACGGCCTTCCACCGCGCGTTCCGCCGCTGGACGGGCACGACACCGGGCACGTACAGGCGGCAGTCGCCTGCGCCCGCTCCCACTTCCACCAGCCCGTCCGGCGTTTGAGGACAGCGCTCGCAGCGTGCTGGGGGGTGCGGGGGCGCAGCCCCTGCAAGAAACGGTGAGAGGGCGGGGCAGGGGCATCCCACACACAACGAGCCCCCCGGCCAACAAACCCGAGCACTCCGGCCACCCCCGTACTTACCAGTCGGTCACTACGGTGCGGCCCAACAATCGCCACACCCAAAAGAGTTGGGAGCGCCCATGCGCCTCCGCACCCTGGCCCGCACGGCCGCGGCCACCGTGACAGCGACACTGGCCTTCATCACGTCGGCCGCCGCCGGCACCGCCACGTCGGCCACAACAACCCCCACACCACCCCCCGCCCCCGGCGACATCCTCACCTCCACCCCCACCACCTTCCACCCCCTCCCAGGCCAACCCACTCCCACCCGCGCCTGGCGCATCACCTACCGCTCGACCACCGCCAAGAACACCCCCAACACCGTCTCGGGCACGGTGATCGTCCCGCGGGACGGCAGACCCGACCGCGACCGCCCGCTGATCACCTACGCGGTGGGCACCGTCGGCCTGGGCGACCAGTGCGCCCCGTCCGCCGGCTTCCCACGGGGGACGGCGGTCGAGGCCAACCTCATCCAACTTCTCACCGCTCGCGGCTGGGCCGTCGCCGTGACCGACTACGAGGGCCTGGGCACCCCGGGCGACCACACCTACGTCGTAGGCCGCTCGGCGGGCCACGCCGTCCTCGACGCGGCCCGCGCCGCGCTGCGGCTCCCCGAGGCGGGCCTGTCCCCGGACGCGCCCGTCGGCATCATGGGCTACTCCCAGGGCGGCCAGGCCACCTCCTGGGCGGCGGAGCTGCACGACGGCTACGCCCCCGAGCTGAACGTGAAGGGCACGGCCACCGGCGGCGTCCCCGCCGACCTCCTCAGGACCGCGGATCACAACAACGGCGGCATCGGCGCCGGCCTGATCCTCATGGCGGCGTCCGGCCAGAACGCCGCCTACCCCGAACTCCGCCTGGACGACTACCTCAACGACCGCGGCCGCGCCTACATCCGCTTCTTCAAGGAGAACTGCGTGGCGGCCGACGTGGCCGCCGGCCTCTTCAGGAAGATATCCGACGTCACCGTCCGCAACCCGCTCTACGAGGCGGACTGGCAGCGCGTCCTGCGCTCCTCGAACCTGGGCACGCACGCCCCCGACCGCCCCGTGTACCTCTACCACGGGACGGCCGACGAGCTGATCCCCTACGACCTGGGCCGGCGCCTGCGCGCGGACTGGTGCGCACGAGGAGCGAGCGTCCGCTGGACGGCACTGCCGCTGACGGAGCACGTGGGCGGCGCGGTGATCCAGGCGATCCCGGCGGCGAACTGGCTGGCGGAACGTTTCGCCAACCACCCGGACCACGGCGACTGCGCCTAGGGCGGGTACCGCGTCCTGACCCACGGGAGCGGCCTGGCGCTCCGCCGCCGGGCAGCGGTCCCGTGGCCGCGGCCGGCTGCCGGTCAGGGCCGGTCGGGTCCGCGGTAGGACAGCGTTCGGCTGTAGACGACGCTCGTGGTCGTGCTGCCGAAGCCGGCCAGTTCGTCCACGAGCGTCTCCAGGTGCTCCATGGAGGTCGCGGCCACCTTCAGGGTGTAGCAGTCGTCGCCGGTGGTGCGCAGGCACTCCAGGATCTCGCGGCGCTCGGCAAGGAGGTGGTGCAGTGGCTGGTGCCGGTTGCCGGGGTACTTCAGGCGGACGACCGCGAGTACCGGGTAGCCGACCTTGGCCAGGTCCACGGTGGCGTGGTAGCCGGTGATGACGCCCAGCGACTCCAGGTTGCGCACCCGCTCGGTCGTGGCCGACGGGCTGAGGCTGACGCGGCGTCCCAGCTCGCTCAGGGAGATGCGGGCCTCCTGCTGGAGCTGCTCGATGATCGCCCAGTCGAGGTCGTCGAGGTTCACGGCCATGGCGCGATAGTACCGGGAGATCCACGGCGAAAGGCGGGCACTACCGGGAAGATGCCGTTCCCTTCGACGTGATCACCGCAATAGCCTCATGGCATGCAACTTGGCGTCAACGTACCGAACTTCGGGCCGGGGACCGACCCCGGCGTGCTGCGCGAGTGGGCGCGGGTCGTGGCCGGGCTCGGGTTCGACCTGCTGATGGTGTCCGACCACGTGGCCGTCACCCCGGATGTGGCCGAGCGGTATCCGGAGCCGTTCTACGACCCGTTCACCACACTGTCCTGGCTGGCGGGGACGGGCGGCGGCGAACTGCGGCTGGGCACGACCGTGTTGGTGCTGCCGTACCGGCATCCGCTGCTGGTGGCGCGGATGGCGAGCAGCCTGCAACGGCTCAGCGGCGGGCGGTTCGTGCTCGGCGTGGGAGTCGGCTGGTCGCGGCAGGAGTTCGACGCGCTCGGGGTGCCGTTCGGCGCGCGGGGCCGGCTGACCGACGAGTACCTGGCAGTGGTGCGGGACACGTGGAGGGCGGAGGGCGGGGCCGCGCCCGCGGTGTGGGTCGGCGGGCACAGTGCGGCGGCGATCCGGCGGGCGGTCGAGTTCGGCGACGCCTGGCATCCGCTGCGGCTGCCGGTGGCGCGGATGCGGTCGGTTCTCGCGGACCACGCCTTGCCGGGGTTCGCGCCGCGGATCGCCCTGCGGCTGAGCGACGCTCCGGTCCGGGAGGCCGAACGGCCGGCCGGCGTCGGGGACCTGGAGCAGATCGTGGGTGACCTGGGAGAGCTTCGCGGGCTCGGTGCGCAGGCGGTGGTGCTCGACCCCTATCACGGGGATCCGGCCCAGACCCGTCGGCCCGAGGCCGCGTGGCGGGCGCTCACCGCGGTCGCCGAGCGGTGGGGGACGGTGTCGTGATCACCTCTGCCGACGAGGCGCTGCTGCGGCGGGCCATCGGCATCGCGGCGCGCGCGGTGGAGCTGGGCGACGCGCCGTACGGCTCGCTGCTGGCCGGTCCGGGCGGGGCGATCCTCGCGGAGGCGCACAACACGGTCCGGCGGGACGACGACATCACGGCCCACCCGGAGTTGAAGCTGGCGCGGTGGGCGGCCCGCGAGCTGAACCCGGAGACGGCCGCCCGCACCACGATGTACACCAGTTGCCAGCCGTGCGGCATGTGCGCGGGCGGCATCGTCCGCTCCGGCATCGGCCGGGTCGTGTACGCGCTCTCCACCGAGCAACTGGTGCGGCTCAACCCGCGATCGGGGGACTGGCCGTCCGTGACGCAGGACGGCCCTGCCCTCTTCGCCGAGGCACGCGCACCCCTCACCGCCTACTACGGGCCGAGCCCGTCGGACGGCACGTGACCCGCAGACCTCCTCGATGCGCGCCCGGGCGGCGGGAACGCATCAACCGGACGACACCACCCCCGCCTTGGAGGCCGCCGCCTCCCACCTCCTGCCACTCACCAGGTTCTCCAGTCCCACCCACGCCACGTTCATCAGCGTCTCCGCCGTCTCCTTGGCCGAGGGGACGGCGCCGGCGGGTCCGTTCGCCCACCCGGCGAGCGACTCGGCCGCGCCGACGAGGGCGTGGGCGAGCCCGGTCACCTCGCGCCCGTTGAGCGGCGCCCGACCGGCCGCCGCACCACCGACGGCGTCCTCGGCGGCCTCCTCTATCAACCGCACGACGACCTCCACGATCTCCTCGCGCAGTTCGGCCACGACCCGGTCGAACGGTTCCCCATGCGTACGGGCCCGGCAACTGAGCACCGCCCACCCCTCCGGATGCGCCGCGGTGTGCGCGAAGAACGCGCGCAGCCCGTCCCAGAGCCGGCGGTCGGCCGGGGCGTGCGGCTCGACGGCGGACCGCACGGCACCGAGCAGCGCCGCCGCCTCCCGCCGGATGCAGGTGCCGAACAGGTCCTCCTTCGAGTGGAGATACAGGTAGATCAGGGGCTTGGACGCCCCGGCGAGCTCCGCGATCTCGTCCATCGAGGCGGCGCTGTAGCCGCAGCGGGCGAACACCCGCACGGCGGCGTCGATCATCTGCCGCTCCCGCACCTCCCGGGGCATCCGCCGGACCCTGGGTTTCGGCACCCCGCCCGGCATGGACGCCTTGGCGCCGGCCGGGCCCCTGACAGCGTCGGTCTGTGCAGTGGTCACAACAAGCATCCCTCCGCCCCCGCTACAGTACCGGCAGGTAACATCACTCCGCCGCAACCGTCAAGGGCGACCACCACCCCGCCCCCGCCACTCAAGCCACACCAACTCCCGCCCCACCCATCACGGCAGGCCCACGCGTCCGGACCCCGGACCCGCACGCCGTCACCGTCGACCGACGGCGCGACCGAGACCCCCTCTCGCCGAGGTCGAGGCAAGCGGCCACCCGCCGACCGGCGCGACCGCATCGGTGCGGCAGGGATCGCCGGGACGCCCCCGCGATCACTCCCCCGGCCGGCGAACCGCCGGAAGCCCGCTTCCACCCGCTCGACGCGCTCGACGATCCGCTCGCCCCCTGGCGGAGCGCGGGACGGTCAACTCCGAGCGAAGGCGCAGGCATCGACGGGGTGACGGGACGGGTCGGCGTGAACACCGCACTCCCTTCGAGCAGTTCCGGTCAAGCGCTCCCGGGCCGGTTCACCCGGACCGGGGTGGCGGACGGGTTTGGCCGGGCAGTGGGTGATCCCGTGAGTATCGGGCAACGCCCGTTTACGGAAGAGGAGTTCGAGGTTCGAGCGCCGACACGGCGGTGGACGGCGGGAACGGCGATGGTTCGCCGTCGGATGTTTTGACTGCGGGCCGATCACACCGGTACTCCTCTTCCCGTACACCGTGCGAGGTCGGCCGTCCGGCCGTTCCCGTCGGCAACGGCCGGCGCCTCGGGCGTCCCCCTGGTCCCGCCGCGCCGCGGCACGGCGCGCGCGGAGCCTGCCGCGCCGCCGGCCCCCGTGCCGCGGCGAGCAGGCCGGCGTCGTCCCCGTACCCCCCCTCGACCGGGGGCGACGCCCCCACCCAGCCCCCAAGGAACGCGCCGTGTCCGACGATCCGAGGCTGCCCCTCCCGTCCGCCCGGCGGCGGTCGGCCACGCCGCCCGCATGGCGCTGACCGGTCCGCTCAGCGGCGTGCTCGCCGCACCCCAGCCCGCCCGGGCGGCCGCCGAGCCGCACGGCCGCATGCCCTTCACCAGGCCGGGAGTCTCGTTCTTCTCCCCGCCGGAAAGCGTCAGCCACCTGACGGTCTCCCTGTGGGGCGCGGGCGGCAGCGGCCCGGGCGGATCCGGCGGCGACGGCAGGGCGAAGACCGGGCCGAGCGACGGCTCGGACGGGGATGCCGGGGATGCCGAGGACGCCGGCGCCAAGGGGCGGACCGGCGCCCCCGGAGCCGTCCTCATCGAGTGGTGAGCCCCCGCCGTCCGGGAGCGTGAGACGTGAGAACGGCGGGAGCCCCCGGCCTCGTCGGCGTGGACGAAGGCCGGGGGCTCCCCCCGTCGGAACCGCGGGCGCGTCACGCCGCGCTGAGCACCGGCTCCTGCTCCCGGGCGGGCTCCCGCTCCGGCTCACCGTCCAGCTTGGAGCCATCGGCCGTGGCGTACGCCTCGCGGTCGAGGATGCCCTCGCGGGAGGCGACGATGATCGGGACGACGGACTGGCCGGCGACGTTGGTGGCGGTGCGGATCATGTCGACGATCGGGTCGATCGCGAGCAGCAGGCCCACGCCCGCCATCGGCAGGCCCAGCGTCGACAGGGTCAGGGTGAGCATCACCGTGGCGCCGGTCAGACCGGCGGTCGCGGCCGAGCCGATGACCGAGACGAACGCGATCAGCAGGTAGTCGCGGACCTCCAGCGGCACGTCGAAGACCTGGGCGACGAAGATCGCGGCGATGGCCGGGTAGATGGAGGCGCAGCCGTCCATCTTCGTCGTCGAGCCGAACGGCACGGCGAACGACGTGTACTCCTTCGGCACGCCCAGCCGCTCGGTGACCCGCTGGGTCAGCGGCATGGTGCCCACGGAGGAGCGGGAGACGAACGCGAGCTGGATCGCGGGCCAGGCGCCCTTGAAGAACCGCAGCGGGTTGACCTTGGCGACCGTCGCGAGCAGCAGCGGGTAGACGCCGAAGAGGACGATGGCGCAGCCGACGTAGATGTCCGCGGTGAAGGTCGCGTACTTGCCGATCAGGTCCCAGCCGTACTTGTGGATGGCGTGGCCGACGAGGCCGAGGCTGCCCAGCGGGGCGAGCCGGATGACCCACCACAGCACCTTCTGGAGGAGCTCCAGGACGGACTCGCTCAGGGTGAGCAGCGGGCGGGCCTTCTCGCCGACCTGGAGGACGGCGATGCCGGCGACGGCGGCCATGAAGACGATCTGGAGCACGTTCAGCTGGGTGAACGGCGTGACGACGTCGGTCGGGACGATGCCGGTGATGAAGTCGAGCCAGGAGCCCTTCTTCTTGGGGTCGGCGCCGTCGGCGGCCGTGAGGCCGGTGCCGGAGCCGGGGTCCGTGAGCAGGCCGATCGCGAGGCCGATGGAGACGGCGATCAGCGACGTGATCATGAACCAGAGGAGGGTCCGGGACGCCAGCCGCGCGGCGTTCGAGACGTTCCGCAGGTTGGTGATCGAGACCAGGATGGCGAAGAAGACCAGCGGGGCCACCACGACCATCAGCAGCTGGACGAAGATCTCACCGATCTTGTCGAGCGTGGTCTGCAGCCAGGCGATGTCGCCGCTGCGGGCCGCCCAGCCGAGCAGGGCGCCGAGGACGAGGCCCAGCAGGATCTGCGCCCAGAAGGGCACCTTGGGTATCCGGCCGAGGGTCGCGCGGACCCCGGAGGACGGGGTCGCGGGGGAGGGGGGCGTCGAGGACAACGGATTCTCCGGGGACAGACGGGGGGTGAAGAGGGGCGCGAGGCGCCAGGAGGTCCGTACGTACGGGATCTCCGGCCGCGTCGGGGTGATCGGCGTGGAGCGATCAGCGGCGGCGACAGGCCGCGGACAGACAGCGGCAAAGATCGACGTGCAGGCGCGCCACGAGGCCGGGGCCCGTGGGGATTCGGTGCGCTGCTGCTGTCTTCATATCGACACGTTAACACTGGAACTTTGAGGAACCCAAAGAGATTCTTTGAGTCCCAGGGGTCCAGGGCATGAAAAAGCACCGCGCGTCTCGCCGCCGGACGGTTGTCCGGCGGCGAGGCGGCGGTGCGATGGAGTGCGCGATGTGGTGCGCGGTGTGACGAAAACTACCCTTGGCGGCGATGGCCGCCCTTGATGGGAGTTGTCCGACCGTGCCCGGTTACGCCCGGTCCTCCTGGCCCGCGTTCGCCTGCAGCCGCTCCCGCGTCCGCTCGACGCGCTCGGCCACCTGCACGGCCATGGCGTCCCGCTGCTTGCGCAGCAGCACCCAGCTCAGCGGTGCCGAGATGATCAGCGCCAGCAGGATCATCCAGACGAAGTTGGAGCCGTTCGCCCCGAGCGGGATGGCGCGGAGGTAGCAGAGCACCCACACGACGGCGAAAGAGGCGACGAGCAGGCCGAATCGCAGAGCGGTGTAACGGAGCGAGGCGTACTTCTGGCTACTCACGGGACGGACCTTCTTCTCAACGGCAGCCGAAAGGGTCCCTACCAGTCAAGCACGAGCGCGAGTGGATCAATCCAGAGGGAGCCGCGTCGGCGTCCGGAGGAGCCGCACCAGCGTTCGACGGGAGCCGCGCCGGCCGTCCGGAGGGACTCGCCTCGGACTCCGGGGGGAGCCGCGCCGGCGTCCGGTCGCATCCGCTCAGTCCAGCGCGAGCCACATCAGGACGTCGTCGCGGTAGTCGTCGGCGGACAGCCGCAGCCCGCCCGGCACCCGGCCGACCTCCTTGAACCCGAGCCGCCCGTAGAAGCCCTCCAGCCCCATACCGCCGCGCACCTCCAGCCGCAGCGCCTCCAGACCGGCGTCGCGGGCCATGTCGATCGTCTCCCGCATCAGCCGGAGCCCGTGACCGCCGCCCTGCAGCGCGGGGTCGAGCATGACCAGGACGACCATGGACCAGTGCCGCATCTTGAAGTCGGCGTGCAGCCGGAGGAACGCGGTGCCCACCAGCCGCCCGCCGGCGTCGTACGCGCCGAGCATCCGATGCTCCCCGGCGGCCACCCGCGCGAGCTGCGCAACGGCCGCCTCGCGCACCTCCTCCTCGGACACCGAGGGCACGAACCCGACCGAACCGCCGGCCCGGGAGACCTCGTACCAGAGCCGCGAGAACTCCTCGCGCAGCTCGGGGGCCACCTGCGGATCACGTACGAAGGTAAGAGTCATAAGCCAGATGCAAGCATTACCCACCGCGTCCGCGCAAGAGAAGGAGCCCCGGCGAGGCGGTTGCCTCACCGGGGCTCCGGCGTCAACTGGCGACGGATCAGACCCGCATCGCCTGCGGCGTCTCGCGCCGCGCCGGGTCCGGACCGTCGTACTCCCGGATGACCTCGTACCGCGTGTTCCGCTCCGCCGGGCGGAAGCCCGCGTCGCGGATGAGGTCCAGCAGGTCGTCGCGGGTCAGCTTGTTCGGCGTGCCGTAGTTGTCCGCGTCGTGCGTGATCTTGTACTCGACGACCGAGCCGTCCATGTCGTCGGCGCCGTGCTGGAGGGCGAGCTGCGCGGTCTGGAGGCCGTGCATCACCCAGAAGACCTTGACGTGCGGGACGTTGTCGAACAGCAGCCGGGAGACCGCGAACGTCTTCAGCGCCTCGGCGCCGGTGGCCATGGAGGTCCGCGCCTGGAGCCGGTTGCGGATCTTGCCGTCCTTCATGTCCACGAAGTCGTGCTGGTAGCGCAGCGGGATGAAGACCTGGAAGCCGCCGGTCTCGTCCTGGAGCTCGCGCAGCCGCAGCACGTGGTCCACGCGGTGGCGCGGCTCCTCGATGTGCCCGTAGAGCATCGTGCACGGGCCCTTGAGGCCCTTCTCGTGCGCGAGCCGGTGGATGCGCGACCAGTCCTCCCAGTGGGTCTCGTGGTCGACGATGTGCTGCCGGACCTCCCAGTCGAAGATCTCCGCACCGCCGCCGGTCAGCGACTCCAGGCCGGCGTCGATCAGCTCGTCGAGGATCTCGGAGGCCGGCATGCCGGAGATCTTCTCGAAGTGGTGGATCTCGGTGGCGGTGAACGCCTTCAGGGAGACCTGCGGCAGCGCCTCCTTGAGCGCCTTCAGCGACCGCGGGTAGTAGCGCCACGGCAGGGTGGGGTGCAGGCCGTTGACGATGTGCAGCTCGGTGAGGTGGTCGTTCTCCATCGCCTTGGCGAGGCGGACGGCCTCCTCGATGCGCATGGTGTACGCGTCCTTCTCGCCCGGCTTGCGCTGGAACGAGCAGTAGGCGCAGGAGGCCGTGCACACGTTCGTCATGTTGAGGTGGCGGTTGACGTTGAACAGCACCGTGTCGCCGTTCTTCCGCGTCCGCACCTCGTGGGCCAGACCGCCGAGCCAGGCGAGGTCGTCGGACTCGTAGAGGGCGATGCCGTCCTCGCGGGTCAGCCGCTCACCGGCGCGCACCTTCTGCTCCAGCTCGCGCTTGAGTCCCGCGTCCATGCGATCGCCTCTCTGGTATGTCCGGAGTACGTCCGGTTTCCTCCGCCTGGCCCGGTCGAGCCTACTCCCCCGGGCAGGCACGCCTTCAGACGCCCTCGGGCCCGGTCCTGGACCCGCGGAGGCCCCGGCCCCCGGCCCGCCGGCCGTCAGATGTCCTCGGGCAGCTCGCCCACCCGGTTCTCCCACTTGGTGGAGAGCACGATCGTGGTGCGGGTGCGGCTCACGCCCTTGGTCCCGGACAGCCGGCGGATGGTGCGCTCCAGGCCGTCCACGTCGCCGACGCGCACCTTGAGCATGTACGAGTCGTCGCCGGCGATGAACCAGCAGTCCTCGATCTCCTCCAGGTCGCGCAGCCGCTGCGCCACGTCCTCGTGGTCGGCGGCGTCCGAGAGCTGGATGCCGATCAGCGCCGTGACGCCCAGGCCCAGCGACGCGGCGTTGACGGTCGCGCGGTAGCCGGTGATGACGCCGGCCGCCTCCAGGCGGTTGATCCGGTCCGTGACGCTCGGGCCGGACAGCCCGACGAGCCGGCCCAGTTCCGCGTACGAGGCCCGCCCGTTCTCCCGGAGGGCCTGGATGAGCTGCCTGTCCACCGCGTCCATGGCTGGAACCTTTCAATAATCAGCGAACTTGCCGTCTTGCATGTAGAATCTAAGGCATTGAAGGGCTGACGCCCCGAAAATCTTTCACCGAACGCTCACGGCACCAACGATCCTTCAGGAGTGAACCCCGTGTACACGATCGAGATGGCCTACGCCCGCATGCGCGAGCTGCAGGACCTGGCCAACCGCTCGCGTGCCCACCAGTCCGTCACCGCCGCCCGTCGCGCCGAGGCCGCAGGGGCCCGCGCCGCGCGCGCCGCCAAGAAGCGCTAACTCCCCTCCGGGGCCCGGCCGCCGCCGAGCTCCCCCTTCCACCTGCGGTAGTACCGGTGCGGCACCCCCGCCGCGTCCAGTACCCGCCCGGCGACGAAGTCCACGAGATCCTGGATGTGCGTCGCCCCCGCGTAGAACGCCGGAGAGGCGGGTAGCACGATCGCGCCCGCCTCGTCGAGCGCCACCAGCTGGCGCAGCGTCTGACCGCTCAGCGGCGTCTCGCGCACCGCGACCACCAACGGCCGCCGCTCCTTGAGCGTCACGCTCGCGGCCCGCTGCAACAGGTCCTTCGACAGCCCGAGCGCCACACCCGCCACACAGGCCGTGCTCGCCGGGACGATCAGCATCCCCTTCACCGGGTACGAACCCGACGACGGCCCCGCCGCCAGATCACCGGCGGCCCAGTACCGCACCCGGGCCAGCTCCGCGTCGCCCACGTCGAACGCCTGCGGCTTGCCGTCCGCCCCCAGCGACAGCCACTGCCGCAGGTCGTCCCGCCAGTGCGCGTCCCGGAACGAGATCCCGGTCTCGTCCAGCAGCGTCAGCCGCGAGGCCCGGCTGACGACCAGGTCCACGCCCTCCCCCGCGGCCAGCAGCCCGCGCACCACGGCCGCCGCGTACGGCGTCCCGGACGCGCCGGAAACACCGACCACCCAGGGCCGGCGCTCGGATCGTTGCGTTGCGTGTTCGTACGGCTCCACGCCCCCGAGCCTAGTCGGCCGGGGGGCGGGGGCTCCGTCGGGCGGGTCAGCGGGCCGGATCGACGGGCAGACCGGAGGTGTCGAACACCAGGGGGCCGACGGTGGACGCGATGGTGACCGTCTTCCCGTAAGGGATGGTGTCGCGGCCGAGATAGCCGTCGGGGCCGGGGTTCCAGAGGGTCACGCAATGCCCCTGGTACGGGTCGAGAATCAGGTGGTTCGCGATGCCCGCCCTGGCATAGGCACGGTCCTTGACCAGGTAGTCCTGGCGAACGCTCCCCGGTGAGACGACCTCGACGGTCAGCTCGATCAGGCCGGCCGGGTAGGAGTCGAGGTTCCGTGCCGCCGCCGCGGGAACGACGGCCAGGTCCGGGCAGAGCAGCGCTTCCTGTTCCGCGAACACGAAGCCGACGCCCCCGACCGCCGTCCACCGTTCCGGCAGCGCGGCCTCCAGCATGCTCCAGACGCGCTGCCTGGTGCTCCCGCAGAACGGCCGGTGGGGGGTGATCAGGATGGAATCCTCGAAAACTCTCCCACGCAGCCTTCGAGGTGGCTCTCCATCCGGGCGAGCTTCGCCCGTAGGCGGTCGAACTCCCGGACGACCATGAGGGTCCCCTTCCGTACACCGGCGACAGGGAAACCCCACTACACCCCCAGCCCCCGCACCCCCAGGTCCAGCAGCGCGCACACGAACAGGGCAATGCCGATGAAGCCGTTGACCGTGAAGAAGGCGCGGTTCAGGCGGGACAGGTCGTGCGGGCGGACGATCGAGTGCTCGTACAGGAAGGCCGCGACGACGATCAGCAGGCCGGTCCAGAAGAAGGCGCCCGCGTGGGTGGCGGCGCCGTACCAGGCCAGCAGGGCGGTGGTGATCACGTGGCAGACGCGGGCGCCGTACAGCGCGGCCGGGATGCCGAAGCGGGCGGGGGTCGATTTCACGCCATGCGCGCGGTCCGCGGCGACGTCCTGGCAGGCGAAGATCAGGTCGAAACCGCCGATCCAGACGCCGACCGCGAGCCCGAGGATCACCGCGTCCCAGGACCAGGAACCGGTCACCGCCAGCCACGCGCCGACCGGACCCATGGCCTGCGCCAGACCCAGGATCGCGTGCGGGAAGTTGGTGAACCGTTTCCCGTAGGGGTAGACCACCATCGGGATCACCGCGATCGGGGCCAGCGCCAGGCACAGCGGGTTCAGCAGGCCGGCGGCGCCCAGGAAGAGGACCACGGCCACCAGGGCGCCCGTCCAGGCCGAGCGGACGGAGACCGCGCCGGTGACGAGTTCGCGGTTGGCGGTCCGCGGGTTCCGGGCGTCGATCTCGCGGTCGATGATCCGGTTGCAGGCCATCGCGAAGGTGCGCAGCCCGACCATGGCCACGGTGACCAGGAAGAGCTTCCACCAGTGGATGCGCCCGTCCTCCTGGAACATCGCCGTGAACGAGGCGATGTACGCGAAGGGCAGCGCGAACACCGAGTGTTCTATCAGCACCAGGCGCAGGAACGCCCGGGTGCGCCCCGGCTGCGGGACGGCGGCGGCGGAGGCGCTCACAGCCCGTACTCCTTCCAGCGCTTCGTCACCCGGGCGGCGGTCTCCGGGTCCGACTCCACCATCGACGGCCAGCCGCCGTCCCGCGTGTAGCCCTCCTCGGGCCACTTCGCGGTGGCGTCGATGCCCGCCTTGCCGCCCCAGAACTGCTGGTACGACGCGTGGTCGAGGTGGTCGACCGGGCCCTCGACGACGGTGAGGTCGCGCGCGTAGTCGACGTTGCCGAACGCGCGCCAGGACACCTCGTGCAGGTCGTGGACGTCACAGTCCTTGTCCACGACGACGATCAGCTTGGTCAGCGACATCATGTGCGCGCCCCAGACCGCGTGCATGACCTTCTGCGCGTGCTTCGGGTACTTCTTGTCGATCGAGACGATCGCGCAGTTGTGGAAGCCGCCGGACTCCGGCAGGTGGTAGTCGACGATGTCCGGGATGATGATCTTGAGCAGGGGCAGGAAGAAACGCTCCGTCGCCCGCCCCAGCGGCCCGTCCTCCGTCGGCGGCCGGCCGACGACGATCGACTGGAGCAGCGGGCGCCGCCGCATGGTGACGCAGTCGATGGTCAGCGCGGGGAACGGCTCCTGCGGCGTGTAGAAGCCGGTGTGGTCGCCGAACGGGCCCTCCGGCAGCATCTTCCCGGGCTCCAGCCAGCCCTCCAGCACCACCTCGGCCGCGGCCGGCACCTGGAGCGGGACGGTCTTGCAGTCGACCATGTCGATCCGCTTGCCCTGCACGAAGCCGGCGAACAGGTACTCGTCGATGTCGGCCGGCAGCGGCGCGGTCGACGCGTACGTCACGGCGGGCGGGCAGCCGAAGGCGATGGCCACCGGCAGCCGCTCGCCGCGCCGGGCGGCGACCTGGTAGTGGTTCCGGCTGTCCTTGTGGATCTGCCAGTGCATCCCGATGGTGCGCTTGTCGTGGCGCTGGAGCCGGTAGAGGCCGAGGTTGCGGACGCCGGTCTCGGGGTCCTTGGTGTGGGTGAGCCCCAGGTTGAAGAAGGAGCCGCCGTCCTCGGGCCAGGTGAAGAGCGCCGGGAGCGCGTCCAGGTCGACGTCGTCCCCGGTCAGCACCACTTCCTGGACCGGCGCGTCGCCGGGCTTCACCTTGCGCGGCGGCACGTGCGCCATCGCGCCCAGCTTGCCGAACGCCTCCCGGATCCCGACGAAGCCCTGCGGCAGCTCGGGCTTGAGCAGCCCGCCGATCTTCTCGCCGATCTCGTCGTAGGACTTCAGGCCGAGCGACTTCAGCAGCCGCCGGTCCGTCCCGAAGACGTTCATCGCCAGCGGCATCGCCGAGCCCTTGACGTTCTCGAAGAGGAGCGCCGGGCCGCCGGCCTTGTTCACCCGGTCGACGATCTCCCCTACTTCCAGGTGGGGGTCGACTTCGGCCTTGACGCGCTTGAGGTCGCCGTCGCGTTCGAGCGCTCTGAGGAACGAGCGGAGATCGTCATAAGCCATGCGTTCCAGTATCGAGCACGGACTACCCTGGGCTTGTCACGGGGCCGCGGGACGGCCCCACCGCCACGTCCCGGGGGGCCTTCGGCCAATGCTCAGGTATCTGCCGTTCCTGCTGGTCCTGGCGCTGTGGATCTACGCGTTCATCGACTGTCTGAACACGCCCGAGGAAGAGGTCCGCAAGCTGCCGAAGACCGCCTGGGTGATCATCATCCTGCTCTTCGGAGAGGTGCTGCTCGGGCCGGTCGCCTGGCTGGCCGTCGGCCGGCCGCGGGCGGCGGGCCGGACCGCCCGGCGCGGTGGCGCGGGCTCCGGCGGGGGCGGCTGGGTGGCGCCGGACGACAACCCCGAGTTCCTGCGCTCGCTGGACAAGGACCGCCGGCCGCGCGGGGAGGGCGAGGACCGGGGCTGAGCGCCGCGGCGGAGCCGGGACGGCAGGGACCGTAGAGGCGGTAGGGCGGCAAGCGCGCGGCCGGAACGGCCGGGGCCCGGCGCGCGGTGACGGCCGGGGCCCGGCGTCGAGTCCGTACCGATCGCCCGGCCCCCGGCCCTCCGCTCCCCGGTCACCCACCCGCCCGTTCGGCGGGCGCCGTATCCGCCCATCGGACCAGCCCCCGATCCCCCGATCGGGTAATACGATCACCATTCCATCGCCCCCACCACCCCCAACTCCCTCCCCTTTACGTCCCATTGCCGAGCATTTCACCCGCACTCCCCTATCCCCCGCACTCCCGGGCCGGGAGAGTCGCAACGGCCACACTGTGGCCTGACGCGACCTCAGGGAGGGTGCAATGCCCGGGATCATCAGCAGACGAAGACTCCTCGGCTCGGCCGCGGCCGGCGCCGGCGCCGCCGCGCTCTCGCTGCTTCCGCCCAGCGTCCAGCGCGCCGTGGCGGCCGGACCGCCGCGCCGCGGCTCGCTGGCGGACGTCGAGCACGTGGTCATGCTGATGCAGGAGAACCGCTCCTTCGACCACTACTTCGGCACCCTCAAGGGCGTCCGCGGCTTCGCCGACCCCAAGGCCCTGCGGCTCTCGACCGGACGCAGCGTCTTCCACCAGCCGGACGCCGAGAACCCCAAGGGCTACCTGCTCCCCTTCCACCTCGACACCCGGAAGACGAGCGCCCAGGCCATCCCGTCCACCAGCCACGCCTGGTCCGTGCAGCACGAGGCGTGGAACGGCGGGAAGATGGACAAGTGGCTGCCCGCGCACCGCAAGGCGGACGGGAAGAACGGCCCGTACGTGATGGGGTACCACACGCGCGAGGACATCCCGTTCCAGTTCGCCCTCGCAGAGACGTTCACCATCTGCGACAACTACTTCTGCTCGGTCTTCGGTCCCACCTGGCCCAACCGCCTCTACTGGATGACGGGCACCATCGACCCCGGCGGCACCAAGGGCGGCCCGGTCATCAGCAACACCATGCCGTCCCCCTACCGCTGGACCACCTACGCCGAGCGCCTCCAGGCGGCGGGCGTCAGCTGGCGGGTCTACCAGCAGGAGGACAACTACGGCTGCAACATGCTGGAGTGGTTCAAACGGTTCCGCGACGCGAAGCCCGGCGACCCGCTGTACGAGCGCGGGATGCGCCGGCAGCCGGAGGGGACGTTCGAGGACGACGCCCGCAACGACCGCCTGCCGGCCGTGTCGTGGATCATCCCCACGGGCCCGCAGTCCGAGCACCCGTACTTCATGCCGGCCGCCGGCGCGGACTTCGTCGCGAAGAAGATCGAGGCGATCGCGGACAACCCCAAGGTCTGGGCGAAGACCGTCTTCATCCTCAACTACGACGAGAACGACGGCCTGTTCGACCACGTGCCGCCGCCGGTGCCGCCGAAGGGGACGAAGGACGAGTTCGTGAAGGGCCTGCCGATCGGGGGCGGCTTCCGGGTCCCCTGCCTGATCGTCTCGCCGTGGACGGTGGGCGGCTGGGCGGCGGGCGAGGCGTTCGACCACACCTCGGCGCTGCGCTTCCTGGAGCGCTTCACGGGCGTCCGGGAACCCAACATCAGCGACTGGCGCCGGCGCACCTTCGGCGACCTCACCTCGGCCTTCGGCTTCGACGCACCGGCCCCCCGGGCGCCGCGGCTGCCGCGCGACACGGCGAAGGAGCTGGAGGAGGCGGAGTGGGAGGTCGCCCACCTGCCGAAGCCGACGCTGCCGGGGGCGACGCAGAAGGTCCCGGTACAGGAGAAGGGCACCAGACCGCGCCGGTAAGCACGCCCTGGGGGGTGGCCCCGCACCGGGACCGCCCCTAGGGAAGCTCCCGCTTCCCCTTCCCGTACTCCTCCCGGAGCTCCCGCCACCGGTCGAGCCGCCAGGCCGCCCAGTCGGCGGGACGCCCGGCCAGCGCCTGCAGCAGGTACTCGAAGTGGTGGTGCCACCCGGCCAGGCAGTCCAGCCGCTGGTCGTCCGTCCCGGGCATCTCGTTGGTGAAGTGCAGCAGCGTCCCCCCGACGCTCGCCGGCGCCTTCTCCAGCTCGAACCGGATGCGTCCGTGGATCTCGACGGTGTACTCGGCGAGGCTCTCCGGCTCCCAGGCGGTCACCCGGCCCGGCGCGACGGTGGCGTTGCCTTCCGGATCGGTGTTCAGCCACCGCAACGTGATGGCCCCGCCCTCCCGCCGCTCGAACGGCTCGGCGGCGGCCAGCCAGGTCGGCAGCCCTTCCGGCGTCGCGACGGCCTCCCACACCCGCTCCCGGGGGTACGGGAGCGACAGCTCGTAGCAGAGCGTGTGGACGTCGCCGTGGGTCTCCGAGGCCCCGTAGGGGGACGGCATCTCCATGTCTCCAGCACACCACAGCCCCACGCGTCCCGCGCGTCAGTCGCGGGGCCAGGAGGTGGTGTCGATCAGGATGCCGGAGGAGGGGAGGGTGAACTTCTCCCCGAAGGTGTGGCTCGTCTCGTCCGTGTACACGCCGTCGCGCGGCGCGTGGAAGACGTGCGCCACCCCCGTCTTCGGGTCGGCGATCAGGTACGTCGGGATGCCGGCGGCGGCGTAGACCTTCAGCTTGGCGTCGTAGTCGTCGCGGCGGCTGCCCTTGGAGACGACCTCGGCGACGAACTCGACGTCGCGGTAGTCATAGCACCCGCGATCGTCCTCTTCCGCCCCCTCCTTCACCAGAGCGATGTCGGGGGCGTAGCCGTTGAGCGTTCCCGGGAAGTCGATACGGACGTCCCAGAGAATGTTGGCGTCGATCCCGAGACCGGCTTCCAGGGCGCGATTCAACCCTCGAATGATCATTGCGTGCACCGCGCGCTGCGGATTCATGACGATCTCCCCCTCGATGATCTCCGCCCGATACCCCGCAGGCACATTCATGGCCTCGATGAGGGCGAACATCTCATCCAGCTCGGCCGAGTCCTCAACGGTCACCATCGGCACCTCCCCGTCTGAAATCCGAGTCTAGGAACGCACTCCCGCCCTCACCCTCGCACAAAGGCCCGCTCCCCCGAAGGAGGGAGCGGGCCCATGCGGGTGACGCGCGGCGGGTGCCGGTCAGACGCCCGAGTAGGAGTGCTTGCCGCCGAAGAGGAAGTTCACCCCGTAGTAGTTGAAGATGTAGCAGGCGAACGCGGCCAGGCCCAGGTAGGCGGCCTTGCGGCCCTTCCAGCCGGCGGTGGCGCGGGCGTGCAGGTAGGACGCGTAGGCGACCCAGGTGATGAAGGACCAGACCTCCTTGGGGTCCCAGCCCCAGTAGCGGCCCCAGGCGGCCTCGGCCCAGATCGCGCCCGCGATGATCGTGAAGGTCCACAGCGGGAAGACGGTCGCGTTGATCCGGTAGCCGAACTTGTCGAGCGTCGCCGCGGACGGCATCCGGCTCAGCATGTTGTCCCAGGCCATGTGGAGCCGGACGCCCAGGCGGATGCCCAGGCCGGCGTCCTTCGACAGGCCCTTGAGCTTCTTCTCCAGGACGCCCGGACCCGTCTTGCCGGCCGCCAGCCGGACCTCGTAGCCGTCGCGGAAGCGGTAGAAGAGGGTCGAGACGGCGCCGACGTACAGCGAGGCGCCGGAGACGATCGCGCAGGAGACGTGGATCCACAGCCAGTACGAGTGCAGCGCGGGCACCAGCTGGTCGCTGGAGGTGTAGAGCACGCTGATGGCCAGACCCAGGTCGAGCAGGATCGTGGTGACCAGCGGCAGGCCCAGCCAGCGGATGTTCTTCTTGGCGACGAGCAGCCCCAGGTAGACCGCGACGGCGACCATGCCGAAGGTCGTGGAGAACTCGTACATGTTGCCCCACGGCGCCCGCCGCACCGACAGGGCGCGGGTGAGCACCCCGCCCGCGTGCAGCGCGAACGCCAGCACCGTCAGCGAGACCGCGATGCGGCCGTACAGGTCGCCCTTCTCGCTGGTGCCGGCCGCGCCCGGGCCGTCGGGGACGTCGTCGCGGGTGCCGGGGGCCGATCGGGTGACGACCTTGGGCCGCTCCAGCACCGCCGTGCCGCCCGCCTTGCGGACGGTGACCGCGACGGCGGCCGGGCGGGGCTCCGCCGTGATCGCGGCGGCGGTCCGGCCGACGGCGCTGCGGCTGCCGAAGACCCACTCGGTGATGTGGGCGAGGAAGGCGAGGGTGTAGACGGCCATCGCCGAATAGATCAGCACATTGCTGGTGTGGGCCATGTTCTCGTTGGCCGCGGCAGCGATGTTCACGCGCGCGCTCCTTCGGAGGAATCCGTGGGTTCAGCGGATCGGGTGGGTTCTTCGGCGGTCGCGTCGGCGTTCGCTCCGGCGGGCTTGTCCACGGCCCGTTCCTCGGCTGTCTCCACGGCCTTCTCTTCTTCGCTCTTTGCGGAACTCTTGCCGGAGCTCTCGTCCGAGCCCTCGCCGGACGAGTCCTCGCCGGACGGACTCTCACCGGACGAGCTCTCACCGGACGAGCTCTCACCGGAGGGGGTCGTCCCGTCGGGCTCCTCCTCCGCCACCGGCGGCGCCGCGCTCTGCAGCGCGACCGCCAGCTCGTACAGCTCCTCCGGCACCTTGGCCGACTCACTGCGGCCGAGACCGGCCAGCTCCACGACAGTACGCCCGTCCGCCCCGCGCACGGCACGCACCCACACCCGGCGGCGCTGGATGAACAGCGATCCGGCGACGCCGATCAGCGCCGCGACGGCCCCGGCCAGCGCCGGCATGTCACCGGGCTTGTGCGAGATCTGGAAGGTCGCCCAGGTGCTGATGCCGTCGAACTTCAGCGAGCCCGCGCCGTCGGGCAGCGTCATGGTCTCGCCGGGCTTCAGCGCCCGCGCGAAGGGCCGGTCCCCCTCCATGAACTGCTTCATCCGCTTGGTCTCGAGCTTGTAGACGCTCTGCGGCAGGCCGGAGTCGATCCCCAGGTCGCCCTTGTACGCGGTGAGGATCAGCACCGGGTTGTCCAGCGCCGGGAAGACCGACGCCATCCGCCCGGTGCGCAGGTCGAGCGTGGGGACGAAGTTGCCCGTGAACCCGAGCTGGCTCTTCTTGCCGTTCTTGTCCCAGTAGTCGGGGACCTTGATGACGGTGGTCTCGGTGATGTTGTTGTCCAGCGGCAGCGAGGCCACCGCGCCGTGGTAGACCACGGTGCCCTGGCCGTCGCGGATGGTGACCTTCGGCGCGTAGCCGTGGCCCTGGAGGTACACCTTCGAACCGCCGACCTCCAGCGGTTCGTTCACCTTGATCGTGGTGTCGCGCGGTGTGCCGTCCGCGCCCTCCCAGTAGCTGATGTGCGCCCGGTAGTCGCGCGGCGTGCCCTTCTGCGGGCCGGTGCGCTCGTACGTCCCGGTGAAGCCCTTGAGCTGGAAGCCGAACGGGGGCAGGTCGTCGGTGCTGAACAGCGAGCCCGACTTGAAGTCGTCGTACTGCGTGAGCGTGTTCGAGAACTTGTCGCCCTCGACGACGAGCTTGCCGCCCTCGTACTTCCAGAGCTGTGCGGACGCGAACGCCACCAGCATCACGATCAGCGAGACGTGGAAGAGGAGGTTGCCCGCCTCGCGCAGGTAGCCCTTCTCGGAGGCGACCGAGTCGTCCGCCGCGACCGTGCGGAAGCGCTTGCGGCGCAGCGCCCGCCGGGCCGCCGCGAGGACCTCGTCCGGATCGGCGTCGGTGCGCCAGGTGGCGTAGGCGGGCAGCCGGTCGAGGCGGCGCGGCGCCTTCGGCGGCCGGCCGCGGAGCTGGCCGACGAACTGCCAGGTGCGCGGGACGATGCAGCCGATCAGCGAGACGAACAGCAGGATGTAGATCGCGGAGAACCACACCGAGCTGTAGACGTGGAAGAGCTGAAGCTTCTCGTAGATCGGCGTCAGCGTCTTGTGCGCTTCCTTCCACGTGTCGGCCTTGACCGAGTCGACGCTGGTCTGCGGGATCAGCGAGCCGGGGATGGTCGCGAGGGAGAGCAGGAGCAGCAGGATCAGCGCGACCCGCATCGAGGTCAGCTGCCGCCAGAACCAGCGCAGCCAGCCGATGACCTCCCGCCCGGTCCAGGCGAGCGCGCCCAGCGCGCCCGGGCGCCGGACGCCGCCGAACGAACCCGGGACCGCCTGGCCACGGTCCTCGGCCGGGGCCGTGGACAGCCGGGCGCCCGCGGCGTCGTCCTCCTGCGCCTCGGTGGTGGGCGTGCTATCGGTCTTGGCCATGGTTCAGATCCCGGGTTGGTACTTGTTCGACCACGTCTGCAGGTCCTGGATGAGGTAGTCCCACGCTCCCGTCACCAGCAGGAGGCCGACCAGGACGAGCATGCCGCCGCCGATCCGCATCACCCATGCGTAGTGCTTCTTGACCCAGCCGAAGGCGCCGAGCGCCCGGCGGAAGGCGAGGGCGGTGAGTATGAACGGCAGGCCGAGCCCGACGCAGTAGGCGAGGGTCAGCAGAGTGCCCCGGCCCGGACTGGCCTCCTTGAACGACAGGGCCTGGACGGCGGCCAGCGTGGGTCCGATGCACGGGGTCCAGCCGACGCCGAAGCCGATGCCCAGCAGCGGCGCCCCGAGCAGTCCCATCGTGGGTTTCACGTGGAACCTGAACTCGCGCTGACCGAATCGGTTCAGCAGGCCCGTGAAGAGGAGCCCGAGGACGATCATGACGGCGCCGAGCACCGTGGAGATCGTCCCCTCGTACCGCTTGAGGGTGGTGCCGAAGTAGCCGAAGGCCGCGCCCATCGAGACGAGGACGGCGCTGAAGCCCAGGACGAACAGGGAGGAGCCGGCCAGCATCCGGCCCCGGCGGGTCTCCGCGAGGTCCGCGCCGCCGACCCCCGTCACATAGGAGAGGTAGCCCGGCACCAGCGGCAGCACGCACGGCGAGAAGAACGACACCAGCCCGCCGAGCACCGCCACGGGCAGCGCCAGCAGCAGCGCTCCGGAGAGGACGGTGTGGTTCAGGCCGTCGCCGGAGGCGGCGAGGACGAGCGACGCGGCGTTCACGGCGTCACTTCTCCGCGACCAGCTGGTCGAGGGTCTCGGTCAGCTCGTCCTCGGTCAGCGGCTTGAGCGCCCGGCCGGCGATCTTCCCGTTCCGGTCGATGAAGACGGTGGAAGGGATGGCCTGCGGGTTGAGGTTGCCCTTGGGGAAGCGCAGGATCAGCTGCCCGCCCGAGTCATGGATGCTCGGGTAGGGGACGTCGAAGGACTTCTCGAAGGCGACGGAGTTCGCCTTGTCGGGGTCGCGGACGTTGAGGCCCACGAACTCGACGCCCTTGCTCTTGAAGTCCCGGGCGGCCTTCACCAGGTTCTTCGCCTCGGCCCGGCAGGGAGAGCACCACGAGCCCCAGACGTTAAAGACAATGATCTTGCCCTTGAACTTCTCGGTGGCGTTGAGCTGCTCGCCCTGCAGGGTCGTGCCGGACAGCTCCGGCGCGTCCTTCCGGGCGTCGCGGTCCTTGACGATGTCGACCCCGCCGGTGCCCTGCACGAACTGCGTCTCACCGCCGCCACCGGAGGTCCCTCCGGACCCGCAGGCGCTCAGCGTCAGCGCCACGAGGACGGCGCCGACGGCCGGCACGGCGGTACGACGGCGGAACGGGCGGAACCGGGTGCGTCGATCGGCGCGGCAGGCACTCATGTGAAAAGTTTCGCATGGCGATTTACGGGATCTTCCGCGCCCCCCTTGCCCCACCCGACCCTGGTGCTCAGCGGCCCGGAGTCCACTTCTCCCCGGTACGCAGCCGGCGCAGCCCTTCCAGCACTGCCGGGTCCTGGGCGTCCAGCCAGTCGCACAGCTGCCGGAAGGAGACCGGGCGGACGTCCTTGTGCCGTTCGTCGGCGATGCGTTTGAGCGCCTCCTCCACGGCGTCCATGTAGATCCCGCCGTTCCAGCGCTCGAAGTGGTTGCCGATGAAGAACGGCGCCCGGTTGGTCTCGTACGCGCGCCGGAACCCCGCGAGGTACGCCTCCGTGGCCTGCCGGCGCCAGCCCGGGTAGTGGGCGGGCGGGGCCTTGGTGGAGTTCCGGGACTGGTTGGCGAGCAGGTTGTAGTCCATGGAAAGCAGCTCGAAAGAGTGACCCGGAAAGGGGATCAACTGCAACGGAAAGTCCCAAATCCCCTGCCGCTTCACCGGCCACACCTGGCGTCCGCCCGGCGAGCTCGCGTCGTACCGCCAGCCCAGCCTCGCCGCCGCGGGCAGCAGGTTCCCCCGGCCCAGCAGGCAGGGCGTCCGGCCGCCGACCAGCTCGCGGCGGTAGTCGAAGGGCAGCGGCTCGACGTCGGTGAAGCCGGTGTTCGTCCGCCACGACATGACGAACGAGACCGCCTGCTTGATCTCCGACTCCCACTGCTCCGGGGTCCAGCGGGCCACCGAGCCGGGCCCCGAGCAGAAGTGCCCGTTGAAGTGCGTGCCGATCTCGTGGCCCTCCAGCCACGCCGCGCGCACGTTCCGCAGGGTCTCCTTGATGTGCTCGTCGGCGAGGTAGCCGATGGCCGAGGCGCCCACCGGGTTGTTCGGCGGCCGGTAGAGCGACTTGCGGGACTCCGGCAGACAGTAGAGGCCGGTGAGGAAGAAGGTCATCCGCACGCCGTGGTCCCGGGCGAGCCCGCGGAAGCGCGGGAAGAGGCCGTCGCCGACCTCGCCGGCGCCGTCCCAGGAGAAGACGACGAACTGCGGCGGGCGCTGGCCCGGCTCCAGCCGCTCCGGAGGGGGCAGCCGGCCCGGCTGCCGGCCGGTGTCCGCCGTCGAACCGTCGCCGATCGGCCGCACATGGGCCAGCCCCCGGGCGGGGGCCACCACCGGGTCCGCGGCCCGGTCCGGGGCGGACGAGCAGCCCCCGGCGGCCGACGCGACGGCCGCGCCCGCGACCGCGCCCAGGAATCCTCGTCGGCCGATGTCCGGCACGCGCGGCCTCCGCTCGTCGTCGACGCGCCCCACCCTCCTGCCGTCCATATAAGACGACGAAGAGGGGGACGGCGCGCCGACGTACGGCGGTCGCGTTACCCCCGGAGCCGCGCGGTCAGGCCCCGAACGCCTTGGGCCCGCCCTTGACCGGCTTGGCGCCCGCCCGCAGATGGGCCGGGACCAGGTCGCGGGCCGGCTCGCTGTAGCCCACCGAAACGATTTTGTCGCCGCGGTAGGTGAACGTCGTCAGGCTGGCCAGCGTGCACTGCCGCTTCCGCGGGTCGTGCCACAGCCGGCGCCGCTCCACGAAGCTGCGCACGATCCAGATCGGCAGCTGGTGGCTGACGCACACCGCCTCGTGCCCGCGGGCCGCGTCCCGCGCCGCGTTCAGCGCGCCCATCATCCGCACCACCTGCTCCACGTAGGGCTCGCCCCACGACGGCCGGAACGGGTTGGTCAGGTGCTTCCAGTTGGCCGGCTTGCGCAGCGCGCCGTCGCCGACGCCGAAGGTCTTGCCCTCGAAGACGTTCTCCGCCTCGATCAGCCGCGCGTCCGTCGCCAGGTCCAGACCGTGCGCCTTGGCGATCGGCGCCGCCGTCTCCTGCGCCCGCTCCAGCGGCGAGGCCACCACGTGCGTGACGTCCCGCCCGGACAGGTGCTCGGCCACCCGGTCCGCCATCTCCCGGCCCAGGTCCGACAGGTGGTAGCCCGGTCTGCGGCCGTACAGCACGCCCTCCGGGTTGTGCACCTCGCCGTGCCGCATCAGGTGCACGACGGTGATGTCGTTGCCCTCGCCACTCACTTCTGCTCCTCCGTCGCCTCGGCCGCCGCCCGCGCCGCCGCGGGCAGGGCCGCCGCGATCCGCTCGATCGCCGCGCTGTCGTGGGCCGTCGACACGAACCAGGACTCGAACGCCGACGGCGGCAGGTAGACGCCCTGCGCCAGCATCGAGTGGAAGAAGGCGGTGTACCGGAACGACTGCTGCCGCTTGGCCAGCTCGTAGTCCGTGACCTCCCGGTCCGTGAAGAAGACCGAGAACATGTTGCCCGCCGTCTGCAGCCGGTGCGCCACGCCCTCCTTCGTCAGCGCCGCCGTCACCAGCCCGCTGATCTCCGCGGAGACCGCGTCCACCCGCTCGTACGCGGCGTCGTCCAGCAGCCGCAGCTGCGCCAGGCCCGCCGCCGTCGCCACCGGGTTCCCGGACAGGGTGCCCGCCTGGTAGACCGGGCCCGCCGGGGCCAGGTGCGCCATCACATCGGCCCGGCCGCCGAACGCCGCCGCCGGGAAACCGCCGCCCATGACCTTGCCGAAGGTCATCAGGTCCGGCTTGACGCCGTCCACGCCGTACCAGCCGGCCTTCGAGACCCGGAAGCCGGTCATGACCTCGTCGGAGATGAACAGGGCGCCGTTCTTGGCACACGCCTGCTTCAGACCCTCGTTGAAGCCCGGCCGCGGCGGCACCACGCCCATGTTGCCCGGCGACGCCTCGGTGATCACACAGGCGATCTCGCCGGGGTACGCGTGGAACGCCTCGTGCACGACCTCCAGGTCGTTGTACGGCAGGACGATCGTGTCGCCCGCCTGGGCACCGGTGACACCGGGCGTGTCCGGCAGCCCGAACGTCGCCACCCCCGAGCCGGCCGCGGCCAGCAGCGCGTCCACGTGGCCGTGGTAGCAGCCCGCGAACTTGATCACCTTCGCCCGGCCGGTGAACCCGCGCGCCAGCCGGATCGCCGACATCGTCGCCTCGGTCCCGGACGAGACCAGGCGCACCTGCTCCACCGGCTCCACCCGCGCCACGATCTCCTCGGCGAGGGCCACCTCGCCCTCGCCGGGCGTGCCGAACGACGTGCCGCGGGCCACTGCGGCCTGCACCGACGCGATCACCTCGGTGTGCGCGTGGCCGAGAATCATCGGCCCCCACGAGCAGACCAGATCCACGTACTCCCGGCCGTCCGCGTCGGTGAGGTACGGACCGGTCGCGGACACCATGAACCGGGGCGTACCGCCCACGGCGCGGAACGCCCGCACCGGAGAGTTCACGCCACCGGGCGTCACGACCGCCGCGCGCTCGAAGAGCGTCTGGGACACTGGGGCTTCATATGAATAAGGCACTCTGTTCCTGCCTGCGACAGACGTAGGGAGGGACGGCGACGGCCGCCGCACGCCCCGGCTTGTGGACCCTGCTCGGGTTCGCTCGGGTTCGCTGGTTTTTCTCCTGCTTCCGACCGGGTGTCAGCCCCCGCGCATCTGGGACACTGGGGCCGAAGAGGGGTAGCTCACGCTAGCCATGGTCTCAGAGCCCCGTGGGCACGTGTGTCCGGGCGTTTCACACGCTCTCGACGGGGGAGGTGTCTGAGACGATGATCGGGTTGCGCGGCGGGGGCTGTGCTGCGTAAAAAAGCGATCGGGTGGAGATATGCATCGCGGTGGCGGACTGGGTGAGGGCACCGACGACCTGGGGCCCGAGCGAGCCCGGCCGCCCCGCAGGGGCCGGCACCGGCGGGACGACCACCTCAGGGCCGGCGGCCCGGACGGCGTCGGGGGACCCGGCGGGGCGGGCAGGGCCGACGGAGCCGGCAGGCCCGACGACAACGACAGGGTCGACGGGGGACACAGCGCGATCAGGAGTGGCCGAGTGGGGGTGACCTACAAGTACTTCGGCGCGCCCAACGGGGCCACCGCGGCACGCGTGCCCATTTCCATGCGCCCCGAAGAGCTCGGCGGTGACGAGCTGGGCATGGGCGGCATGTTCACCAGGATCAAGCCGGAGACCGTCGCCGCCATGGTGCTCACCGGCATCCAGGGCATACCCCTGCACAAGGTGCCCCCGCTGGAACTGGTCGTGCTCCACCCCGACTACGCGGTCGTCAAGCTGCCCATGACGGTCGTCGACCCGCTGCGCGGCATCGGCGAGGAATCCGTCGGCGCCGCCGCCTTCATCTGGTCCACCGTCCCCGACCGGGGCGGCCCCCGCGACGCCTTCACGGTCTACCGGCTGCTCCACGAGTGGCAGGACTTCAGCCACCGGCTGCACGAGGCCGGCCACCAGCCGTACTGCCTGGTCTGGCCCTGACGGCCCGGGGCCCGGCGGCTCGGGCTCCCGCTCGGGCTCCCTGAAGACCCGACGGCCCGACGGCTCAGCTCCCTGGCGCCCCGAAGGCCCGGCGACCCGAAGGCCCCCGCACCCCACCCGAACACCCGTCATATCCTCGGCACCAGCCACGCCCGTCCGTGCCGCCACCGCCGCCCGAGGAGGCCCCATGACCACCCCCACCGCCGTGATCACCGGAGCGAGCAGCGGGATCGGCGCCGCCACCGCCCGCGCCCTGGCCGCCGCCGGCTACCGCGTCGTCCTCACCGCCCGCCGCAAGGACCGCATCGACGCCCTCGCCGCCGAGCTGACCGAGGCCGGCCACCAGGCCGTCGCCTACGAACTCGACGTCACCGACCGCGACGCCGTCACCGTCTTCTCCGTCTTCCTCGACGACTACGCCCCGGTCGAGGTCCTGGTCAACAACGCCGGCGGCGCCATCGGCACCGAGACCGTCGCCACCGCCGACCCCGCCGACTGGCGCGCCATGTACGAGGTCAACGTCCTCGGCACGCTCCAGACCACCCAGGCCCTGCTGCCCCTGTGGAAGGACTCCCCCGGCACCGTCGTCATCGTCTCCTCCACCGCCGGCCTCGCCACCTACGAGGGCGGCGGCGGCTACGTCGCCGCCAAGCACGGTGCCCACGTCATCGCCGAGACCCTGCGCCTGGAGCTCAACGGGCTGCCCGTCCGCGTCATCGAGATCGCCCCCGGCATGGTCCGCACCGAGGAGTTCGCCCTCAACCGCTTCCGCGGCGACGAGGGCAGGGCCGACGCCGTCTACACCGGCGTCAGCGAACCGTTGACAGCCGAGGACGTGGCGGAGACGATCACCTGGGCGGTCACCCGGCCGCACCACGTGAACGTCGACCTGCTCGTGCTGCGCCCCCGCGCCCAGGCGTCCAACTACAAGGTGCACCGCGAGCCCCAGGAGAACTGACCCATGCGCGTCACCGGCTTCGACCACCTCGTCCTCAACGTCACCGACGTCGAGCGCTCCCTGGCCTTCTACACCGGCCCACTGGGTCTGGAGCCGGTCCGCGTGGACGAGTGGCGCGCCGGGAAGGTCCCCTTCCCCTCGGTCCGCGTCTCCGCCGGCACCATCATCGACCTGTTCCCGCGCGACCGCGGCGAGACCAACGTCGACCACTTCTGCCTGGTCGTCGAGCCCCTCGACTGGCAGCAGGTCATCGACGCCGGCACCTTCGACGTCGTCAGCGGCCCCTCGAACAACTTCGGCGCCCGCGGCCAGGCGGAGTCCCTCTACGTCCGCGACCCGGACGGCAACACGATCGAACTCCGCTGGTACCCGCAGGACGCGTGACGGGCGGGGGCGCGCCGGAATAGCGGTGCGCCCACCCGTTCGGGTGACCGAAATACGTTCACCCTCGCGGGCGTGGTCACACGTTCGACGATCGAGGCATGACCTTCATGGACCTCGAAGATCCGCGGTACGCCTACATGTTCGGCTTCCTGCAAGCCGACGGACACCTGCACGCGGGCCCCGGACGCAAAGGCCGCCTCAGCGTCGAGATCAGCCACCGGGACATCGACATCCTGCACGCCTTCCAGGAGCTCTGCCCGTACCGCAGCACGATCAGGGAGCGCACCAGGAACACGAACTTCGCAGAGAACCACAGGACCGCCATCTGGACCCTGTGCGCGGAGGAGGCCAGAGCTCGGCTTAACGAGGCGGGCCTTCCATACGGGAAGAAGTCGCGCACCATCGCCCCGCCCAGGGTGCCCCTCTCTCAGCGCGACTACCTGCGCGGGCTCATCGACGCCGACGGCGCGGTCGGCTTCACCGGCGAGGGGCTGCCGTTCGTCAGCCTGGTCACGGCGAGCACCGCCGTGGCGACGTTCTTGTGCCGGCACACCAAGCTCCAACTCGGCCTCCACAAGCTGACCAGCCGCAACTCCCGCGACCAGGTCTACAACGTGATGTACATGCGCGAAGCAGGAGCGGCTGTGGCCGAGCACCTGTACTACCCGGGCTGCTTGGCTCTGCGCAGGAAATCCGTTGCCGCGGCCGAAGTGGCGGCTTGGAAACGCCCGTCCCACATGGCACCGCCTCGGCAGCGGCGGACCTGGGCACCCTGGGAGGACCAGATCCTTCTGACAGCTCCAACCATCAGCGAAGCCGCCGAACAGCTCGGCCGGTCGGAGAAATCCTGCCAGCTCCGCCGCTGGCGCCTGCGGTGCCAGTGAACGACGTCAGCCCTTGACGCAGACGATCTGCTTCAGCTTGGCGACCACCTCGACGAGGTCCCGCTGCTGGTCCATGACCTGCTCGATCGGCTTGTAGGCCGCCGGGATCTCGTCCACCACACCGCGGTCCTTGCGGCACTCCACACCCTGGGTCTGCTCCGCCAGGTCCCGCTCGGTGAACCGCTTCTTCGCCTGGTTGCGGCTCATCCGGCGGCCGGCGCCGTGCGAGGCCGAGTTGAAGGACGCGGCGTTGCCCAGACCACGCACGATGTACGAGCCCGTGCCCATCGAGCCGGGGATGATGCCGTACTCGCCGCCGCCCGCGCGAATCGCGCCCTTGCGGGTGACGAGCAGGTCCATGCCCTCGTAGGTCTCCTCCGCCACGTAGTTGTGGTGGCAGGAGATCACGGGCTCGAAGGTCACCTTCGCCTTCCGGAACTCCCGGCGGATCACGTCCAGCGACAGCGCCATCATGATCTCGCGGTTCAGGCGCGCGTACTCCTGCGCCCAGAACAGGTCGTTCCGGTAGGCCGCCATCTGGGGGGTGTCCGCCACGAAGACGGCCAGGTCACGGTCGACCAGCCCCTGGTTGTGCGGCAGCTTCCGAGCCTGCTCGATGTGGTACTCGGCCAGCTCCTTGCCGATGTTCCGCGATCCGGAGTGCAACATCACCCACACCGAATTGTCCGAATCGAGACAAAATTCCCAAAAGTGATTTCCGCCGCCGAGCGATCCCATCTGCTTCAACGCCCGATCCCGACGGAATTTGACCGCCTCCGCGATCCCGTCGAACCGCCGCCAGAAGTCGTCCCACGGCGCCGTCGGGAAGCCGTGCAGGCGGCTCGGGTCCACCGCCTCGTCGTGCATCGCGAAGCCCACCGGGATCGCGCGCTCGATGCGGGAGCGGAGGTGGGAGAGGTCGCCGGGGAGGTCGTTCGCCGTGAGGGAGGTCTTCACGGCGGACATCCCGCAGCCGATGTCCACGCCCACGGCGGCCGGGCAGACCGCGCCGCGCATGGCGATCACCGAGCCGACGGTCGCGCCCTTGCCGTAGTGCACGTCCGGCATCACGGCCAGGCCCTCGATCCACGGGAGGGTGGCCACGTTCCGCAGCTGCTGCATGGCGCCGTCCTCGACCGACGCCGGATCCGCCCACATGCGGATCGGCACCCGGGCGCCGGGCAGCTCGGTGTACGGCATGATTTCCTCATTCCCCCATAAACGGTAGATAACGCAAAAGCCGGATGAATCCGTGGATTCACGACAGCGGACCAGCGGTGCGGCGGCGCGTGCGGTAGACATTGTGTCCAGCGGCCCCCCAGCCGCGACAACCGGTTTTCGGCCCCCGAACGGGCCGGGAGCACGTGGACGAGCGGGCGAAGGGAGCCACGGACAGTGCAGCGAAAGGCGCACCGGCTGGTAGCTGCACCGGTGGCCGGGCTGGCCGCCGCCGTGCTCGCGGCGGGGCTGGCCGGGTGCAGCGGCGGCTCGGGAGGGTCGGGCGGGGACGACGACCCCAAGCCCGGCCTGGGCGAGTCCGCGGCGCCCGCGGCCGAGCCGGGCAAGTACCACAGCCTCCCCGAGCCGTGCGGCTACGTCAGCCGCGAGACGCTCCGCCGGATGCTCCCCGGCGGCGGCGAGGACGGCGACCCGGACGCCGAGAAGCTCTACCGCGGGCAGCCCACCATCACGTACGACGCGGACCGCCGCGTCGGCTGCCGGTGGAACCAGGAGACCCCGGACGGCACCCGCCGGCTGTCGGTCGACTTCGAGCGGGTGGTGTCCTACCAGGCCGGGGTGAGCGACGAGGAGCGGGCGCGGCAGCTGTACGACAAGCTGGCCGACGCGGCGCACATCCCCGAGGCGTCGTCGGGGTCCTCGCCGTCCTCCCCGGCGAAGGCGCCCTCGCCGCCGCCGTCCGGCAAGGACAAGGGCACCCCGAAGGATTCCAAGGGAGCCAAGGACGCCAAGTCCAAGGGCGCGAAGAACGACCCGAAGGCCACCGACGCCTCTTCCCGCCCCGCCGCCACGGCCACCCCGCCGGCCCGCGACGAGCCGGAGCTGGGCTCCCGGCCGCTGGACGACGTCGGCGACGACGCGTTCGTCAGCGACCGGCTGACGTCCGGCGGCGCCGATGTGCACCGGGACGTGACGCTGGTCTTCCGCGCCGCGAACATCCTGGTGACGATCGTCTACCACCAGCAGCCCACCGACCGTACGCACGTCCCGGGCAGCCAGGACCTCCAGGGCAAGGCGCACGGCCTGGCCCGCGAGATCGAGGCCGGGCACTTCAGCAACTGACCCGGCGAGTACCACTCCCTTTTCGGCCGCCGCCGCGGCCGGGCCGCGTACCGTGCCAGTAGCCCTGTCCGGCCCCGCACCGATTGAGCGAAGGACCCATGCACCGACCAACAGCTCCGCGACTCGCCCGACTCCTCGCCTGCGCCGCAGTACCGGTGATGCTCGTCGCCGGCTGCTCGGACTCGGACGGCGGGAAGAAGAGCTCCTCCTCGAACTCCGCCACGCCCTCGGCCTCCGCCCCGGCCAAGTCCAGCGCCACGCCGCCGGCCACCGCCGGCAAGTACGCCAAGGTCCCCGACCTGTGCAAGGCCATCTCGGCCAAGACGGTCGAGAAGCTGGTGCCGAAGGCGAAGGACAAGAACGGGCAGCAGCTCACCGGCAGCTGCTTCTGGAACGGCCTGGACAGCGAGGACACCGACAACCAGCAGTTCCGGTCGGTGAACCTGCACATGATGGCCCTGAGCGGCGACCCGAACCAGAGCTCCGCGGACCGGCGCGCCCAGATCTACGCGGACGGCCAGGTCAAGAAGGCCACCACCGAGGACGACCCCAAGGACGTCAAGACCACCAAGACCTCGGGCATCGGTGACTGGGCGACGACGGTGACGACGACGACCAAGAAGCAGGACGTCGAGTTCTCCAACGTCACGGTGGTCGCCCGGACGGCGAACGTGGTGGTGGCGCTGAAGTACAGCGGCGCGGGCTACGAGGGCGCGAAGAGCCCGAGCGCGGCCGACCTCACCAAGGACGCGCAGGCCGCGGCGAAGGAGGCGGTGGCCTCGGTGCCCGCCGCCAACAAGAAGTAGCGGAAGTACGCGGAAGGGCCCGCTTCCCCTCGGGGAGGCGGGCCCTTCCGCGTACGCGCGTCAGACGGCGAGCAGCTTGCGCACCCGGTCCGCGCCGACGGCGAGGAGCAGGGTGGGCAGCCGCGGCCCGGTGTCCCGGCCGACGAGGAGCTGGTAGAGCAGCGCGAAGAAGGAGCGCTGGGCGACCTTCAGCTCGGGGGTGGGCTTGGCGTCCGGCTCCAGGCCCGCCTGGATCTTGGGCACGCCGTAGACCAGGGTGGTGAGCCCGTCGAGCGACCAGTGCTCGTCCAGCCCGGCGAGGAGCAGCCGCAGCGATTCGCGGCTCTGCTCGTCGAGGGCGGCGAGGGTCTCGGTGTCGGGTTCGTCGCGGACGATGGTCCGCTGGTCGGCCGGGACCTGGGTGTTGATCCAGTACTCGGCGCGGTCCAGCCGGGGCCGGGTCTCGTCGAGCGAGGTGACCGGGTTCTCCGGGTCGAGGTCGCTGAGGATGCGCAGCGTCTGCTCGTCGTGGCCGGCGGTGATGTCGACGACCGAGGCGAGCGTGCGGTACGGCAGCGGGCGCGGGGTGCGGGGCAGCTCGCCGGCGGCGGTGCGGGCGGCGCGGCTGTACGCGGCGGCGTCGGCGGGCAGCACCGAGCCGTCGGCGACCTTGGCCTCCAGCTTGTCCCACTCGTCGTAGAGCCGCTGGATCTCCTGGTCGAAGGCGATCTTGAAGGACTGGTTGGGCTTGCGGCGGGCGTAGAGCCAGCGCAGCAGCGGCGCCTCCATGATCTTCAGCGCGTCGCCGGGGGTCGGGACGCCGCCCTTCGACGACGACATCTTGGCCATGCCGCTGATGCCGACGAAGGCGTACATCGGGCCGATCGGCTGCTCGCCGCCGAAGACCTTGCGGACGATCTGGCCGCCGACGACGAAGGAGGAGCCGGGCGAGGAGTGGTCGACGCCGGAGGGCTCGAAGATCACGCCCTCGTAGGCCCAGCGCATCGGCCAGTCGACCTTCCAGACCAGCTTGCCGCGGTTGAACTCGCTGAGCAGGACGGTCTCGGAGTGGCCGCAGACGCAGGTGTAGGCCAGCTCGGTGGTCTCGTCGTCGTACGCGGTGACCGTGGTGAGGTCGCGCTCGCAGGCGCCGCAGTACGGCTTGTACGGGAAGTAGCCCGCGCCGCCGCCGCTGCCGTCGTCCTCGCTCGCCGCGCCGGAGCCCTCGGCGGCCTCCAGCTCGGCCTCCTCGACCTTCTTCTGCTGCTGCTTCGGCTTGCCGGTCGCCTTGTCCTTCGTCCGGTACTGGTCGAGGATCGCGTCGATGTCGGCCCGGTGCTTCATCGCGTGCAGGATCTGCTCGCGGTAGACGCCGGAGGTGTACTGCTCGGTCTGGCTGATCGGGTCGTACTCGACGCCCAGCTCGGCCAGGGACTCGACCATGGCGGCCTTGAAGTGCTCGGCCCAGTTCGGGTACGCCGAGCCGGCGGGGGCCGGGACCGAGGTCAGCGGCTTGCCGATGTGCTCGGCCCAGGACTCGTCGATGCCGGGGACGCCGGCCGGGACCTTGCGGTAGCGGTCGTAGTCGTCCCAGGACAGCACGTGGCGGACCTGGTGGCCGCGGCGCCGGATCTCGTCGGCGACCAGGTGCGGGGTCATGACCTCGCGCAGGTTGCCCAGGTGGATCGGGCCGGAGGGGCTGAGGCCGGACGCGACGACGATGGGTTTGCCGGGCGCGCGGCGCTCGCCTTCGGCGATGACCTCGTCGGCGAAACGGGAGACCCAGTCGGCCTCGGTGCTCTGAGCCTGAGCCACGGCACTTCCTTCCTTACGGTCTGGCATGACCATTGTCCCAGACGGCGGCGGGGGGCCGCCGGTTGCCCGGGGAGGCGGGAAAAAGCGCGCGGGGCCTGTGATATCGGCATGGGATACTCGGTGCGACGGCGCCGTTCTGCCTGCATACGTCGCCCTCAGCACGCACGCCTCCTACAAGGAATGGGCCCGCTTCCCATGGCTTTGGTTCCCTCCCTCGCTTCCACGCTCGACCGGCGCATCGCGGACGCGCTCTCGGCGGCCCTGCCGGAGGCCGGTTCCGCCGACCCGCTGCTGCGACGGAGCGACCGGGCGGACTTCCAGGCCAACGGGATGCTGGCGCTGGCGAAGAAGCTCAAGGGGAACCCGCGCGAGCTGGCGGGCAAGGTCGTCGAGAACCTGCCGGCGGACGAGCTGATCGCGGACGTCGAGGTGTCCGGCCCGGGCTTCCTCAACGTCACCCTCACCGACGGCGCGATCCTCAGGACCCTCGCCGCCCGGTACGCGGACGACCGGCTGGGCGTGCCCTTCAAGGAGCACCCCGGCACCACGGTCATCGACTGGGCGCAGCCGAACGTGGCGAAGGAGATGCACGTCGGCCACCTGCGGAACTCGGTGATCGGCAACTCGGTCGTCAGGATCCTGGAGTTCGTCGGCGAGAAGGTCGTCAGCCGCCACCACATCGGCGACTGGGGCACCCAGTTCGGCATGCTCATCCAGTACCTGATCGAGCACCCGCACGAGCTGGACCACAAGGGCGAGGTCTCCGGCGAGGAGGCGATGTCCAACCTCAACCGGCTCTACAAGGCGTCCCGCGCCCTCTTCGACTCCGACGACGCGTTCAAGGCCCGCGCCCGGCGCCGGGTGGTGGACCTCCAGGCGGGCGACGAGGAGACCCTCGCGCTCTGGCAGCGCTTCGTCGACGAGTCGAAGATCTACTTCTACTCGGTCTTCGACAAGCTGGACGTGGAGATCCGCGACGAGGACATCGTCGGCGAGTCGGGCTACAACGACATGCTCGCGGAGACCTGCCGGCTCCTGGAGGAGTCCGGTGTCGCGGTCCGCTCGGAGGGCGCGCTGTGCGTCTTCTTCGACGACGTGAAGGGCCCGGAGGGCAAGCCGGTCCCGCTGATCGTGCAGAAGTCCGACGGCGGCTTCGGCTACGCGGCGACGGACCTGTCGGCGGTCCGCGACCGGGTGTTCAACCTGAAGGCCGACACCCTGCTGTACGTGGTGGACAGCCGCCAGTCGCTGCACTTCAAGATGGTCTTCGAGACGGCCCGCCGGGCGGGCTGGCTGGCCGACGACACCAAGGCCGTGATGCTCGGCTTCGGCACGGTCCTCGGCAAGGACGGCAAGCCGTTCAAGACCCGTGAGGGCGAGACCGTCCGGCTGGTGGACCTGCTGGACGAGGCGATCGACCGGGCCACGGCCGTCGTGCGCGACAAGGCCGAGAAGGTCGGCCTGAGCGAGCGGGAGATCGTGGAGAACGGCCGGCACGTGGGCATCGGCGCGGTGAAGTACGCCGACCTGTCCACCTCGGTCTCCCGCGACTACAAGTTCGACCTGGACCAGATGGTGTCGCTGAACGGCGACACCTCCGTGTACCTCCAGTACGCCTACGCGCGGATCCGCTCGATCCTCCGCCGGGCGGGCGAGGTCGCGCCGGCCGCCCACCCGGAGCTGCCGCTGGCCCCGGCCGAGCGGGCGCTGGGCCTGCACCTGGACCAGTTCGGCGAGGTCGTCACGGAGGTCGCCGCGTCGTACGAGCCGCACAAGCTGGCCGGGTACCTGTACCAGCTGGCCTCGCTGCTGACGACGTTCTACGACCAGTGCCAGGTGCTCTCCGACGAGAACGCGCGGGAGGTCGTGGAGAACCGCCTGTTCCTCGTCGACCTGACCGCCCGCACGCTGCGGCAGGGCATGGCGCTGCTGGGCATCCACACGCCCGAGCGCCTCTGACGCCTCAGCCGGCCGGGGCCGCCGGCGCTCCCAGCTCGAACCAGATCAACTTCCCCACCAGCCCCTGGGGTTGATCCCGGAGCGCGAACCCGCCCCAGCTGTCGGCACACCGCTGCACGAGGCCGAGCCCCCGCCCCTGCTCGGCCTCGTCGGCGACCGGGGCCACGTCCAGCGCGGGCATCCGCGGATTGGTGTCCCACACGGCGACCCGCACCCGGTCCCCGTCCCGCCGCACCCGCACGGACGCGGGCCCGTCCGAGTACCGGTAGGCGTTGGTCACCAGCTCGGACGTCAACAGCTCGGCCGTGTCCGCGAGTTCGAGGAACCCGTGCTCCTCGAAGATGGTGCGGAGGGTGCGCCGGGCGATGCACGGTGCCATGGGGTCGGAGGGGACCTGGAGCGTGTATTCCCAGTCGTCGGCGAGATCCGGCTCATGACTCATGCACGCCTCCACAGAGTGAGCGATCTGACACGCAGAGTAGTCATGTTCGGTTTGCGGACGCCAGGGGTGACCGGTTTCGGGGAGAGACGACCTATGTGGGTGACACGGGGGGTTTGAAACGGTGGGTGTGCCCCGGTCCCGCCCCTTCGCCGATTCCTGGGGGCAAGCCCCCAGACCCCCCTTTCGCGGCTACGCGCGGTTTCGGGGGCGCGGGGGCGCAGCCCCCGCAAGAAACGGTGAAAGGGCGGGACAGGGGCAACCCCCAAGGCGTCAGCCCAACTGCCGCGCAACCTCCGTCGCCCAATACGTAAGGATCATGTTCGCGCCGGCCCGCTTGATCCCCGTAAGGGTCTCCAGAATGGCCCGCTCCCGATCGATCCACCCGTTCGCGGCCGCCGCCTCGACCATCGCGTACTCACCGGAGATCTGGTAAGCCGCGACAGGCACGTCCACCGCCTCCGCGACCTTCGCGAGCACGTCGAGATAGGGCAGAGCCGGCTTGACCATCACCATGTCCGCCCCCTCCTCCAGGTCGAGCGCGAGCTCGCGCATCGACTCCCGAAGGTTGGCCGGGTCCTGCTGGTACGTCTTCCGGTCGCCCTGCAAGGACGACCCGACGGCCTCCCGGAACGGCCCGTAGAACGCGGACGCGTACTTGGCGGTGTAGGCCAGGACGGAGACGTCCTCGTGCCCGGTCTGGTCGAGGGCGTCCCGGATGACCCCGACCTGACCGTCCATCATCCCGCTGGGGCCCACCACGTGCACGCCCGCATCGGCCTGCACCTGCGCCATCTCGGCGTACCGCTCGAGAGTGGCGTCGTTGTCGACCCGCCCCTCCGCGTCGAGCACACCGCAGTGCCCGTGATCGGTGAACTCGTCCAGGCACAGGTCGGACATGATGACGAGCTCGTCGCCGACCTCGGCCTTCACGTCCCGGATGGCGACCTGGAGGATGCCGTCCGGATCCGTGCCCGCCGTCCCGAGGGCGTCCTTCTTCGCCTCCTCGGGCACACCGAAGAGCATGATCCCGGAGACGCCCGCGGCCACCGCCTCGACGGCGGCCTTCCGCAGCGTGTCACGGCTGTGCTGCACGACCCCGGGCATGGCCGAGATCGGCACCGGCTCGCTGACCCCCTCCCGCACGAAGGCGGGGAGGATCAGGTCGGACGGGTGCAGCCGGTGCTCCGCGACCATCCGGCGCATGGCCGGGGTGGTGCGGAGCCGTCGGGGCCGGGCCCCCGGGAACGTGCCGTACGTGGTGCTCAACTCCGTGCCCTTCTACGCGATCCGGGCCGCCGCTCGCTCGGGCGCGTGACCGGGTCACCGGCCTCGATCGCGGCGTCGCGCCGCGCGGCCCCGAACTCCGCGAGCGCCTCGGCGAGCTTGTGCACCGAGGGCTCGGGCGACAGCACGTCCACCCGCAGGCCGTGTTCCTCCGCGGTCTTCGCGGTGGCCGGGCCGATACAGGCGATGACGGTGACGTTGTGCGGCTTGCCGGCGATGCCGACCAGGTTCCGCACGGTGGACGACGAGGTGAAGAGCACGGCGTCGAAGCCGCCGCCCTTGATCGCCTCGCGGGTCTCGGCCGGCGGCGGCGAGGCGCGCACCGTCCGGTAGGCGGTGACGTCGTCCACCTCCCAGCCCAGCTCGATCAGGCCGGCCACCAGGGTCTCGGTGGCGATGTCGGCGCGCGGCAGGAAGACGCGGTCGATCGGGTCGAAGACCGGGTCGTAGGGCGGCCAGTCCTCCAGCAGCCCGGCGGCCGACTGCTCGCCGCTCGGCACCAGGTCCGGCTTGACGCCGAACTCGATCAGCGACTTGGCGGTCTGCTCGCCGACGGCCGCGACCTTGATGCCGGCGAAGGCCCGCGCGTCGAGCCCGTACTCCTCGAACTTCTCGCGGACGGCCTTGACGGCGTTGACCGACGTGAAGGCGATCCACTCGTAGCGGCCGGTGACCAGGCCCTTGACCGCGCGCTCCATCTGCTGCGGGGTGCGCGGCGGTTCGACGGCGATGGTCGGCACCTCGTGCGGCACGGCGCCGTACGAGCGGAGCTGGTCGGAGAGCGACGCGGCCTGCTCCTTGGTGCGCGGCACCAGGACGTTCCAGCCGAACAGCGGCTTGGACTCGAACCAGGACAGCGGCTCGCGGTGGTCGGCCGCGCTGCGCTCGCCGACCACGGCTATCACCGGCTGCCCGCCGTCGGGCGACGGCAGCACCTTCGCCGCCTTGAGCACCTGGGCGACGCTGCCCAGGGTGGCCGTCCAGGTGCGCTGGCGGGTGGTGGTGCCGGCGACGGTGACGCTCAGCGGGGTGTCCGGCTTGCGGCCGGCCGCGACCAGTTCCCCGGCGGCGGCGGTGACCGAGTCGAGGGTGGTCGTCACCACGACCGTGGCCTGGCTCGCGCCCACCTCGGACCAGCAGGTCTCGGAGGCGGTCCGGGCGTCGACGAACCGCACGTCCCCGCCCTTGGGGTCGCGCAGCGGCACCCCCGCGTAGGCGGGTACGCCGACGGCGGTGGCGATGCCGGGGACCACCTCGAAGGTGATGCCCTCGGCGGCGCAGGCGAGCATCTCGTCGGCGGCGTTCCCGTCGAGGCCGGGGTCGCCGAGGACCGCACGGACGACCCGCTTGCCGCCGCGCGCGGCCGTCATGACAAGATTGGCCGTGTCCCTGAGGACAGGGACGCCGACGGCCTTTGACGCCTCGTCAGGGACCGGCTGCGCCGGCATGTCCACATGTGCGCGCGCATGCGCGCGCACCACCTCCAGCACCTGTGGGTCGGCGATCAGGACGTCCGCGGACGCCAGCGCCTCGACGGCGCGGAGCGTCAGCAGTCCCGGATCGCCGGGGCCCGCACCGAGGAAGGTGACGTGCCCGTGCGCGGGGTGGTTCGGGGCGGTGGGGTTCAATGTGCTCGCTCCCCCATAAGACCGGCCGCACCCTTGTCCAGCATCTCGGCCGCGAGTTCGCGACCGAGGGCCAGGGCGTCGTGGTGCGACGCGGGAACGGGACCGGTGGTGGACAGCTGCACCAGCGTCGAGCCGTCGGTGGTGCCGACGACGCCGCGCAGGCGCATTTCGGGTACGTCCTGCTCGTCTCCCAGGAAGTCGGCCAGCGCACCCACGGGTGCGGAGCAGCCGGCCTCCAGGGCGGCGAGCAGGGAACGCTCGGCGGTCACGGCGGCCCGGGTGTGCGGGTCGTCGAGCTCGGCGAGCACGGCGGCGAGCGGCGCGGCGGACGCGGCGCACTCGATCGCCAGGGCCCCCTGGCCGGGGGCGGGCAAAACGGTGTCGGGCGACAGGAACTCGGTCGCCACGTCGATCCGGCCGAGCCGGGTCAGCCCGGCGGCGGCCAGGACGACCGCGTCGAGCTCCCCGTCGGTGACGAAGCCGAGCCGGGTGTCGACGTTGCCGCGGACCGGAACGGTCTCGACCTCCTTGCCGAGCGTCCTGGCCCAGGCGTTGAGCTGGGCCATGCGGCGCGGCGAGCCGGTGCCGATCCGGGCGCCGGCCGGGAGCTCCTCGAAGGTCAGGCCGTCGCGGGCGATCAGCACGTCGCGCGGGTCCTCGCGGCGCGGGACGGCGGCCAGGACGAGGTCGTCGGGCTGCGCGGTCGGCAGGTCCTTGAGCGAGTGCACGGCGAAGTCGACCTCGCCCGCGAGCAGCGCGTCGCGCAGCGCGGAGACGAACACCCCGGTGCCGCCGATCTGCGCCAGGTGCTCGCGCGAGACGTCGCCGTAGGTGGTGATCTCCACCAGCTCGACCGGGCGGCCGGTCAGCCGGCGCACCGCCTCGGCGACCTGGCCCGACTGCGCCATGGCCAGCTTGCTGCGCCGGGTGCCCAGGCGCAGCGGGGTTGTGCCGTTCATGCCGACTCCCGTGCGTTGTTCTTGGTGTCGTGCCGCGCGTCGGCCCGGCTGACGGCGGCGACCGCCTGCGGGTCGAGGTCGAAGAGCTCCCGCAGGGCGTCGGCGTAGCCGGCGCCGCCGGGGGTCGAGGCGAGTTCCTTGACGCGCACGGTGGGTGCGTGGAGGAGCTTGTCGACGACGCGGCGGACGGTCTGGGTGATCTCGGCGCGCTGCTTGTCGTCCAGCCCGGGCAGCCGCCCGTCGAGCCGGGCGATCTCGCCGGCGACCACGTCCGCGGCCATGGTGCGCAGGGCGACCACGGTGGGCGTGATGTGGGCGGCGCGCTGGGCGGCGCCGAAGGCGGCGACCTCGTCGGAGACGATGGTCCGCACCCGGTCCACGTCGGCGGCCATCGGCGCGTCGGCCGAGGCCTCGGCGAGCGCCTCGATGTCGACGAACCGCACGCCGTCGATCCCGTGCGCGGCGGCGTCGATGTCGCGCGGCATGGCGAGGTCGAGCAGGGCGAGGCGGGTGCAGTCGGCGTCGACGGCGCAGCCGGGCCGGCCGGCGAGCGCGGTGGCGACCGCGTCGGCGGTGAGGACGAGTCCGGTGGCGCCGGTGCAGGAGACGACGATGTCGGCGAGCGCGAGCTCCTCGGGCAGGACGCTCATCTCCACCGCGCTGGCGGTGACCTTCCCGGGGGCGCCGGGCTCGGTGAGGATCTCCACCAGCCGCCGGGCCCGCTCCAGCGTCCGGTTGGCGACGGCCACGTGGGCCACGCCGGCGCGGGCGAGGGTGGCGGCGGCGAGGGAGGACATCGAGCCGGCGCCGATGACCAGGGCGCGCTTGCCCGCGACCCACTCCTCGACGGAGGGGCCGTCGCGGAGCTGCTCCAGGCCGAAGGTGACCAGCGACTGCCCGGCCCGGTCGATGCCGGTCTCGCTGTGGGCGCGCTTGCCGACCCGCAGGGCCTGCTGGAACAGGTCGTTCAGCAGCCGGCCGGCGGAGTGCAGCTCCTGGCCGAGGGCGAGGGCGTCCTTGATCTGGCCGAGGATCTGGCCCTCGCCGACGACCATCGAGTCCAGGCCGCAGGCCACCGAGAAGAGGTGATGGACGGCCCGGTCCTCGTAGTGGACGTAGAGGTGCGGGGTGAGCTCGTCCAGCGGGACGCCCGTGTGGCGGGCGAGCAGCGTGGACAGCTCGGCGACACCGGCGTGGAACTTGTCCACGTCGGCGTAGAGCTCGATCCGGTTGCAGGTGGCGAGCACGGCCGCCTCGGTGGCCGGCTCGGCCGCGAGGGTGTCGTGCACCAGCGCGGCACGGGCCGCGGGGGTCAGGGAGGCCCGCTCCAGCACGCTCACCGGTGAGCTGCGGTGGCTGAGACCCACGACGAGCAGACTCATGCCGGCATCACGGCGGGGACGTCCCCGTCCGGACCCTTCCTGCCGTCGCGGGCCGCGGCGGCGGCCGGACGGGCGCTTCCCGATCGCGAAGCGGTGGTCCGCGCACCCTGCCCCGGCTCCTCCCCGGCCTTGCGCTGCTCGTGGAACGCGAGGATCTGGAGCTCGATCGACAGGTCGACCTTGCGGACGTCGACGCCGTCCGGCACCGCGAGCACGGTCGGCGCGAAGTTGAGGATCGAGGTGACCCCGGCGGCCACCAGGCGGTCGCAGACCTGCTGGGCGGCGCCGGCCGGGGTGGCGATGACGCCGATGGAGACGCCGTTGTCGCTGATGATCGACTCGAGTTCGTCGGTGTGCCGCACGGGCAGCCCGGCCACCGGCTTGCCCGCCATCGCGGGGTCGGCGTCGATCAGGGCCGCGACGCGGAAGCCGCGGGAGGCGAAGCCGCCGTAGTTGGCGAGCGCCGCGCCGAGGTTGCCGATGCCGACGATGACGACCGGCCAGTCCTGGGTCAGGCCGAGCTCGCGGGAGATCTGGTAGACGAGGTACTCCACGTCGTAGCCCACGCCGCGGGTGCCGTACGAGCCGAGGTAGCTGAAGTCCTTGCGCAGCTTGGCGGAATTGACCCCCGCCGCCGTCGCGAGCTCCTCCGAGGAGACCGTAGGGACCGAGCGCTCGGAGAGCGCGGTCAACGCGCGCAGATACAGCGGAAGCCGGGCGACGGTGGCCTCGGGGATCCCTCGGCTTCGGGTCGCCGGTCGGTGAGTTCGGCCAGTTGCCACGGTGCTCCTGCGGGTAGAGCGGGGCTGCGGGCGGCGCCCTGTCCCAGGACCGCCCCGTCGTATGCAGGCTATGTCTTTGTGAACGCGTGCACAAAGATGGTGTCCGCTTTGTCCGTGCAAAGTGACAGGCGTCACGCGGTCTTTCGGCCCGTTCGGGGAACCATTGGCCGGGTCACGCCTACAACCACGCACGTCACGCCCGCACCAGGGGTCGGTCGACGGGGACACGGGCGCTCACTCCTCACCGCTATACCCCCGGACACCTACAAATCGCCCACGATGGTAGTCGACTCAGGCACCTATCCGCCCCGCCCGGAAACGGCCGCCCGCCCCTGATCACCAGGGCCCGTCCGGCCCTCTCCGCACCCCTCCGGCCCCGGCACAATGGCCACATGAGTCTGCTGCGCCGCCGCAAGAACCCCGCCGACCGAGTGGTCACCCTGGTAGGAAAGCCCGGCTGCCACCTCTGCGACGCCGCCGAGGCCGTGATCGCCGAGGTCTGCGGCGGCCTGGGCACCCGCTGGGAGAAGAAGGACATCACCCAGGACGAGGAGCTGCACCGCAAGTACTGGGAGCAGATCCCCGTCGTCCTGATCGACGGCGAGCAGCACGACTTCTGGCGCGTGAACCCGGACCGGCTCCGCAAGGCCCTCGGCGGCTGACCCGCCCGGCGCGGGCGGCGCCCGGGGGCCCGCGGAGGTTACCGACACGTATCGTTCATGTCAGGGCTCCTGCACCGCCCTGATCACTCCGAACAAACTGGCTATGCTCGCGGCATGGCCCACCCGTCGCCCGACCGCCGTCCCGGCAGGAGCCCCTTCGGGGCGCGCCTCGAATTCCGCTGGCTGTCCTGGCTCTCGTGGCTCTCGCCGCGCCGCTACGCCACCGCGCGCAGCGTCCGGGCGGGCGAGGCGGCGGCCGAGGCGGCCCGCAAGACGGTCCAGGAGCAGGAGGCCCGGGAGGCCGCGCCGGCCGCCGTCGAGGAGGCCCCCGCCCCGAGCGGCAAGAAGGCCGCGCGGGCCGCGGAACCGGAGTTCCCCGTCGCCGGCGACACCAAGGCGGCGGCCTTCTTCGACCTCGACAACACCGTGATGCAGGGCGCCGCCCTCTTCCACTTCGGCCGCGGCCTGTACAAGCGGCACTTCTTCCGCAAGCGCGAACTCGCCCGGTTCGCCTGGCAGCAGGCGTGGTTCCGGCTGGCGGGCAACGAGGACCCGGCGCACATCCAGGACGCGCGCGACAGCGCCCTGTCGATCGTCAAGGGCCACCGGGTCTCCGAGCTGATGTCCGTCGGCGAGGAGATCTACGACGAGTACATGGCCGAGCGCATCTGGCCCGGCACCCGCGCCCTCGCCCAGGCCCACCTGGACGCCGGCCAGAAGGTGTGGCTGGTCACCGCGGCCCCCATCGAGACCGCGACGATCATCGCCCGCCGGCTCGGCCTGACCGGCGCCCTGGGCACCGTCGCCGAGTCCGTCGGCGGCGTCTACACCGGCAAGCTCGTCGGCGAGATGCTGCACGGCCCGGCCAAGGCCGAGGCCGTCCGCGCCCTGGTCGCGGCCGAGGGCCTGGACCTCTCCCGGTGCGCCGCGTACAGCGACTCCGCCAACGACATCCCGATGCTCTCGCTGGTCGGCCACCCGTGCGCGGTCAACCCCGACGCGCGGCTGCGGCGCCACGCCCGGGAGCACGGCTGGCGGCTGCGCGACTACCGCACCGGCCGCAAGGCGGCCCGGATCGGCATCCCGGCCGCCGTCGGCCTGGGCGCCCTGGCCGGCGGCGCCGCCGCGGCCGCCGCCCTGCACCGCCGCCGCCGCTGACACCGGCGCGATGCCCGGGGACGGGCGCGCGTTCCGACGGCAAGTCCCGTTCGTCAGCAGGCCGCGTTCCGCCAACGAGCCGCGCCCCGACGAAAAATGCCGCGCCCCGGCCCGTCCACCCGCCATCACCGGATCGGGCGATCACCCAGGCGAGCCGCAGACGCCCCACTGGCCACTCTGCGTAACCGGCGTTCCCCCACAGGCAATCCGGTTGTCATACCCCCACTCGGCCCCCGACAGTCCTGCCGTGTCCGGATTGCCACAACACGCTGCCCAATCGGCCACACCCACAGCAAATACGGTCAACTTCCGCCGGGAGTTCGATATTTGAACGTGCAGCAATGGGTGGGAGTGCGAACGGAAACGACGATTTAAGCAACTCGGTGTAGTGCTGCCTGTACGAAGGGTTATTCTCCTCAAACGCAATCCGGTACCTCGCTTGTCCCTACGTCGAGTGAAAGCACCGGCACTGCACGTGATGGAAGCTCTGCCTCTGGGAGTCCCGTGTACCCACACGTCGGGGTTGACGCCTCGGGCCTGGCTACGCTGCGCGCAGCGGTCGTCGACCGCCTGCGCGGCTTCGTCCCCACCGCGTACGCCGTCCCCGCCCTCGCCACACCCGTCCCCGCGGTAGCCGTTGGCGCTGCCGGGCAAAGGAGCCCCTGCTACGCCCTCGCCGAGGCCGGCGCCGCCGTCGGCAGACGCGCCCGCCGCGGCACCGCGGCCGCCGGGGCCACCACCCCCACGCGCCGCCCCAGCGCCGACAGCGACAGCGCCCGCATGCTGGACCTCGTCGAGCGCGCCCAGGCCGGCGAGGCCGAGGCGTTCGGCCGCCTCTACGACCAGTACGCCGACACCGTCTACCGCTACATCTACTACCGCGTCGGCGGCCGGGCCACGGCCGAGGACCTGACCAGCGAGACGTTCCTGCGCGCCCTGCGCCGCATCGGCACTTTCACCTGGCAGGGCCGGGACTTCGGCGCCTGGCTGGTCACCATCGCCCGCAACCTCGTCGCGGACCACTTCAAGTCCTCCCGGTTCCGCCTGGAGGTGACCACCGGCGAGATGCTCGACGCCAACGAGGTCGAGCGCAGCCCCGAGGACTCCGTCCTCGAATCCCTTTCCAACGCCGCCCTGTTGGAGGCGGTGCGCAAGCTCAACCCCCAGCAGCAGGAGTGCGTCACCCTGCGCTTCCTCCAGGGCCTGTCGGTCGCCGAGACCGCCCGGGTGATGGGGAAGAACGAAGGCGCGATCAAGACCCTGCAGTACCGGGCCGTCCGCACCCTCGCGCGGCTCCTCCCCGACGACGCCCGCTGAGACGCCGCCGACCCCGGTGAGACGCCGCCGGGACCCGCCGGCCGGCCGCCCCGACGGCCCGCCCGCGACGGCGGCGCGTAACCCGACTGCCACGCCGCTCGTTGTGCGGGATGCAGACTTCCCGCTGTCGCGCCATGCCCGCACACACTCACTCGATCGAGTGGATGCACTCAAGGCGTGCAACCTCCAGGTGTCCGGGGGAGTCGATCGTCATGACGAGAGGAGGTGCCGCCTGTGATCGCGAACGTTTCGGCGCACCGGCGGGCGAACGCCTTCGCCCAAGCCCTGGAGGGGCAGGAACTCCAGGGCGAGGCGGCCGTACGGACCGGCCCACCGGCGGACGAGGCCGAACGGGAACGGCTGCTGAGCCTGGCGGGCGGCCTCGCCGCACTGCCCGCCCCGGAGCTCGATCCCGAGGTGCGGACCGTGCAGCGGGCGCAGCTGATCGCCGCCATGGAAGCCCAGTTCGCCGGCGGTACCGCGACCGTCCCGGAGCCCCGCAGGGCCTCTTCGGGGTCGGCCGGGGCCGCCGGGTCTTCGGGCCGGGGAGCCCACCGGGCCGGCCCGCTCGGCCGGCTCAAGCCGCGCTCCCGCTGGTCCAAGGGGCTCGCGGCCGGCGGCCTCACGGTGGGCGTGGCGGCCGGAGCCCTCGGCGGAGTCGCCGCCGCCAGCTCCAACGCCCTGCCGGGCGACACCCTTTACGGGCTCAAGCGCGGCATGGAGGACCTCAAGCTCGGCATGGCCGACAGCGACTCCGAGCGCGGCGACATCCTCCTCGACCAGGCGTCCACCCGCCTCCAGGAGGCCCGTCGGCTGATGGAGCGCGGCCGCTCCGGCCACCTCGACCACGAGTCGCTGAGCGAGATCCGCAAGACCCTCACCGGCATGCGGCAGGACGTCTCCGAGGGCCACCGCCTGCTGCGGGCCGCGTACCACCAGGACGGTTCGCTGGGGCCGCTGCGGCGCCTCTCGTCGTTCACCGCCTCGCACCGCGAGGGCTGGAGCCAGCTCCGCGACCGGCTGCCGCTCCAGCTCACCGACGTCCGGGACGACGTCAGCTCGGTCTTCAGGGCCATAGACGACGAGATCGAGCCGCTGCAGTCGCTGATCCACGACAAGGAGCGGCACGAGAACCACGGCCGGCACGCCGCCACGCCCCCGCGCACCGACCACCGGAGCACCCCGGGTCACAGCGACCCCGCACCCCGCACGTCGGCGAGCGGCGGCGACAAGCACCCGCCCCACCGCCCGGCGGCGCCCTCCCAGAGCGCCCAGGACGAGCAGGAAGGGCTGCTCGGCGGCACCGGCCTGCTCCACCCGGCCCCGAGCGCGGAGAGCTCCGGCCCGGCCGGCACCGCACCGCACGGCAAGGACGGCAAGCCGTCCAAGCAGCCGGACGTCACGCTCCCGCCGCTGCTCCCGGACATCATCCCGGGGCTCGGCATCCACGGCGAGGAGCAGAAGTAGCGGTCGGACAGGCCCGAGGTGAAGACGGTGGCCGGTGTTCCCGGAAGGGAACGCCGGCCACCGTTTTCGGGTCGGGAGAACCCCGTCAGAGGAACCCCTCAGAAGAACACCGAGCGCCGCTGCACCAGCAGCTTGTAGAGCGTGTGCTGGATCGTCTCCCGCACCTGGTCGGTCAGGTTGAACATCAGCATCGGGTCGTCCGCCGCCTCCGGCGGATAGCCGTCGGTGGGCACCGGCTCCCCGAACTGGATCGTCCACTTCGTCGGCAGCGGGACCGCGCCCAGCGGCCCGAGCCAGGGGAACGTCGGCGTCAGCGGGAAGTACGGCAGTCCCAGCAGCCGCGCCAGCGTCTTGGAGTTGCCGATCATCGGGTAGATCTCCTCGGCCCCGACGATCGAGCACGGCACGATCGGCGCCCCGGCCCGCAGCGCCGTCGACACGAAGCCGCCCCGGCCGAACCGCTGCAACCGGTACCGCTCCGAGAACGGCTTCCCGATCCCCTTGAAGCCCTCCGGCATCACCCCCACCACCTCGCCGCGCTCCAGCAGCCGCTGCGCGTCCTCGGCGCAGGCCAGGGTGTGGCCGAGCTTGCGGGAGATCTCGTTGACGACGGGCAGCTTGAAGACCAGGTCGGCGGCGAGCATCCGGACGTGCCGTGCCGCCGGGTGGTGGTCGTGCACGGCGACCTGGAGCATCAGCCCGTCGATCGGGAGCGTCCCGGAGTGATTGGCGACGACCAGCGCCGCGCCCTTCTCCGGGATGTTCTCGACGCCCCGCACCTCCACCCGGAAGTACTTCTCGGCGAACGGGCGCAGGGCGGAGAGCACGACCTGGTCGGTGAGCTCCTTGTCGAAGCCGAACTCGTCCACCTCGTAGTCGCCGGTGATCCGGCGGCGCAGGAAGTTCAGCCCGTGGGCGACCTTCCGCTCCCAGCCGTCCCCGGCCTCCCTGGCGGCCTCGGCCGCCTCGGCAGCCACGTCCGGCTCCTCCGGCTCCCCCGGCTCGTCGCGCGGCGGCGGGACGGGCGCGAGGGGCGCCGACGCCGTCCGCGGTGTCCGTCCGCCCGGGGCGCCGCGCCGCGACCGCCGCCGGGAGCGCGGCTCCTCGCCGAACGGGATGACCTTCGCGTCCGCCATGGTGCGTGCGCTCCTCACTTCAGGCCGCGGCCGGCAGGCACCGCGGCGGCGATCCGGTCGACGGTACGGGCGAGGGTGTGGGGCGGCAGCAGGCCGGTGCCGCGGCTCCGGGTGAAGTCGGCGAAGGCGCCCGCCGAGGTGTACCGGGGGTGGAAGCCGAGCGTCTCCCGCATCTGGGTGGTGTCCACCACCCGGCCGTGGGTGAGGAGCCGGATCTGCTCCGGGGAGAAGTCCAGCATCCCCAGGGCGCGCAGCGCGGAGCCGGCCCAGGTGACGCTGGGGAGGAAGAACGGCAGGGTGGGGCGTCCGAGGCGCCTGGCGGCCTGTGAGAGCAGGACGACGCCGTCGCCCGCGATGTTGAACGTCCCGCTGTTGAGCGTGCCCCTGGCGGGCTCCGAGGCGGCGATCCGCAGCACCTCGACCGCGTCGTCCTCGTGCACGAACTGCAGCCGGGGGTCGAAGCCGAAGACCGTGGGCAGTACGGGCAGCGAGAAGTACTCGGCGAGCGGCGAGTCGGCGCGGGGGCCGAGCAGGTTGGCGAAGCGCAGCACGCACACGGCCACGTCGGGCCGCCGGCGGGCGAAGCCCCGGACGTAGCCCTCGACCTCCACCGCGTCCTTCGCGAAGCCGCCGCCGGGCAGCGATTTGGGCGGCGTCGCCTCGGTGAAGACCGCGGGGTCGCGGGGCGCCGAGCCGTAGACACTCGTGGTGGACTTCACGACCAGCCGCCGCACGGAGGGGGTCTTCTGGCAGGCGCCCAGCAGCTGCATGGTGCCGATGACGTTGGTCTCCTTGACCGTGCTCCGGCTCCCCCGGCCGCTGCTCCGCGTACCGAGCGGGGTGCCGGTGACGTCCATGTGGACGACGGTGTCGACCGCGTACTCGGTCAGCACCCGGGCGATGGCGGGCTGCCGGATGTCGGCCCTGACGAACTCGGCCCCGCCCAGGCCGTGCTCGGGCGGCACCGCGTCCACGCCCACGACCCGTTCGACGCCGGGCTCCCGCAGGATCCGGCGGACGAACCGGCCGCCCAGCCGGCGTGCGACTCCGGTGACGAGCACCACCCTGCCCAAGGTCAGCGCCTTCCCTTCCGTGGGGACGTTCCCGAGGAGGATCCCAAGGGCGTTCCCGAGGACGTTCCGTGGGGCGCACCCCACCCGGTTCCGGGTGCCCTGTGGCGGCCACCGTAGCGGGTCGCCGTCGCGCTGTGACGTGCGCTCGTCGCGGGGAGCGACATTTCCGGCCGCGAGGACGGCCTCGGGGCCAGTCGCGGGAAGCGTGGCGAGGACGGACGCGAGACCCGGGACGGCCGCGAGGACGGCCGTACGCGACCGGGAGCACCCCGGCCGGCCCCGCGGGACCCGGGCGCCACCGCGGGCGCCGTACGCCTCACAGGAGGCTCGGCGCCTCCCCGGCCACCCGGGGCCGGACGCACCGCAGCCCTCCCACCGCCGAGGCGATGAGAGGGCTGCGGGACGAACACAGCGACGCTGCTTACTTCTTGTTGCGGCGCTGAACGCGAGTGCGCTTGAGCAGCTTGCGGTGCTTCTTCTTGGCCATCCGCTTGCGCCGCTTCTTGATAACAGAGCCCACGACTACCCTCGCTTACATCGATTCACTCGGTGCGGGGCGTCCGAGCCCACACGACCTACATCGGGCCAGCCTACCCGGCACCGGGCGAACAGCGTAATCCGAGGTCCTCGTCAGGCGGTTTCCACCCCCACAAATGACTCACGGAGGTACTCGTGCACCGCCTGCTCTGGGACCCGGAAGGACCTACCCACCCGGATCGCCGGCAGATGACCACTGTGCACCAAGCGGTACACGGTCATCTTGGACACGCGCATCACCGCGGCGACTTCCGCCACGGTCAGGAACACGACCTCGTTGAGAGGCCTTTCGCCAGCAGCCATGACACACCTGAACCTTCCGCACATGACGCGCACCGGCTTCCCCTCCGGTGACTCCTCGTCGCTGCGCGCTCACTCCCCAGATTAGGGGCGGGTGATGCGAGTGGGGAAGAGGAGCAGCCATCGGCCGCCTACCGTGACAGACACGCTCGATTGAGTACATAGCGAGTAAGCGGTCGGTAGTAATCAGACCGCACAGTGTCATCAAGCGGAACGGCCACGGACACCCTCCCCTCGGCCTCTCCGACGAAGACGGCGGGGTCGTCGGAATCCGCCAGTCCGATGGCCTCAAAGCCCAGTTGACCTGCCCCGCAGACCCACCCGTGGTCCCCGATGACCAGGGCCGGGAGAGGCCCGCCGGCATCCGCCGCGGCGGCCAGCGCGGTACGAAGCGGGAGGGGTGAATGCGTGTGTGCGCCCGGCTCGTTCGCGGTGGCGTGCGCGCCGGGTTCGCGCACCATCGCGACTCCCCGGACGTAGTCAAGGTTGTATGTGCGTACGCCAAACCGGGTCGTTATGTCGATACTTCGACCCTGCGCTGGGGTGAGGACAGCACATCCCGCCGCCGACAGACCTGCGGCCAACCCGGCGTAGAAACCCAGGAGCCGGTGGGGGTGACCGGTACCGATCAGCACCGGAGCGCCCCTCGCGGCGACCGTGCGGAGGCGTTCCGCGAACGCTCCCAGTGCCGCCAGCGTTCGATCCGGATCGATCACATCATGCCCGGAAGTCTGTTCAGGATCGGCTGAAACTCCACACCTTTGGCCCATCAGCCGTAACAAATCCTCGTAGTGCCAGTCACTTTCCGGCTCCAGCCCCATCAGCACCCGGGGGTCCCCGGCCACGAACCGCCGATAGCGGTCGAGGCTCCGCTCCCGGGTGGTGGCCACGACCCCGGCGAGGCCGGCGGCGAGCAGATGCGCGCGCAAGCGTTCCACGCACGGGTAACGGGGGTGGACGGGGACGGGGTACGGGGGTTGGGTGCGGGGGCGGGGCAGAGGGATGGAGGGCGGCTGCGGGCCGAGGCTGCCGAGGACGTCAGCCGCCCGGAGAAGGCGGCGCCCCGGCAGGCGGCGCCCCGGGAGGCGGCGCCCCGGGAGGCGGCGGCCTTGGGAAGGCAGTAGCCCCCGGGGAGGCAGGGGCTCAGGGGAGCAGGCCGTGGGCCGGGAAGACGGCCCGGCGGGTCGCCAGGATCGCCTGGTCCAGGCGGTCCGCGGGGTCGTATCCGGACGTCGCGAAGTCCCGCCATTCGGGCCGCAGTCCATCGGTCATCCGCTGCGGCCCCCACTGGCGGGTGCGCCGGTAGACCTCGTGCCGCCAGTCCTCGGGGACGGCCGTGCCGGGCTCCACGGGCCGGCCGGCGGCGATGGCGCAGAGGTGCGTCCAGGACCGCGGTACGACGTCGACGACCGCGTACCCGCCGCCGCCCAGGGCCACCCAGCGCCCGTCGGCGTGCTCGTGGGCGAGGGCGTGGCAGGACTCGGCGACGAGCCGCTGGGCGTCCAGGGACACCGTCAGATGCGCGAGGGGATCCTCGAAGTGCGTGTCGGCCCCGTGCTGGGTCACCAGCGCCTGCGGCCGGAAGGCGGCCAGCAGCTCGGGGACGACGGCGTGGAACGCCCGCAGCCATCCCGCGTCACCGGTCCCGGCCGGCAGCGCCACGTTGACGGCGCCGCCCTCGGCCTCCGGGGCGCCGGTCTCCGTCGGCCATCCGGTGCCGGGGAAGAGGGTGCGGGGGTGTTCGTGCAGCGAGATGGTGAGGACGCGCGGGTCCTCCCAGAAGGCGGCCTGGACGCCGTCCCCGTGGTGGACGTCCATGTCGATGTAGGCCACGCGGTCGGCGCCCAGTTCGAGGAGCCGGGCGACGGCGAGGGCGGCGTCGTTGTAGACGCAGAAGCCGGCCGCCGAGCCGGGCATCGCGTGGTGCAGCCCGCCGGCGAAGTTGACGGCGTGTGCGGCCTCGCCGCGCCACACGGCCTCCGCGGCGGCGACGGACTGGCCGGCGATCAGCGCGGAGGCGTCGTGCATGCCGACGAAGGCGGGGTCGTCGGGGGTCCCGAGCCCGTAGGAAGGATCGGCGGCCCGAGGGTCGGCCGAGGCCGCCCGGACGGCGTCGATGTAGTCCTGACGGTGCACCAGCCGCAACGTCGATTCCCCGGCCGGCCTGGCCCCCACCACCTGCATCGCCTTGTCGAGTCCGAACGCCTCGACGAGCCGCATGGTCAGGGCGAGGCGTACCGGGTCCATGGGGTGTCCCGGGCCGAAGTCGTAACCGGTGACCGCTTCATCCCACATCAGTTGTGCGCGACCGCTCATGACGGCCACGCTATCGGGAAACGCAAAAAAGCCGTAGGCCCCGGATCGATTCATCATCGATCCGGGGCCTACGGCTTTATCAAATTTAGTTCGGCGGCGTCCTACTCTCCCACACGGTCCCCCATGCAGTACCATCGGCGCTGAAAGGCTTAGCTTCCGGGTTCGGAATGTAACCGGGCGTTTCCCTAACGCTATGACCACCGAAACACTATGAAACATATCAACAACCGGCATATTGGTTGTTCGTGGTTTCAGAACCAACACAGTGGACGCGAGCAACTGAGGACAAGCCCTCGGCCTATTAGTACCAGTCAGCTCCAACCGTTACCGGTCTTCCACACCTGGCCTATCAACCCAGTCGTCTACTGGGAGCCTTACCCCATCAAGTGGGTGGGAGTCCTCATCTCGAAGCAGGCTTCCCGCTTAGATGCTTTCAGCGGTTATCCCTCCCGAACGTAGCCAACCAGCCATGCCCTTGGCAGAACAACTGGCACACCAGAGGTTCGTCCGTCCCGGTCCTCTCGTACTAGGGACAGCCCTTCTCAAGACTCCTACGCGCACAGCGGATAGGGACCGAACTGTCTCACGACGTTCTAAACCCAGCTCGCGTACCGCTTTAATGGGCGAACAGCCCAACCCTTGGGACCGACTCCAGCCCCAGGATGCGACGAGCCGACATCGAGGTGCCAAACCATCCCGTCGATATGGACTCTTGGGGAAGATCAGCCTGTTATCCCCGGGGTACCTTTTATCCGTTGAGCGACGGCGCTTCCACAAGCCACCGCCGGATCACTAGTCCCGACTTTCGTCCCTGCTCGACCCGTCGGTCTCACAGTCAAGCTCCCTTGTGCACTTACACTCAACACCTGATTGCCAACCAGGCTGAGGGAACCTTTGGGCGCCTCCGTTACCCTTTAGGAGGCAACCGCCCCAGTTAAACTACCCACCAGACACTGTCCCTGATCCGGATCACGGACCCAGGTTAGACATCCAGCACGACCAGAGTGGTATTTCAACGACGACTCCACACACACTGGCGTGCATGCTTCACAGTCTCCCACCTATCCTACACAAGCCGAACCGAACACCAATATCAAGCTATAGTAAAGGTCCCGGGGTCTTTCCGTCCTGCTGCGCGAAACGAGCATCTTTACTCGTAGTGCAATTTCACCGGGCCTATGGTTGAGACAGTCGAGAAGTCGTTACGCCATTCGTGCAGGTCGGAACTTACCCGACAAGGAATTTCGCTACCTTAGGATGGTTATAGTTACCACCGCCGTTTACTGGCGCTTAAGTTCTCAGCTTCGCCTGGACGAATCCAAGCTAACCGGTCCCCTTAACGTTCCAGCACCGGGCAGGCGTCAGTCCGTATACATCGCCTTACGGCTTCGCACGGACCTGTGTTTTTAGTAAACAGTCGCTTCTCGCTGGTCTCTGCGGCCACACCCAGCTCAAGGAGTAAATCCCATCACCGGACATGGCCCCCCTTCTCCCGAAGTTACGGGGGCATTTTGCCGAGTTCCTTAACCATAGTTCACCCGAACGCCTCGGTATTCTCTACCTGACCACCTGAGTCGGTTTAGGGTACGGGCCGCCATGAAACTCGCTAGAGGCTTTTCTCGACAGCATAGGATCATCCACTTCACCACAATCGGCTCGGCATCAGGTCTCAGCCTTAACGTGTGACGGATTTGCCTACCACACGGCCTACACCCTTACCCCGGGACAACCACCGCCCGGGCTGGACTACCTTCCTGCGTCACCCCATCGCTTACCTACTACAAGTCTGGATCGTCGGCTCCACCACTTTCCATTCCCCGAAGGGTCCGGAACGGCTTCACGGACTTAGCATCGCCTGATTCGATATTGGGCGTTTCAAAGCGGGTACCGGAATATCAACCGGTTGTCCATCGACTACGCCTGTCGGCCTCGCCTTAGGTCCCGACTTACCCTGGGCAGATCAGCTTGACCCAGGAACCCTTAGTCAATCGGCGCACACGTTTCCCACGTGTGTATCGCTACTCATGCCTGCATTCTCACTCGTGAACCGTCCACAACTCGCTTCCGCGGCTGCTTCACCCGGCACACGACGCTCCCCTACCCATCACAGTCCCCGTTAGAGGTATGTACTGCAATGACACGACTTCGGCGGTACGCTTGAGCCCCGCTACATTGTCGGCGCGGAATCACTTGACCAGTGAGCTATTACGCACTCTTTCAAGGGTGGCTGCTTCTAAGCCAACCTCCTGGTTGTCTCTGCGACTCCACATCCTTTCCCACTTAGCGTACGCTTAGGGGCCTTAGTCGATGCTCTGGGCTGTTTCCCTCTCGACCATGGAGCTTATCCCCCACAGTCTCACTGCCGCGCTCTCACTTACCGGCATTCGGAGTTTGGCTAAGGTCAGTAACCCGGTAGGGCCCATCGCCTATCCAGTGCTCTACCTCCGGCAAGAAACACACGACGCTGCACCTAAATGCATTTCGGGGAGAACCAGCTATCACGGAGTTTGATTGGCCTTTCACCCCTAACCACAGGTCATCCCCCAGGTTTTCAACCCTGGTGGGTTCGGTCCTCCACGAAGTCTTACCTCCGCTTCAACCTGCCCATGGCTAGATCACTCCGCTTCGGGTCTTGGGCGCGCTACTCAATCGCCCTATTCGGACTCGCTTTCGCTACGGCTTCCCCACACGGGTTAACCTCGCAACACACCGCAAACTCGCAGGCTCATTCTTCAAAAGGCACGCAGTCACGACACAAGAAGCAAGCTCCCTGTGCGACGCTCCCACGGCTTGTAGGCACACGGTTTCAGGTACTATTTCACTCCGCTCCCGCGGTACTTTTCACCATTCCCTCACGGTACTATCCGCTATCGGTCACCAGGGAATATTTAGGCTTAGCGGGTGGTCCCGCCAGATTCACACGGGATTT